>DASTQE010000152.1:0-5689 GCA_035761895.1 Nitrospira sp. | reverse complement strand
GGAGCGCTGCGTCGGCAAGCGAAATATCTTCCCGCCGCTCACCGTTGGCGGTTTTGGTCGTCTCGTCTGCGGCCAGGCAGAGACCGGCCGCCAGCGAGAGATTGCTTACGGCAGCCAGCGCAAGCAGCGTCCAGAGGCGAGGAGCGGTTCGATCTTTCATGGTGCCCCCTTTGGTCGACAACGATCGTTGGCCATACTATAATGAGTTCATGTTCTTCTGTCATGAATTTCCTGCCAGATGCGTTACGGTCCTGCTCGTGACGGTTATGGTGTGGTTTCTCTGCGGACTCGAGCAGCACGCACTGGCGCAAACGGTATCGAGCGTGCGCGGCTTCGACGGAGGAGTGGCGCCGCTGTTCAGCCTGACCGGTCCGGGGAGTTTGTATTTGGATAATCTAGGGACACAGGGTTTTCTCTACAATCCAGGAAATAATTTTCAGTCCTATAGCTTCCGCAACCCGACCACCGGCCAGGCCTGGAGCGGTGGAGTTATGACTTTGGGCCCGCAGCTCTCGATCGGCTTGATTCAAGGCGCGAACCAGGTCGGCTCCCCGATCGTATTGCCCCCTCCGCCGCGCCAGCCGCCGCCTCTTGTGGATATTCAGTCCACACTCCTCGACGACATTCCTTAGCCGCTGTCGTTTTTTCCCAACTACGTGTGCGAATCACGGTTGATTCGCCAGCTGCCAGGTGAGCGCGAACACGTAGCGGGCGACGGACTGCAGAATCTCCGGATTGACCGTTTCCACAGTATCGGTCGGCTGATGAAAATGCGGATGCACGCCGCCGCTGACGACGGCCACTGTCGGTACTCCCGCTTCCTTGAAGGGAACATGGTCGCCGCCCGGAAAATAGCCGAACACATCGAGCTTGTCCGACAGGCCGGTCATCTCACCAACGCGCTGCGCCAGACTCTTCTCGAACCCCACGACCCCCACGGTTAATCGTCCATTGCCCGCGCCGGCGTGATCGACGTTGATCATTCCCGTCGTCTTTGACAGCGGCACGATCGGTTGCTCGATATAGAGCCGCGACCCCAGCAATCCCTGTTCCTCGCCGCTGAACGAGAGAAACAACACCGACCGCTTCGGCGGAGCCGGGGCAAGCGCAAACAGGCGCGCGACTTCGAGGAGGACGGCAGTGCCCGACGCATTGTCGTCGGCGCCGGCAAACAAGAGGCCGGCCTGCTGCCCGAAATGGTCTCGATGCGCCCCGAGGAGCACGGTCTCGTCACTGTCGTGCGCATACCCACGGATGATGGACATGACGTTGAAGAGGGTGCCCGTTTTGACCACACTGGTCCATTTCATTTCGACGATGGCGTCGGTTCGCCTCGATTGCGAGCCGAGACGATTCAGCGCCTCTTGAATACTGCGGAGCGTTGCATCCCCGGATGTTGCCTTCGCCAATATCCATTCGGCAGTTTCGGTTTGGATCCAGGCTCCCGGCAGCTGGTCGTCGCTCGCCGTCGCCGAATAATACGCGCTCGGTGTTCCTGTCACTCCACGACGTTGTTCGTAGGCACTCAAAATCGGTCCCGTGGCCGTGAGATACCCGATGGCACCGCGCTGTTTGGCGAGGCGCTCCTTGTCGGCGTGGCTGACAGGTTTCGCATAGGTCTCGGGTTTGCCGCGAAGGAAGAGGACGATTGCGTTGCGCACATCAAGGCCGGCATAGTCGTCAATGCCCTGCGACGAATCGACTATGCCATAACCGACGAACACGACACGGCCTCGGATGTCGGCAGAGGGGGAATCGAGGACAGGAAGGAAATGCGAGCCGCTGTGGAGCGCGACTCGCTGCACCGGTGTGACGAGTTCAAGGAGGGGCTCTTCGCCGATCGTTCTGGTGGGCACGGCCGACGTCTGTTTCCATTCCCGCTGCGGCAAAGGATTCGTCTGGTTTTCGGGCGGGAAGGCGGGAGTACGATGAAGCCGGAGCTCACTGAAGCGATTGGCGACGAACGTTGCCGAGGCCTCGTCTTGCGCGCTGCCGGTGAGCCTGCCTCCGTAGGCCGGTCCGCTCAAGGTTTTGATGTCCGCCAGCATGCGCTCAGCAGAGATTTGCTCCAGGGCGATAGACAGCCAGCCCGAAGTGGAAGTTGTCGAATCGAGGGTGGAGGCCGCGACCAGAGGAGATGCCAGACAGATGGAGAGGCAGCAAGCCAGACAGTCTGTCAAAAAACATTTCATACGTTCTGCACTCGGCCGCCCACTATAGCACGGACTCTGAGAATCATTGCAGGGTCGGCAACGGAAGGGTACGATGACCAGCGCCGAACGGAAGGACTGGCTGTGGATCGCTCACCGACCGACCGCATTCTCAATCGTCTCATCACCGAGTCAAGCCCCTATCTGAAGCAGCATGCCGGAAATCCCGTCCAGTGGTATCCGTGGGGACCGGAAGCCTTGGCACTCGCCAAGACAGAGGACAAGCCGATCTTGCTGTCCATCGGCTACTCGGCCTGTCATTGGTGCCACGTGATGGCGCACGAATCGTTTGAGAACTCCGAGATCGCTGCGGTCATGAACCAGTTCTTCGTTAACATCAAGGTCGACCGGGAAGAGCGCCCGGATCTCGACGATATTTATCAGAAATCTGCGCAGGTGTTTACCGGGAGGAGCGGGGGTTGGCCGTTGACGATGTTCCTGACGCCGGATCAGGAACCGTTCTATGGAGGGACCTACTTCCCGCCGGTGCCGCGCCACTCCCTGCCGGCCTTCCCCGATGTGCTCCGCGGAGTGATCGAAGCGTATCGCAACCATCCGGACGAAGTGCGCAAAAATATCGAGCGGGTCAAGACGGGGTTGCTCAGAATCTCGACGCCCAAGCCCTCGACCGAACCGCTGACTGACCGGCTTCTGGACCAGGCCGGAAGCGAATTAGGGCAATGGTTTGATCCGGTCCACGGTGGATTCGGGGAAGGGCCCAAATTTCCTGCAGTGCCTCCCTTGAACCTCATGTTGCGACAATGGGCCAGGAAGGCAGATCTCTCACTTCGAGACAAAGTGCTGCGGCAGCTGCGAACCATGGCCGCGGGCGGTATCTACGACCACATGGGAGGCGGATTCCATCGGTATGCCGTTGACGCCGAGTGGAGAATTCCACATTTCGAAAAAGTGCTCTCCGACAACGCCCAGTTGGTGCGTTTATATCTCGATGGATGGCGGCTCACCAAGGAGGAACGTTTTCGTGAAGTGGTGGAAGAGACCCTCGAGTACGTACGCCGGGAAATGGCGCATCAGGACGGGGCGTTCTTTGCCGCTCAGGACGCCGACAGCGAAGGGCTGGAAGGCGGGTTCTTTGTGTGGACGCCGGATGAAATTATCGCCGTGCTGGGCCGGGAACTCGGCGGCGTGTTTTGCCGCATCTATGGCGTGACGCCGGAGGGGAACTTCGAAGGCAAAAACGTGCTTCACCGTTCCGGAGCAGGGCGGTCCGACGAAGGCCTGGAAGCCGACGAATCGGTGTTGAAAGCCGCCCGAATGAGATTGCTCGCGGCTCGTGACAGGCGCGTGAAGCCACAGCGCGACGAGAACATTCTGACCAGCTGGAACGCGATGATGATCTCTGCGTTCTTCGATGCCGCCGCTGCGTTCGGCGTCCCGGCCTATGGTGCCGTGGCGGAAAAGGCCCTCACGTTTCTCTTGGAATATGCCTGTACCGACGGCCGGGTACATCGCACGGTGGCCGCCGGCCGGGGGCGCCTCAACGGGTACCTCGAGGATGCGGCATGGCTGGCAGCGGCTTTGCTCGATGCGTTCGAAGCGACCGCTCATCGCTGGTATCTCGATCAGGCTCGCACGGTCACCGACACTCTCATATCCAACTTCTGGGACGAAGCCGAAGGCGCGTGTTTCTTCACCAGTCACGATCACGAGCCATTGATTCAGAGGATGAAGACGGGCACTGACTCGGCGGTCCCGTCCGGCAACGCGATTGCGGCCTCGGTCCTGTTGAGGCTCTTCTCTTTCACGGGTGAGGAGCGGTATTATGACCGAGCCGGGCACATCTTCCGCGCGTTTCAGACCGTGATGGCTCAGAACCCGTACAGCTCGGCGGCTCTTCTCTGCGCGTTGGATTGGTGGCTGGAAGGGCCGAAGGAAATCGTGATTGTCGGGCCGCGTGAACATGCGGTGACGCAAGCGATGATGACCACAGTACAACAACGGTACATTCCCAATCGGGTGCTGCTGACGGTGGAGGAGGCCGGGGCCGGTGATGCCATCGGATCGCCGCTGCTGAGAGGCAAAGTGCCTCTCGATGGTCGTCCGACCGCATATGTCTGCCGGCGGCAGACCTGCTCACCAGCCGTGACCGATGCGCAACAACTCGAGACACTACTCTAAGGACCCCGATGGCGACAGGCGATCCTCTCCGGGGCATCTATGACCATCTGTACCGGCGGTTCTTCGCCAATCGCGACCGCTATCAAGGTTATGATTTCCAGCATGCTCCCGGCGGGAGCGCCCAATTGCCGGGCGTGACGTTTCAGGAGAAGCTGCGTTGGTGGACCTTGGATCGGTGGCGGCGTCGCAAAAAAATCTTGAGGGAACGCGACCGGCTCCAGCGCGAAATCATCGAGATCGGACAGGCCGGTCCAAAGCCAGCTGGCGGTAAGTGAGGAACATGAGGCCATTCAAGACACCATGGTATGTCACAGGGCTTGCGGCGCTGCTGGTTCACAGCCAGCTCTTGCAGGTGCCGGCCTCGGCGATACAAATGGAAAGTCCTGCCGAAAAACGGGCCAATTTCAAACAGCAAACGCTCGGGGAGTTGTTCCACCGATGGACATTTGACCAGCAGACTCCGGAAGATGCCCTCTCCGGGTTTTCCCAGTTCGTCGTTGGTGGAGAGGGGACCCCCGTGTGGACGGTTGCACCTGAAGAGGAAGCGCCGTCTCCTCCCAATATTCTGAAGGCTGACTCGTCGTGCCAGACGGGTTCCTGTTATCAACTGTTGGTGGCCGAGAAGCTCCAGTACGAATACCCGGATGTGTCGGTTCGGATGCGTTTTCCCGGAGAGGGTGGCGTCGGACAAGGCGGGATCGTCATCGGCCTCCAGGACGAACAGCATTTCTATGCAGCGATTGTCGATCTCGCGGCCAAGAAACTGGAAGTGGTGCGAGTGCTCGGCGACAAGGTGACGGTGTTGGGCGAGACGGCCATCACGCCCAAGCCGGTCGATTGGCATTCGCTGCGAATGAATCGCGATACCATCATCAGCAAGGATGTGATCGAGGTCTTCTTCGACGGACGGCTCATGCTGTCCGTGCAAGATCAAACGCTGGGATTGGGTGAGATCGGCCTACTCGTTCGAGGACAATCTCCCTTGCATTTCGACAGCTTGCATGCCGTCCCGCTCTTCTCTCAACGGCCGACCTCGAATCCCGCGCCGTATTGACACGTGAGATCGCATCCCCGTTTTTCGGTTCCGGCTTGCATTTGTTCCAGTCATGAGATACAGTGCAACCGTGTACCACCGCGAAAGGCCTGGTGGTGGTGCAGTAGAGAAGTGACAAGGCTTGATACTTGTGTTGTTTTGGTTTTGCCCGGGAATCTGATCGGAAGCCAGACCTGAGTCGCCATCGTGTTTGCGTCTTCGGCCCATTCCTTCCTCACCTCTTCTCGAGTCCAAGACAACACCAATTTCTCAAAGGAGGAACCCAATGGGTTCGAAGATTTATGTT
>DASTQE010000151.1:0-7440 GCA_035761895.1 Nitrospira sp. | reverse complement strand
ACCAGCCTCTTTACTGCTCACACGCTCAGTCGGAAACCCGGCGGGACAGGACTCGGCACCAAGATCGTTAAAGACGTCGTCGATGCCCATAAAGGGCACATCAATGTCGAGAGTGCGCTGGGTAAAGGAACGACATTCCGTCTCATCCTCCCCCTCCGACAAGCAAAAACCAGTCGGCATAAGGAAGCGAGAGCAGCCTGACCCGGGGCATGAACCGATAGTCTTCGAAGGCTCCAGCTTCACAGCTCCGATTCCTGTATTGTTGACGTCGCGTCCTTCCCCCGCTTCCTAACCTTCCTTCTGGTTCCTGTTCATTTTACAGCCGAGAGTCCAGCTCGAGACCCGGGTGTGCGGGGCTGAGTTGATTTGGCCTTTGTCGTGCAGGCGACCACCTGGAGCGTGTTTGGGATGTTCGGCAGCAGAGCGGACGTCGTTGGTTCTACTGGCGGCCGGCTTCCGGCTTTTCAAGAGTTCTGAGACTCTCGATGGAAATGGGTGACATGCTTATGAACTGGCATCAGGTTCATGCACGATTGCGGCTCTCGAGCAACAACCATCACCCTGCCCGCCCACGACGATATGGTGCTAATCAGATCACGCCCTGCGTGCGGAGCACGTCTTCTGTGCGGCGATTGCAAAGTTCACCATTCGTCAGAGAGACTGTGAAGAAAGAAGTCTGCCAATCTCGGTCGGGCAGGACTGAAAGCACCTCAGCCAGGCGGTTCTGCGCCACAGGCTCTGTTGATCGTAAGACGACTGGCGGCTAGACTATCCGATCGAAGCGAGACGCAATAATGATGGTTCCCTTGTTCTTCTCATCTGCCAGACACACGCTCGCGAGCACTGAGCCAGCGACAGCAGAATCCAGTCACGCTCCAGGGCAGCGCAAGTCTTTCCTACGGCACTGCTTTCGGATTTTGTTTGACGCCTGCGCCCGTATGGCCCAGAGGGGCCTCTTTTTTGAAGCAATACTCGTTGCGCTCTCTCTTGGATTCTTTGCTTTGGACGTGGAGTTGCCACATGGGGCAGCGCCGGAATTTCTATACTCGGCCTTGGTGTACTTTTCGCTGTGGTCGTCGCGAAGACAGTTTCCGTTTCAAATCACCATGGGATGCACGGGACTCACGATTCTAGGTTTCGTGCTGTCCCCTATCGGCAGCCCGGTCTGGATCGATCTGGCGAACCGCTTCTTTGCGGGCGTGCTGCTGTGGATCACCCTGCAGCTCGGCCTGGCCAGACGAGAGGCCCATCAGGCGCTATTGGAGTCCCACGCCGAGTTGGAGCGTCGGGTGCGGCAGCGGACGAGCGAACTGACCCATGCTGTGGAGTCGCTTCAGGACGAATTGCTGCAACGGACGAACGCAGAGCGGTTGTTGGCGGAAAGCCGAGAGCGCTACCGGCTCTTGTTCGACCATGCGCCGTATCCGATGTGGATCGTGGATCTGGACACGCTCGCATTTTTAAACGTGAATGAGAGCGCCGTTCGTCATTATGGCTACTCACGGGAGGAGTTCCTGGCGATGACGATCAAGGACATCCGGCCCGCCGAAGACATCCCGAAGCTCCTAAAAACCTTGCCGGTCGTCGCCGACAGCGCCCGCATAGAGGGACAATGGCGGCATCGGAGGAAGGATGGATCAATCATCGATGTGGAGCTTGGTTTGTACTCGTTCACTCGCGAGGGCCGGCGGGCGCGGCTCGTCGTCGTGAACGACGTCACGGAATCCACACGCATCACCCGCGAGCTGAGAGAAAGCGAAGAACGTTTCCGCCGGATCTTTGACGGCGCGCCGATCGGGATGGGCATCGTCGGAGCCGATTGTCGCTTCCTGAAAGTCAACGACGCGTTCAGCGAGATGCTGGGGTACCGCCCGGCCGACCTGATCGGGAAGACGTTCGGGGAGATCACGCATCCGGCCGATCTCGACGCGGATCTCCGGCTGGCGGAAGAAGTGCTGCGCGGCGCGCGCCGGTCGTATCACATCGAGAAGCGCTATCGAACCAAGACGGGCCTGGTGGTCTGGGGGCATTTGACCGTCACCACGCTCCGCTATCGCGAAGACGGGCCGATCTTTGCCTTGGGCATGGTCGAGAACATTACCGACCGGAAACGAGCTGAAGCTCTACGGGAGCGGCTGATCGGCAAGATCATGGTAGCCCAGGAAGAAGAGCGGCGGCGCATCGCTCGTGAACTGCATGACGGCATCGGACAGACGTTGACCTCGTTGGCGGTTCGGCTCCGGTCCCTGGAAGAAACCTCGACGCGAGAGGAGGCTGCGGCCCAGGCCAAGGTGCTGCGGAAGATCGCCGCCGGAGCGGTCGATGAGGTGCGGCGGATCGCCCGGGGGTTGCGGCCGAGCGTGTTGGACGACCTTGGGCTGGACGAGGCGTTGCGTCAGTATGCGCGCGAGTACCAGCAAACCCATGGCGTGGCAGTCGACGTGCAGGTCGAAGGAGGGGCGAATCAGCGGTTGCCGAGCGCAGTGGAAACGACGCTGTATCGGATCGTCCAGGAAGCCTTGACGAACGTCGCCCGGCATGCGGCGGCGGGAAACGTCAGCGTGGTGCTGCACCGCACGGCCGCGCTGGTAAAAGCCGTCGTCGAGGACGACGGGTGCGGATTCGAGGTGGAGGTCGACGGCCCGGGAGCCGGGCGAGGACTCGGGATCCAGAGCATGCGGGAACGGGCGGTATTGCTCAATGGCACGGTCGAGATCGAATCCTCGCTGGGCAAAGGCACGTCGGTGTTCGTACGCATTCCGCTGCAAGAAGGAGCGCCATGGCGATTCGCGTAGTGCTGGCGGATGATCATGCAGTGTTGAGAACGGGTCTTGCGATGTTATTGAACGCGCAGACCGATCTCGAGGTGGTCGGCGAAGCGGGAAGCGGCGCCGAAGCGATCGCATTGGCACGGGATGCCAAGCCGGAGGTTGTCGTCATGGATCTCACTATGGGGCGCGATTCCGGTCTCGATGTCATCGCAGCGATCCGCCGGCTACAGCCGTCCACCTATGTGCTCGTGCTGAGCATGCATAAAGATGTGTCATACGTCCGCGCGGCGCTGGCCGCCGGCGCGTCCGGCTACGTGGCAAAGAGCGTCGCCGACGCCGAACTCCTGACCGCCGTCCGCGCAGTTGCCAAGGGAAGGACCTTCGTCGATCTGGCCATTGACGATCCCGCGCTGCGCGAGGAGACGCTGGGCCTTCGCCGGACGGGGGACCACCCACTGAACGTGGTGCCGCTGCGCCGCCTCAGCCGGCGGGAGCGGGAGGTCCTGGGGCGCGTCGCACAAGGCTTTACGAACGCCCAGGTGGCCGGGCAATTGGGGCTGAGCGTCAAATCCGTAGAAACCTACCGGGCGCGCCTTCTTGAGAAGCTTGGCTTGCGTACGCGCGCGGAGTTGGTACGCTTCGCCGTGGGCTCGGGTGTACTCACGCCCGAAGATCTGAATCGAACCGAGTAAGCGCCTGTCTCCAGCACGGCGCAGGTCCTCAAGCGCGTGTGCCCTTCACAAGTTGTCGATGATGTCATGTTACGCGGCGTCTGGTGTCACGTGACACAGGTGCCTCCTCCTCCCGCAACGACATTCCCGATCGAGGATCCTCTCACACTCCATTGTCAGGCTTTTCCCCACATCACGCCCATTCTGTCGGGACTATCCCGCTAGCGACTGCGCGGAGAACGCGCTATTGGTATTGAGGGGCTCAGGATCGCGTGACTACGATGAGGGTACTTGCGTTCGCACAGTCCTCGTAGTGGTTTTGCGCGGGCGCCAGGATCGAACCTACGGGCAGATCGACGGCGCACGCGTCCACATCGCTCCCGCGCAACCGAAGTTGAATGTACCGAAGGATCTGCCGGGGACACGGGACTCGCTCAAGCGAGGGATCGAGCCGCCTGAGCCGATCTAAGCAGTCATTGAGCTCGCCGCGTGTGCTGCTTGGAGAGACTGGGGGAGGCCGGAGCGGATCGCCGAACCCTGTGCCGCACGGGCCGATCTTTCCATGACTGCCTTGACCATCTATCTGCGCCGCACGCGGGCTTCCAGCGACGGCGCGCCGACAGGCATGGGCGCGGGAGCAGCGTCTGGAGCAGCGTCTTAAGAGGAGTTCGCACATGAGAAGGCAAACCCTCAGGAAGAAATCCCCGCGAGACCGCGAGGAGCATCCAGCTGTGCGGCACGACGAAGAATTTGCGAATGTACATGCGCGTATCGCAAGGCGTGCTTATGAACTCTACCAAGCGCGCGGCGGTGACGACTGTCATGCGCTCGACGACTGGCTGCAGGCGGAGCAAGAGATTCTCACGGCCCAAGACTGGCGCGGGAAGCAATGAATTGCCGCTATACAGAACGGCGTAACGCGGCCCGCCGCGAAAGAAGACCACGACAAGGAGGGAGGCATTCATGCAGACACGGACATTCGGATTGTTCACCGCAGGGGTGATCGTCTTGGCCGGGACTGTCGCGTACTCCGCGCCGGAAAAGGATCCGCTGAAGCCGCGCGTGCCAGCGGCCCAATTGGACGAGGCGAAGAAACTTACCACGCCGTTGTTCAAGGAGGCCAAGAGCGCGCCCGCGAAAGTGGTGGAAGAGGGGAAAGCCCTCTACGAAGGCAAGGGCACCTGCTTCAACTGCCACGGCAAGAGCGGCAAGGGCGACGGCATGGCCGGCGCCATGCTCGACCCAGGGCCCCGCGATTTCACCAACTGTGCATTCCAGAAGGCGCGCACAGACGGCGAGCTGCTCTGGACGGTCAAGAACGGCATTCAAGGAACCGGCATGGTGTCGTTATCCCCCGCCGCCGTGAGCGAAGAGGAAGCCTGGAAGATCATCGCGTACGTGCGGAGTTTCTGTAAATAGCGGCTCGCGCTGTTTGCCGAAGATGGCAACCCTCTGGATCGATGCACAGTTCCAACGCGCGATGTCATGCCCACCGGCCTGACAATCCGCCGATCCGGATCACGCGACTGTTGGATAGGCAGCACGCCGATCAGAGCTGCATGGCCATCGATTGCGGAGAGGCGAGTGCGTCGCCTCACATCTGGTCGGTGGCGGGATACCGAGGCGACCCCCTCGCAACCCATCGGGCGCCCACCAGATCCTTCGAACAGACGAACCAGATACGCCAGACTAAGATAGACCAGTTATGCTCAACACCATCGTCATACTCGGCGCTTCTGGAGACTTGACGTCCCGTTATTTGATGCCGGCGATCGTCCGGCTCCACCAGGCAGGTCAGCTCCCGGACGGGTGTCGCATCATCGGGCTCGCGCGGGATGCCTGGGACACCATGGCCTTCCGTCGTCAACTGGAGCAGAAGCTCGGCCAGTCTTCCCCGAACGCTGTGCCCTCCTCGCGCGGAGCCGTCCTGTCCATGACGGAGTATCATCAGGTCGACATCACGAAACCCGACCAACTCGCCGCAGTCCTCGGCGCAATTGGGCAGCCGCTTGTTGCTTACCTGGCCCTCCCGCCAGGTCTGTTTATACCGGCGGTTGAGGCGCTAGCATCCGTCCCACTTCGCCCCGGAAGCAAGCTCGTGCTGGAAAAACCCTTCGGAGAGAGCCTCTCGTCCGCCCAGAGGCTCAATTGCATCCTGCATCGGTCCTTCCCGGAGCCGGATGTCTTCCGGCTCGATCATTTTCTCGGCAAGCAAACCGTGCAGAACATTCTGGGCCTGCGTTTCGCCAACAGGATTCTCGAGCCCCTCTGGAACGCGCAACACATCGAGCGGGTCGAGATCATCTGGGATGAGACCCTCACGACAAGAGGTCGGGCATCGTTCTACGACGCCACCGGCGCACTCCGCGACATGATCCAGAACCATCTGCTCCAACTGCTCGCGCTGATCGCCATGGAGCCGCTGCAGGCGCTGGATGAACGCACGCTTCGCGACCGTAAGCTGGAGGTGTTCCGGGCCGTGCAGCGCCTCGCACCGGAGGACATCGCTCGGGCGACCGTGCGCGGTCGATACAGCCACGGAAGGATGGGGGAGAGGGAGATCCTACCTTATATAAAGGAGCCGGGAGTCGATGCCCGGAGACAGACCGAAACTTTCGCTCAGGTCACGCTGAGGATCGAGAACTGGCGGTGGGCCGGCGTGCCATTCCTGCTTCGCACGGGCAAGGCTTTGGGACGGGATCGCCGGGAGATCGCCGTCCGCTTCAAGCCGGTGCCGCATTTGGCCTTCGGACAGATGTCTCAGCCGCAGCCGAACATCTTGAAGATCGAACTGGATCCGGACAGGATCGCGCTCTCGCTCAACGTCAACGCACCGGGAGACCTATGCGACCTCCAGCCTATCGAACTGGATAGCCCATTCGGCTCCGGAGCGCTGCCCGCATATGCACGCCTCCTGCTCGATGTCCTGAACGGTGATCCGACTCTCTCGATCCGGGACGATGAGGCGGAGGAATCCTGGAGGATCGTGGAACCGATTCTCGAGAGCTGGCGCGAGGCGCGGGTGCCTTTGCTGGAGTACCCGGCCGGATCCGCCGGCCCATTGGAAGCGGACCAGGCTGTGCTGTGAACGGCACTCGTCGCAAAAGTTTATCCAGCAAAGCGGAATCTGATGAGGGCTCCGCCGGATTGAAAAGAAAGCAGAGGGGACCATGAACCTATCGATACGTATCCTCATCGTGTTCGCCGTGGCGAGCCTAAATTTCTCGGCAGTGGCTGTCGTTCGAGCCCAAACTGATGCTGAACTTATCGCCAAAGGCCAGAAAGTCTATGCAGAGCAGAAGTGCTCGCAGTGCCATTCAATCAATGGCACTGGTGGCAAGAGCGGCGGAAACTTGTCGAAAGCGGGAGCCACCCGCGACTTCGACTGGTTGAAGCAATTCACGCGGGCCCCCAAGTCACTGATCCCGAACGCCAAGATGCCGGCCTTCCAAGGCAGCCGAGAGGAATTGGATGCGGTGGCGGCCTACTTGGCGTCGCTGAAGTGAGGAACTAGACAGGAGGAGCAGCGGTGCTCACACTCGGTTGCGGGAGGCTCGCCTGGGCTGGCAGGGCTGCGGGCAACCCCGACCGCGATGATGGCGGCACCGGTCCCACAAAACAGCACTTTGTAAAGGAGAAGGCCGATGGATCCCTTGATCATCCTGGGCGTACTGGCCGTGATTATCGGCATCGTGGGCGTCATCGTGCTGATGAAAGGCAAGAAGAACACGCGTTGAGTCGTCGGGCCGGCTAGAGAGCGGCCCGGTGCATGACAAATATGGATGCAGGCAGAGAATGGGAACATCGCCGTGGTGTCGGCTAGTTCGGTATCGTCGTCGAGCCGTCAGTGGCCGCCATGGGAACAATTGTGATCGAACGTTCCGGATGGCCGGTGTCCACGACAGAGATCTAGCATGCGGTGGATGCTCGGCACGCCGGTACAGGTTGGACGGGCCATTCACGGGTCATCCATGGAGGGTCGATGAAAGCGCCAGAGC
>DASTQE010000150.1:0-4004 GCA_035761895.1 Nitrospira sp. | reverse complement strand
CAGATACTCTCCTTGTCCCCGGGCCATATCCTGCTTGATGTTCTCAAAATTAAAGGCCATGAACGCCTGGACTCGATGATCCGTCTTGATCAGCCCGTCCTCCGTGAACCAGGACTTGCCGGAGGTCGAGGAGAGAAAATTACTGATCGTTTCCGTCACGCTGCAGGCCGAGAGGGAAAAGAGCACCATTGCCGCACCAGCGCAATGGATGAGAACGTGTCTTGATTGTGCCATGACTACCCTCCACAGTAGTGAATGATCGTCAAGATGCCCCCTATCGCCTTCACTGTAGAGGAGAACGCAGAATGGATCAAGCCACACTCCTTGTAAGGCATGCACCAAGGGATATCCCCAGTTGGCCGGCTCCGCAAGCCAGCGTCTTCTTTTTTCTAGGAGCTCAATCGCATTTGAAGAATATGAAGTGTTAAGGAAGGCATTTCACAGTTCCCAAAGGTTGGGTCTGCCTATCATGAAGCAGTTCTGTATCTGGCAGAACCAATCTTGCCGGACCGGAGTCTCGAGCGGATGCCGGAGCGGCCGGGACCCAAACTTGACGAGACGAGCGACGCTTGCTCGTAGCGAGCGCGAAGACTGCAGTGTGTGAGCCGCTGCGGTTGAGTTTGCGGGATTCAGCGAGCGAGGCTTACTGGGGTGACTGCGAAGGCTTAGCGCAAAGCAGACTTCTGTTCGGCCTAGAGAGTCATATCTGAGGAGAAAACCCCCATGAAGGTCGTGGAAATTGCCTTTACGTGCTACCCGGTGACGGACTTGCGAAAAGCTCGACAGTTCTACGAAGGCATTTTGGGGTTAAAGCAGAGCCGTCAGTTCGGAACGGACGAGAACGGGTATGTCGAGTATGATATTGGGCCCTCCACATTATCCATCGGCAATAGCACGCCGGATTGGAAACCGTCTCCCGGCGGCGGATCGGTTGGTCTGGAAGTGGATGATTTTGACGCGGCAATCGCGCGTCTCAAATCGAGCGGGTACAGATTCCGCCTAGAGCCCTTGGAGACGCCGGTATGCCACATGGCTGTCGTTTCCGACCCCGACGGAAATTCGGTGACGATTCATAGGAGAAAGAAGGAATAGCGCATGGCGTGGGTTATCCTGTTTCTTGCTGGGTTGTTTGAGACCGGTTGGGCGATCGGGCTAAAGTACACGGAGGGATTTACCCGACTATGGCCCACTGTGTGGACGATAGTCGCGATGGCCATCAGCTTGGGGCTGCTGGGGATCGCCCTGAAGTCGTTACCCGTCGGGACAGCCTACAGCGTATGGGTCGGGGTGGGAGCGGTTGGCACCGTGGTGTTAGGAATCGCGCTTTTTGAAGAATCTGCGGATGCCGCGCGCTTGATCAGTGTCGGGCTGATCATTGCGGGAATCATCGGGCTGAAACTTGCCACGCCGGCCTAAGGACTCGTTGACTGCCGTACTCAATGTGAGAGATCCCAATCTCAAATCACCTACTCGGCTCGGGCTTTCATTTCCTTGGATTTGCCTTTTACACGCTCGCCGGCCCCCTTCACGTTCCCTTTCGCGCGTTCCAGTTCAGCCTTTGTCTTGTTGCCCTTCATTTCCTCTTTGAGGGCCTTGGTCTCTCCCTTGGCTTCCTCATAGTCTGCCTTCAACTCGCCTTTGCCTTTTTCCATCTTCGCTTTTGTTTCACCGGCGGCAGCCGGCAAGCCGGATCCGCCCACAATCGCAATGCCCATCAGAGTGATCACGACCATGCGTTTCACGGTGTCCTCCTTTGGCCAGTGAACTGCCTTCTGTCTATCATCTGGCGCTCCTGAGAGTGACCATACTGGAGCATTCCCTAGGAATAACAGAGGAGGAGTACTGAATTATGCCCGTTGAGTTCGGAAGAGATCGTTCACCGTTTGAATCGTATCCGCCTCATGGGCGGACTTGTCTGGCCGATAGCGTTTGACGCGGGCAAAGCGGAGGGCGAGACCTGCGGGATAGCGCGGAGATTCCTGGATGTCGCTGAAAGCAATTTCTACGACCAGTTCTGGGCGCACGAACACCGTGTGACCTTCACGGTGACGTTCCAATGCGAGCAGTTGTTCGGTCTGCAGGCGCAGCATGTCGTCGGTCAGTCCTTTAAACGTCTTGCCAAGCATGACGAATTGACCCGTCTCCGGATCGCGGGCGCCGAGATGGAGATTCGAGAGCCAGCCTTCCCGTCGCCCATTTCCCCATTCGGCGGCAAGCACGACGAGATCGAGAGTCGTCGCCTCCTTGAGCTTGAGCCAATGAAAGCCCCGCTGCCCTGCGATGTAGGGAGCCGAAAGCGATTTGGCCATAACGCCTTCGTGGCCCGCCTCGAGAGATTGAGCGAGAAAGCGCCGGGCCTCATCCGCCTGTGATGTGAGGAGGCGTGGGATCGCCGACTCAGGCGAAACTGAGGCCAGGATGCTCGTGCGTTCCTCATAGGAACGGGCAAGGAGTGAATCGCCGTCCACGTACAGCGCATCGAACATGAAGGGCGACAAGGGGACGGTTTCCCGCATGGCCGCCACATCCTTCATTCGGCCCAGCCGGCGCATGGTAGTTTGGAAGGGCTGCGGCCTGCCGTCCTTTCGTAGGCCGATCGCTTCACCGTCGAGGACGACTTCCCGAACCGGGAGGCGCCGTGCCCACTCGACGATCTCCGGCAGTCGTTCCGTGACATCTTGAAGCTGCCGCGTGAAGAGACGGACATCGCCGCCGCCCTTGTGCACTTGGATGCGCGCGCCGTCCAGCTTGTATTCGAAGGCGGCGGAGCCAAGACGATCCAGCGCCACGTCGATGGCTTCGGCGCTCGTCGCCAGCATGGGTGCGACTGGCGTGAAGAGGCGCAACGAGTAGTGCGCAAGACCCGCCGCTCCCTCCGTCAAGGCCGCAAGTGCCAGATCCCCAAGGTGAGGTGCAAACATGAAGGCCTGACGCACAGTGGACGCCTGCAGTCCGGACGCCACGGCGATGGCGTCAAGGAGTACACCCTCGAGCGCCCCCTGTCTGAGTTCACCGATGAGCAGTTGGGAGAGAAACCGCCGCTCGTCCGGTCGGGCACGGGTGTAGAGCCACTTCAGTTGTGCGACACGCCGTTCAGCAGACCCGGTGCCACGCTCCGCGGCCAGCCGGTCCAGTGTCTTGTCCACGTCGCTCAGGGTGAGCGGCTCGCCGGCCGGGGAAGGCGTGCTTCCGAGCACGCCAGGGTGGGCGGGTGAGAAGGACGGAGTCTCCTCCATCGCCTGTTGAATAAGGTTCCAGCCGATGCCGATCTTCCCTTGCGGCACCGATCCGCTGAGGTACAGGGCCGTCAGCACGGTTTCATGCCCGCGCGTTGCGCGGAGCGTGTCGGCCAGGATACGAACTTTCTCGGATTTTTTGGTGGTCGCGCGGACTTGTTCCACCGCCCCGACCAGGCGGGCCAGTTCCATGCTCCTCATTATATAAGGAGAGATGGGCGGGAGGGATGTCGTTATGCGACTTGTGCCGAGGCTCGGGCACTTTCTCACCCACCAGGCCCTGCCGCGCCGAGACGCGGCTTGTCCACCGTGCCGGCCATTGCCTGGATGGAAGTGTGCGACTGCATGGCCGGAGAGGCCGAGACCCCACTTGCCGAAGCAAGCGGCGCTTGGAATGATCTATGGTCTACAGCCCTTTCGACTTCAAATCTGGCACGGGAGGAAATGCCGCTATGCGACTTGTGCCGAGGCTCGGGCACCGTACTGCTGAGCCGATGCGGTCGCGTAGCGACGGCGAGCACTGTTCGAAGGTCCGTTCGCATCAAGATGAACGGACCGAGTTGCACAGCCGAGCAGAGGCGAAGCACTGTACGGTCGAACTGAGGCACCGGAGCATGCGGCATCCTTCCGTGCCTTCTACTCCACTTCCTGTAGCTTGATGAGGTTCGTTCCTCCAGGCTTTCCGATGCTCGTGCCCGAGAGGATGACGATGCGCTCGCCGGTCTTGACCAGCCCTTCACTTTTGAGCCGGCGTTCGGCTTCGTGGAT
>DASTQE010000149.1:0-18798 GCA_035761895.1 Nitrospira sp. | reverse complement strand
GGCACTGAAGCCTAACTTCGCGTAAAAGGCGGGCCGCCTCGTGCAGAGCCAGAAGAGCTCAACGCGTTTGAGGCGTGGATGGTTGAGAATGCGTTGCACGATCTCTGTTCCGATGCCTTGCTTCTGATAGGCCTTATCGACAATGACATCCCAGATGGTCGCGCGATAGGTAAAATCGGTTAACACGCGGCCGAAGCCGATCAACTGTTCGCCGTCCCAGGCGCATAACGCCAGGTCGGTATGTCGCAGCATCTCCTTGGCGTCTTCGAGCGTACGTTCTTTCGCCCAGGGCGCCTGGTGAAAGAGCTTCAAGAGCTGCGAGGCTTCCAGTTCCTTCTTTTCGGAAAATGTAACGGCAGTCTTGAGGGTGGCGGGCATCTTATACTAGAGTAGGCTCCGGTTGGACATCGAGGATGCAAGAAGACGGCCGGACTCGGCATCCTCTCGATTGTAGTGTACGAGGAAACGGATGGCAACGCAAGTCCGTAGCTGCCCCAAGTGCTTCCAACTCATGTGGCTCAAACCCAGCGACTACGAGCCGCTCGACGAGGAGACCGTGCGCGCAAAATGCCCGCACTGTGGGTCCACGGTGCGGTTTAAATTGGTATCGGAAGGCGAAAACGCCACGGGTCCTAAGATGGGTCACTGACGACTCAAACGCAATGAGAAATGTGTGATGTCGAATGACTGACTTCTGGACAAGCCAAGACCTGATCCCACAGTACTCATTCCACATCCCTCATTACATACCTCGCCCCGCGCCATCCAACTCCGGTTTGTTTCCGGGCAAAATCTTGTGCAGTCCGGCCCGATACTCCGCGATCCGTCGAACATCAGTCTGATCCGCTGTGATTTCCTTGTCCCTCTGCATCCGCTCCAAATGGTCGAGGGCAGCGAGCAACGGCTGAACGGAGCCAAGGAGCTTGCCGACTTCGAACGCCTCGAGCGATTCCACGAAGGCCTCGTTCAATCCCTTATACGCGGTTCCGGCACTTTGAGTGCGAAATCGGGACACGATGGCTTCGTAGTCGTCGACCGCTTCCGGTTTGGGTTTGATGCCCGTCGGGACCACGGTCAAATGCACGATTGCCGGTAATTTGGCCGCATAAGACTTCAACTGCGACGAGAGGCCGCCGATTGCGTCGAGCACGTCACCGGTTTGCATAGAATCGTCCTAATCGAGTCTCGAGACCGCTGTCAAGCGCCGTGCACGCGTGTCTGTTCCAAACATTCAAGCTGCTGCATGAGCCGCTCCATGTCGGGAGGAGATGGCCGCTCATACTCGCACAGCTCGCCGGTCACCGGATGGCGAAAGCCCAACGTCCGGGCATGCAGCATGACGCGGGCAATGTCCAGTCCGTGGATGCTGCAGACCTTGCGCCCTCCATAGGTTGGATCGCCCAGGATGGGATGGCCGAGCGACGCCAGGTGCACTCGCAGCTGATGGGTGCGTCCAGTTCTAGGATAGAGCAGGAGATGCGCTGCTGCCTTGCCGAAGCGGCGTGTCACGGCGTACTCGGTGACAGCCTCCTTCGGTCGTGCCGTGCGCGCGGAGAACTTCTTGCGTTCTTTGGCATCGCGTCCGATCGCGAGCTCGATAAGGCCGTGGCCTCTCTTGGGAATCTGCCAGACCAATGCTTCATAGACGCGGATGATCGTATGTTGCTTGAATTGTCCGCTTAAGTGCCGGTGCGCCTGATCGGTCTTGGCGACGACCATCACGCCGGAGGTGTCCTTGTCCAGTCGATGGACGAGCCCAGGCCGTTCCTTCCCCCCGATACTCGAGACGGTCCCTCCAGAGATTTGAAAGTAATGGAGCAGGGCGTTGACCAGCGTTCCGGTCCAGTTTCCCGGCGCCGGATGCACGACGATCCCCGGAGGTTTGTTGAGGACCAGCAAGTGATCATCTTCGAAGAGGACTTCGAGCGGAATCTCCTCGCCCAGGAGCTCAAGCGGCTCCGGCTTTGGAACATCCATGGTGATCTTGTCACCGGGTTTGATCTTCTGGCTTGGCCTGACAACCTGATCATTGATACGAATACGTCCGAGTTCAATGAGCCGTTGAAGCCTGGAGCGGGACATCTCTCGCTCCCGGTTGACGAGAAAGACATCGAGCCGCTTGGGCTGTTCTCCGGCAGTCACCAGGAATTCCGTAATCATGTGCGGCACACGCTACTAAAGAGCCTTGTGAAAATGCAATCCGCCAAGCCACGATTGCCTCCCAGAAGCAGGAGTACTATGCTTAGCCTTAAGGCTGGTCCCCACTGAAAGGAGATCGCGATGACCAAGATCCTCTCCGTCGGAGCCCTGATACTTTCCACCGGCTGCCTGCTGATCGCGGCCGCCTCACGGGCCGCGGATCCGCAGGGGATACCGCCGGAGACGGTTGCCGACTACTTGCATTCGGTGATCGAGGCCGACCGCACCTTTTATACAATCCATGTCGTTGAACGTCTGCAAAAAGGTGGGGGTACCAAGGCAGCCGAGAACTGGCGCGCCAAGAAAGATGTGCTGCCTCTGCCGGCTCAATTCCTTCTGGAGTCCAGCGAGCTGGCTGCGACCACCGGCTCCAAGATCCGGTATCGGCTGATCAGCCTTTGGCCGATTAATCCGAAGAACGCTCCGGACAGCGCCGCGGAGAAGCGGGCGTTGGAACTGGTCCGAGAGCATCCGGAACGAGCCGTGACTGGAATGGTCAAGGACGGTGAACAATCATACTTTCAAGCCATTTACGCCGATCGCGCGGTCAGTCAAACCTGCGTGGCCTGCCACAACAGTCACCCGCGGAGCCAGAAGAAGGATTTTTCCATGCAGGACGTGATGGGAGGGCTGGTCATCGAGATTCCCATGGAGAAATAGGCGCGGCTGGTGAACCGGATCGAACAGCGTGCACGACCACCGCTTGCTGGCGGTAAATGCCGAGCGCCCGGCGAAACGCCTCTTCAGCTTCAGGGCCACGTCCAAGCGCCTCGTGCAGCGATCCCAGTAACGTCCATGCCGCCGCTTCTTCGGACGCATCACGCAGCGATTGAGAGAGCGTGATCGCACGTTTGGCGAACTGGATTCCTTCTTCCTCTCGGCCCATCGCTCCGCTGAGGGCGGCCAGACGTATGCGGAGTCTGGCCTCGATGGACGCTTGAGGCCTCTCCTGCAGCCGCGAAAGCGATTGTTCATAGTAACTGGCTGCGGCCTGAGTCCGGTCCAAGAGCCAATTGGCATCACCGAGCGCGACCAGCGCCGCCACGGTCTGTTCCTGGTCGTGCCTTCCGGCAGCAGCCTCCAGCACTTGCTCGATCTCACGGAGCCCCTCTTCGGGTAACCCGTCGCTGACCTTCAGCAAACCCGATTGCAGTGCCACTGATCCGAGCGACTGAACGTTCTGAGCTCGGCGGTATCGCTCCTTCGCCCGCGCAAACAGGGTTGCGGCCTCCTCGCGCTCGCCCAGCCACAACAAGACTCTGCCTGACGCGAACAGGGCATCCGCATGAACGGGAGAGTCAGGTGTTTTTGAGAAGAGCGTCAACGCCTGCCGGAGCTGGACAATAGCTTCTGGTCGTCGGCCCTGCCGTTCGAAAATCATTCCGATCTTCGTCAGGACGATGGCTTCGCCTTTCCGCTGTTTGTGCAGACGGAACGCTTCGAGGGCCTGCCCATAATACGTCAGCGCTTCCGGATAATGGTTCTGCACGTCGTGGATTTCGCCGATGCGAACCAACTCGTCGCCGCTCAACGCTCGTGCGGAGACGGGTTGAGCCGCAGCCGACGTGTCCGGAGGCGAAATCGGCAACACGGCGATGGTCATGAATAGATAGCACGCCAGCACGGAATCTCCGCTCGCAGGTGGAGCGGAAAGGATACCGGCCGGTCGCGGGACGGTCAAATAGCGGGACAAAGAAGGAGACGAGGTCTAGGACTTGAGGGCGCGCTCTGCGATCTTCTTACGGAGGCGGGCTTTTTCGAGGCTGATTTCTGCTTCTTTGACTTCGGACGGCAGGCCGCCGGCCTTCAACCGTTGTTCGGCTCTCTCCACAGCGGCTTGCGCACGGTTCACATCGATGTCTTCGGCCTTTTCGGCTATTTCGGCCATGACGGTGACCTTGTTGGGCGTGACTTCGGCATACCCCCAAAGGATAGCCATGTGATTCGTGCGGTCACCCACGCGGTAGCGGAGCTCGCCGATGCGCAAAGTGGAGAGGAAGTGGCAGTGGCCCGGCAGGACGCCGAACTCGCCCTCAGAGCCAGGAGCGATGACCTCATCCACCTCCTGGCTCAGGAGCTGCTTCTCTGGGGTCACGACTTCCAACAAAATCTTGCCAGCCATCTTCTTGATTCTCCGAAGGAGGTCTAAGCAGGCGGGTTGCTCTGACCTGCGCGCGTCGTTGCCACCCGCCCAACCCTTGGCACGCCGAGACGTGCCATATTCCCGGGCGAGCACCGCCAAACAGAACTTGTTCGGCCCGGAGCTCTACTTTGTCCCTGGCGACGGAATAGAATCAATCCACTTCAACTCTTGCGTGCCGCGTTCCGCGAGCAAAAGAGCACCCACCTGCTTTAGACCTTCACTCCCATTTTCTCCGCTTTGGCGACGACTTCCTCGATCGGTCCGACCATGTAGAACGCCTGTTCAGGCAAATGATCATATTTGCCATCGAGGATCTCCTTGAAACTGCGCACCGTGTCTTTCAGCTTCACATACTTGCCGGGTGCGCCGGTAAAGGCTTCGGCGACATGGAATGGCTGGGACAGGAAGCGCTGTATTTTCCTGGCGCGAGCCACGGCCATCTTGTCGTCTTCCGACAATTCATCCATACCCAAAATCGCGATGATGTCCTGCAAGTCCTTGTAGCGTTGCAAGACGGACTGCACGCCGCGAGCGACCTTGTAATGCTCTTCGCCGATGACCTGGGGATCGAGGATGCGAGACGTGGAATCGAGCGGGTCCACGGCGGGATAAATGCCTAACTCCGCGAGTTGACGGGATAAGACCGTGGTGGCATCCAAGTGAGCGAAGGCGGTCGCAGGCGCGGGATCGGTCAGGTCGTCGGCCGGAACATAAATCGCCTGGACCGACGTAATCGATCCGCGCTTTGTCGAGGTGATCCGCTCTTGAAGGGCGCCCATCTCGGTCGACAGGTTCGGCTGATATCCGACGGCCGACGGCATGCGTCCCAGCAGCGCCGACACTTCGGAGCCTGCTTGAGTAAACCGAAAAATGTTGTCGATGAAGAGCAAGACGTCCTGGTTCTCTTCATCGCGGAAATATTCGGCCACGGTGAGGCCGGTGAGGCCCACGCGCAAGCGGGCGCCGGGCGGCTCGTTCATCTGCCCATACACGAGAGCGGCTTTCGACTTCGTGAAGTCGTCCGGATCGATGACTTTCGATTCCTGCATCTCGTGCCAGAGGTCGTTGCCTTCGCGCGTCCGCTCGCCCACGCCCGCGAACACGGAGAATCCGCCGTGGTGCAGAGCAATGTTGTTGATCAGCTCCATGATAATGACGGTCTTGCCGACGCCGGCTCCGCCAAAGAGGCCGACCTTCCCGCCCTTGCTGTAGGGTTCCAGCAAATCGACGACCTTGATGCCGGTTTCGAGGACTTCAGTCCTGGTGTCTTGATCTTCGAGCTTCGGTGCAGGCCGGTGAATGGGATAGGTCTTTTTGGCCTTCAGCGGTCCTTTTTCGTCGACCGGCTCGCCGAGCACGTTGATGAGTCGACCGAGCGTTTCACGGCCCACCGGAACGGAAATCGCCGCGCCGGTGTCTTGGACATCCATGCCGCGCGTCAAGCCGTCCGTCGAAGACATGGCCACTCCGCGGACGCGATTTTCTCCGAGATGTTGGGCGACTTCCAGCGTCAGTCGCACCGCGGGCTTCCCGGCGGCCTTATTCTCCTCTTGGTTCACCTTGAGCGCGTTGTAGATATTCGGCAGCTGGCCGGGGGGAAACTCGACGTCCACCACCGGACCGATCACTTGGATCACTTTTCCAGTACTCACGACTCGCTCCTTTCATTCCGCTCACTGGCAAGAGGCTCGGGGTGAGGGGCAAGAGGCGCTATTTGGCCCCGTATCCCATTTTCTGCTTGAACGTCGTGATGATGCCTCTCAGTCGCTCGCCGACTTTGTCGTCGATCTTCGAGATACTGACAATCTCCTTCTTGAGATCGGGGTGATTCTGCTGCACATAGCGGAGAAAGTCCGCCTCGAATTGCTGCACTTGGTCGACGGCGATATCGTCCAAATAGCCGTTGACCCCCGCATAAATGGATAGCACCTGATCGGCCACTGGCATCGGCCTATACTGGCCCTGCTTCAACAGCTCCACCATGCGCACCCCGCGCGCGAGCTGCTTCTGCGTCGCCTTGTCCAATTCGCTGCCGAACTGCGCAAAGGCCGCCATTTCACGATATTGCGCGAGATCCAACCGCAGCGTGCCGGCCACCTGCTTCATCGTCTTGATTTGAGCGGATCCGCCCACGCGCGACACGGACAAGCCGACATTGATCGCCGGCCGGATGCCGGAATAGAAGAGATCGCTCCCGAGATAGATCTGCCCATCGGTGATCGAAATGACGTTCGTGGGGATGTAGGCCGACACGTCGCCCGCCTGCGTTTCAATAATAGGAAGCGCCGTCAAACTGCCGCCGCCCAGCTTGTCATTCAGCTTCGCGGCCCGCTCGAGCAACCGGGAGTGCAGGTAAAACACGTCGCCCGGATAGGCTTCTCGCCCAGGCGGCCGCCGCAGGAGTAGGGACAGCTGCCGATAGGCGACTGCATGCTTGGAGAGATCGTCGTAGACAATCAACGCGTGTTTGCCGTTGTCCCGGAAGTACTCGCCGATCGCTGCCCCGGCGAAGGGCGCCAAAAACTGCATCGGAGCGGCATCGCTCGCCGTCGCCGCTACGACCATGCTGTAGTCCATGGCATGGTGCTCTTCGAGACTTTTGACGACCCGCGCGACCGTCGAGCGCTTTTGACCGACCGCCACATAGATGCAAAAGACGCCCAGACCTTTTTGATTGATGATCGTATCAACGGCGATGGCCGTTTTGCCGGTCTGCCGATCGCCAATGATCAGCTCCCGTTGACCGCGGCCAATGGGAATCATGCCGTCGATCGCCTTGATGCCGGTCTGCAAGGGCTCACGGACCGATTGCCGGGTGATGACGCCAGGAGCCACGACCTCAATGCGGGAGGACTGCTGTGACTTGATGGGCCCCTTCCCGTCGATCGGCTGTCCGATCGCATTCACCACACGGCCGACCAAGGCTTCGCCGACGGGGATTTCGGCAATGCGGCCCGTGCGCTTGACGGGATCGCCTTCCTTGATGCCGACGTCGTCGCCCATCAACACGGCGCCCACGTTGTCTTCCTCGAGGTTGAGCGTGATGCCATAAAGTCCCCCGGGAAATTCGAGCATTTCACCGGCCATGGCGCCATCGAGACCATAGACCTTGGCAATCCCGTCTCCGACCTGAATGACCGAGCCCGTTTCCTTGACGTCGACCTGCTTGTCGAAGCCCTTGATCTTCTCTTTAATGATCGCGCTGATCTCTTCAGCCTTAATCTGCATGGCGACTCCTTCGCTTCAGTATCTCAGAATGGTGTCAGCACCCACCGTCAGCGGCTTCAGTCACGGGTGAGCAGCGATTGCATGGCGTTCAACCGCCCGCGAACGGTGCTGTCCACAACCAGACTGCCGATATGAATCCGCAAGCCGGCAAGGTGGGCCGCGTCGGTCTGGAAGGTCAGATCGACCTCTCGCTTCAGCGTCTCGCGCAGGCGCGTCTTGATGCGCTCTTGTTCGGCTGAGGACAGCGCAGCAGCCGAGGACACAGTCACCTGCTGAGTGCCTTTCGACCGGTCGACGAGTTTGGCGAATGCGTCGGCAATCTCCGGGAGAAATCCGACGCGATTTTTCTTGACCAGTTGCCCGAGAAACGCCTTCCCGACCGGCGGGCAGGCGAACCGGGCGGCAAGCTCGGTGAGCACGGCGATCTTCTCTTCCGTCGTAAAGACCGGCGAGGCGACGACATGTCGCATGGGCGACGACTCTTCCAAGGCCTGCGCCAACCCGTTGAGGGTACCCCGCGTCGCTTCGATGTTGGATTGATCAAGAAGCTCGAAGAGCGCCCGAGCGTAACGTCGCGCAACTGCTGTCTTTATCACTGTCCTGATCCATTCATTGGTAAGTAGGGCAAACGGGATGCTTCCGTGCGGAAGGCACGAAAATCGGCGCGCAAAACTAGCATTGGCCGATGGGAACTGTCAATACAGACGGGACGATACGAGGGTTTCAGCAGAGCTGGATAATGCCGCCGCCGACCACTTGATCGTCGCGATAGAGCACCGCGGACTGTCCAGGACTGAGCGCGCGTTGGGGAGCCTGAAAATGGACGCGCAGCGTGTCAGAGTCGAGCGGTTCGACGAGCGCCGCCGTGGCCGGAGTTGCGTAGCGAACCTTCACCGCGAACTCGGTCTTCGTCTCCAGCAGTGACGGATCAAAGACATTGAGATCCTTCAGCAGACATGAGGAGCTGAGCAGGCCCTCTTCGGGGCTCAGCACCACGGTATTGGTCGAGGGCTGCACCCGCTGCACATACAGCCGCTGGCCGGCGGCGATGCCGAGCCCCCGGCGCTGGCCTGGGGTGTAGAAGGCGATGCCGTCATGCCGTCCCAAATATCGCCCATGCTCGTCGACAAATGCGCCAGGATTCTTGCTCGAAGGCATTTCCGATTCAATGAAGGTCCGGTAATCCCCCTGGCTCACGAAACAGATTTCCTGACTCTCTTTCAGTTCCTCCACCGGCAGTCCCAGCGCCTCGGCTTCCGCCCAGACTTCCGACTTGTGCATGGCACCGACGGGAAAGCGCAGCCGCGGTAGCCAATCGGGCCGTATGCGATACAGGAAATAACTCTGGTCCTTTCTCGCATCGAGCGACCGGCACAGGGCGAAATTCCCGCCGGATTCCTGAATTCGAACATAATGGCCGGTTGCAACGTTTTGAATTCCACGGTGTTCGGCGAGGGCGACAAGTCCTCGCAGTTTCACCCGTTCGTTGCAACGGACACAGGGATTCGGCGTCGTGCCGCCTGCGTATGCGCGCAGAAAATCATCGATGACCGCCTCTCGAAACAGCTGGCGCTGATCGACGACCTCATAGGGAATCTTTAGGCGCTGCGCCACATACCTGGCAATGCCGATCTTGCAGCAGCCGCGCTCCTGCCACTTCTTTGACGCGGCGACGTTGTCGTCCTCATGCTCCCAGACTTGCAGCGTCACACCGCAGACGTCATATCCCTGGCGGACGAGAAGTGCCGCCGCCACGGAACTATCCACGCCGCCGCTCATCCCGAGCAGCACGGTAGGCTTATTCATAGGCTGGTATTGTACTGGCGAGAATGAGAAAGGGCCAGAGGCGAGTGAGGCAGGTTCTCGAGCCGCTGACAACGCTAGGAGGCGATCGAAACGGGCGCCGGCTCCGACCACGCGCGCAATCCCATGTCGCACATGCCGTGGAAATGCGACCCTTCCTCGATGGCGATCAACGGAGTGCGAATATCGCCCACCAGAACGCCGGGCTTCAGGATCTGGATCTTTTCGACGGCAGTGATGGTGCCGTTGATTTTCCCGCTATTCATGAGGACACCGGCCGAGACGACGCCTTTGATGATCGCATGTTCTCCAACGATCAGGGTACCGGTGGTGTGGATTTCTCCTTCGACCCGTCCATCAACGCGGACGGTACCGTCAAAATTGACGACGCCTTTGAAATCGACGTCCTTCGCCAGGAGCGTGAAATTCTCAAAATCCGGCTCGGTCGACTGTGACGTATGTTCTTTTCGTGCCCACATGGTACCCCCTTAAGTATAATATCTTGAGTAAAATATTATCCTGCGAGCTTGACTCCCGGTGCCGGCGCCAGAGTGACGGGATGCAGCGCCGCTCCGTCACGGACTCCCTGCGTCATCTCCAGACCGCCGTTGAAGAGGACGCCGTCTTCGATTGAGAGCATGGGCGTCTTCATGCTGCCGTTAAATACGGCCGGAGCCCGAAGTTTCACCCGCTCCTTCGCCGCAATGTCACCCGTGATCTTGCCCTTACAGACAATGGTTCCCGCCGTCACCTTGGCCTGGATGACGGCTTCGTCTCCGATCAACAGGACTCCATCAGTATGGATTTCGCCGTCGAGGTACCCATCAATCCTCACGGTGCCGCTGTAGGAGATCACGCCCTTGAATTCAACTCCCTTCCCGACAAAGGCGATAATATCCTCGGTCCCGTCCGGGGTCGCCGGCGCAGGCGGCGCTCCCTCTTCCGATCCTCCCTCGGCCCGCTTTGCGTCCTGCTTCTCTTGGCCCCACATGAGCAGCCTCCCCAATATCTATCCCGTGACGGTGATGTCGCTGTTCGTTCGCACGGAGTTCAGCCGTACGAACAAACACTGCCACCGGTCGCAGGATTTGGCAACAAATATGCTGTTTTTTCACACGGCGATGAACGGGGTACGTAGAGGGGAACTACTGAAGCAGTTGCTCGAGAATCCCATCGAGTTCGGCGGGTGAAAAATAGTGGATGATCACTTTGCCTCCGCGTTTGCCGTTCAGCACAGAGACTTTCGTCCCGAGCCGTTTTTGTAAACGCTCCTCTACGTCCAGAAGCGGCGACCGTCGCAGTTCTTTTGTGTTGCGTTTTCTGCCGATGAGGCTCGAGGCCAAGATTTTTTCTGTCTCACGCACCGACAGATTTCGAGCGACCACGAGGCGCGCCACGCGCAGCTGTTCGGTCGGACTCGCAAGCCCCAGAATGACCTTCGCATGACCGGCAGACATTTGATCGCTTTCGATCAGTTGTTGGACTTCTATAGGCAGATTGATGAGACGCACCATGTTCGCGATGGAAGACCGCTCACACCCGACTCGTTGCGCAATGATGTCCTGCGTGAGTCCAAACTCGTTCATCATGCGTTGATACGCACGAGCCATGTCCATCGGATTAAGGTCTTCGCGTTGAAGATTTTCCACGAGCGCGAGCAGGATGGATTCTTCGTCGCTGCAGTTGCGGACGACGGCTTGGATTGTCTCCATCCCCGCCTCTTTGGCAGCGCGCCAGCGACGTTCCCCTGAAATCAACTCGTACATGCCGTCGCCTTTGCGCCTCACCAGCACCGGTTGAAGTAACCCGCTTTGCTTCAAGGATGCGGCCAATTCCGCTAATTCCTGCGGCGAAAACGCTTGTCGAGGCTGATAGCGATTCGGAACAATGGCATCGATGCGCAAATGCTGCACCTCGGGCAACTCCGGCATCGGCGCCGGCTTTGTCGTTGGCAGTAATGCGTCGAGTCCTCTACCGAGCGCTTTTTTCTCCATGACTGAGGAACTCCTTTGCTAGACAGAGATAGGCCTGCGCTCCAGCCGAGGCCATGTTATAGAGGAGAACCGGGCGTCCATAACTCGGCGCTTCGGCGAGCGTCACGTTTCGAGGGATGGCTGTCTGGTAGACCAGTTCTTTGAAGTGTCCACGCACTTGGTCCGCAACCTGGCGGGCCAACGTATTCCTCACGTCATACATTGTCAAGACAATGCCTTCGATCGTAAGGCCTGGATTGAATGATTGTTGTATGCGTTCGATGCTCCCAATGAGACGACTCAGTCCCTCCATTGCATAATATTCACATTGAACCGGGATAAGGATGGACCGCGCGGCCACCAATGCATTAACGGTTAATATGCCAAGCGCGGGGGGGCAATCCAGGAAGATGATGTCGAATTGCGATTCTAACCCCTTGAGAAAATTGCGTAAAAGCTTTTCCCTCTCTTCGATGTTCACCAGCTCAATTTCTGCCCCGGCCAAATCTGAGTTGGCAGGCAGGAGCGACAATCCGCTGACCTCCGTCTTGTGAACTGTTTCTTCAAATTTTACATAATTAATCAAACAGTTATAAACAGTTTTGTCCAAGGATCGAGGGTCGATGCCCAGGCCGCTGGTGGCATTTCCCTGTGGATCCATATCGACGAGCAACACCTGTTTGCCCTGTAAGGAGAGCGCGGCCGCAAGGTTGATAGAGGTGGTGGTCTTGCCAACCCCTCCTTTTTGATTCGCAACAGCAACAATCATGGCCATGAGGTTGGGACTCCTAGGAGAAAATGTTCCACGTGGAACATACCCTTAGGCAGCAAACGATTTGGTGAGAACCGTGACCACACGATTTCCGTGATTCAAAGGCAATGAAAAATCGTGGCTGGATTCCACTTGAAACGCATTTGACACCTGTTCATCCCCCTCCCTGGTTCTAAACAGCAACAAGTGTCCGCCGGTACTCAAGATGAGCGCCGCCGGCTTAGCAATTTCGTCAAATCGCAGGGCGCGCACGACCATCACATCGGCGAAAGGTCGTGGTTCTTGCGCAGCATATTGCTGGAGCCCTCCAGAAAATATTGAAACCTGTTCCAGCTTGAGCGCACCGACTATCAAATGGAGAAACGAACCCTTTTTCTGTGACGGTTCAACTAAGACCAAGCGGAGATCGTTCCGGACAATTTTCAAAGGGATGCCGGGAAAACCCGCCCCGCTACCGACATCCACGACCATGCTTTGAACAGGAAAATTGAACGCCGCAAGGGCTGTCAGCGAATCCACAAAATGCTTGCTGATGATCTCATGGGGTTCTGTGATGCTCGTGAGATTCGTCGTTCGATTCCACGTGAGCAAATGAGAAAGGTAAACCAAGAACTGTCGGGTCTGTTGGTCGGTGAGACTGATGCCCAGTCCCTTGGCGGATGTGACAAGGAACTCCCCAAGGGCACGCTCATGTTCCACGTGGAACACTTACGTGAAATGGTACAAGAGGTCAAGGGCTTCCTTATCGGGGAAAGAAAATCAAGGTTCTGGTTGAGAATGAGCTGGGGTAATCATCAACTTTCTTTTGTGTTTTTCAAGCGCGACGAGCAACACAGAGATGGCTGCCGGAGTCACACCAGAGATGCGTGACGCCTGGCCGATGGAAGCCGGGCGGACCCGTTTAAATTTTTCCCGAACTTCATTGGAAAACCCCCTCACGGCATCATAAGAAAATCCTACGGGGATCGCTCGCGTTTCCAGCTGCTTGAACCGACCAATCTGTTGAAGCTGCCTTTTGATATAGCCAGAATACTTGATTTGTATTTCTATTTCTTGAATAATTTCGCTGTCTTTGCACCTGTCTAGCCCGAGACAATCCATCAAGGTTTCATAGGCCACTCCCTGCCGCCTTAGCAGCTGTGCTGTCGAACAAGGACCGGCTACGTCATCAATCATTGCCGTGGCCAGCCGCCTACGGACCTCCTGCGTCATGCGAGGCTTCGTGTCTTCCAATCTGTGGATCTCCTCGTCAATTTGACGACGCTTGCGACAGAACTTTGCGTAGACGTCATCCGGTATCAAGCCAATCTGACGCGCTGTCTCCGTCAAGCGAAGATCCGCATTGCCATGACGTAACAATAGCCGATACTCAGCTCGAGAGGTAAACATCCGGTAAGGTTCTCGTGCGTCTTTTGTGATCAGATCATCGATGAGCACCCCGATGTAGGCTTCTGAGCGATCAAGGATCAGCGGAGGCTCGTTCCGGAGCTTGAGGACCGCATTGATGCCCGCCATCAGGCCCTGGGCAGCTGCCTCCTCGTATCCGGACGTGCCGTTGATCTGTCCTGCATGGTAAAGCCCTTCCACGAGCTTCGTCTCGAGCGTCGGGTGTAATTGCCTGGGGGGAAAATAATCGTATTCGATCGCGTACCCCGGCTTGAGCATCCTCGAATGCTCCAGGCCGGGGACCGTTTTCAGCATCGCGGCCTGCACGTCGACGGGCAGGCTTGTCGAAATGCCGTTGGGATAAAATTCCGGAGTCTCCAGACCTTCCGGCTCGACGAAAATTTGATGCCGCGACTTCTCCGCAAACCGAACGACCTTGTCCTCGATCGACGGGCAATAGCGCGGTCCCACGGACTCGATCACGCCACTGTACAGAGGGGACCGGTCAAGATTGTTCCGGATGATCTCGTGCGTCCTCTCGTTCGTATAGGTCAAGTGGCAGTCACGCTGTGGTGTACGAATGCGGTCCGTCCGGTAGGAAAACGGCGGAGGTGGATCGTCGCCTGGTTGGGGCGTCATCACGGAAAAATCGATCGTATCCCTGTCCAGGCGCGGCGGAGTGCCTGTTTTCAATCGTCCCACTTCAAACCCAAGGTCCCTCATGCAGTCCGACAGGTGCTCCGCCGACACTTCTCCTGCGCGGCCCGCAGGAAAATGATTCAGGCCAATATGGATTAATCCCTTAAGGAAAGTACCTGATGTCAAAATGACAGCCCTCGCCGAAATCTGTTGGCCCCCGTCCGTTATCACTCCCGTCACCCTGCCTCCGGCGACGAGAAGACGGTCGACCGTTCCGCCGCTCATCGTCAGCCCGGCCTGACGCTCCAATGTGTCCCGCATCACCTGCCGATAGAGTCCCTTGTCGCACTGCGCGCGCAGCGCGCGAACCGCCGGCCCCTTGCTGGTATTGATAAAACGAAATTGGATTCCGGCCCGATCGGTGTTGACGGCCATTTCTCCGCCCAGGGCATCGATCTCCTTGACGAGATGTCCCTTTGCAATACCTCCGATCGCCGGATTGCAGGACATCTGGGCAACACGGGCAGGATCCATCGTCAAGAGAAGCGTCTTCGCACCCATGCGCGCGGCCGCCAGGGCCGCCTCGCAGCCTGCATGCCCCCCTCCGACGACGATGACGTCAATCGTTTCCGACATAATGTGAGCCCTTACTTGCCGATACAAAAGGTGGAAAAAATCTGCTCCAAAATCTCATCTGTGGTAATGACGCCGGTGATCTCCCCGAGAGCGTCTGCAGCGCCCCGAATGTCGACAGCGACGAGTTCGTTTGCCATTCCCGCTCGAACCGAATCTTTCGCTTGGGCCAAGGACTCACTGGCTCGCTCCAACGCCGCCTGATGCCGCACGTTCGTGACAATGACGCCATCCGTGGCTTCAGCGCCTCCTCCGACCAATTGCGAACGAATCGCCGCGCGCAACTTATCGATTCCGTCGCCCGTTTTGGCCGACAACGTCACGCAGGTTGTGCCCGATCTCATGACTGACGGTGCAACCCTCAGCGAAAGATCGGCCTTGTTGATTGCGATGACGTGTTTGCCGGCAGCGGCCTGGTCGATCAGATCACGGTCGTCCTCATTCAAAGGAACCGTGCCATCAATCACGACCAGCTGCAGGTCTGCCTCCTTCTGCGCCGATCGGGACCGCCTGATGCCCTCCCGCTCAAGCAGATCGTCCGTCTCCCGGATACCGGCCGTGTCCACGAGATGAATGATGACCCCATCGAGGTCGATCGCCTCCTCGATGATGTCTCTGGTGGTCCCCGGCACGGCAGTCACGATCGCCCGTTCCTCCTTGAGAAGCCGGTTGAGCAGACTCGATTTGCCGACGTTGGGGCGTCCGCTAATGACGACGCGGGCTCCCTCCCGCAACAGCCGGCCTCCGCGGGCGGTAGCTTCCAAGCGCTGCAAGAGAGTCACCACGCCCTCGATGGTCTGCAGCAGTTCCTGTCTTCCAACCAGCTCGATATCTTCTCCCACAAAATCGATCCCGGCTTCGAGTTGCGCAAGCAACCGTAATAAGGCGTTCCGTGCCACATCCACCTCTCGGGCCAGCTCGCCCCTTAGTTGCCGCTGGGCGGCCGTAAGGCTCGCCGCGGACTTCGCCCGAATCGCATCGAGCACCGCTTCCGCCTGCGATAAATCAAGGCGGCCGTTGACGAACGCCCGCTTGGTGAACTCTCCCGGTGTCGCCAGCCGGGCACCCGCTGCCAGGCACGCCCGACACACCAGGGATACGATCACCGGCCCTCCGTGCGACTGGATTTCGACGATGTCTTCGCCCGTAAACGACCGCGGCCCCTTCATATACACGACGAGCGCCTCGTCGAAGACGTCGCTCAGCTCTGCGTCTGCCGCTTGGGACGGTTTCAATGAGGGCGGAAGCCGCACATCAGCGAGGTGGAGCGTGTGCGAAGCGATTGAGGCCAAGGAACGCCCGGACCGCAACCGCACGATCGCTGCGGCAATGGGCAGCGCCCGGGCACCGCTGAGCCGCACAATTCCGATTCCGCCTTCACCGGCCGGAGTGGCGATCGCGCAGATCGTGTCCTCGAGCCCTCCGCTCAGCATGAGCGTCATCTCTCATTTCGATGGTTCGATGATGAACGGCCTGTTGGCGTACAGCCGTTCGGTCAGTACTTGCTGTCCTATGGTCAGCACATTGTTCGTGAGCCAATAGAGGACGAGACCGGCCGGGAAATTGATGAACAGGAACGTCATGAACACCGGCAGCACCAACATGATTTTTGCCTGTGTCGGATCCATCGTGGTAGGAGTGATTTTTTGCTGAATCACCATCGTGGCTCCCATGATGATCGGCAGCACATAATAGGGATCTTGGACCGACAGATCGGTGATCCATCCGACAAAGGGAGCCTGCCGAAGGTCGATGGTCATATAGAGAATGTTAAACAACGCGACAAATACCGGCATCTGCAGGACCATCGGCAGACAGCCGCCGACCGGGTTCACTTTGTGGTCACGATACAGCTTGATGAGCTCCTTATTCACTTTGTCACGGTCGTCCTTGTACTTTTCCTGGAGCGCCAGCACCTTCGGCTGGATCATCTGCATCTGCTTCATAGACTTGTAGCTTTTGTACTGCAGCGGGACGAAAAGCAGCTTGATGCCCATCGTCAAGAGGATGATGGTGAGGCCATAATTATGGGTGTACTCGTTGATGAAACGCAGCACATAGAAGATCGGCTTGGCTACGGCCTTCACGACGCTCCAACTGCCGAAGATGAACCAGCCAAAATCGATGGTTTCTTCCAGACTCACGTTCAACGATCGCAGCGTGTCGTATTCCTTCGGCCCTGCATAAAGTTGCAACTTCGTCGTGGCGCCGCTGCGCGGCATCCGCACAGCGGCGGACACCAACTTTTCGCCTTCCTTCTTGGCCAACGCGGCGTTGGCGCCCTGGGGCATCAAGACTGAAAGGAAATACTTGTCCTGCAGCGCCACCCATTGGACCACGCCCTTGCGTTCAATTTCATTCTCCGGCGTCTCCTTTTCGACAGTTCCATCGACCAGGGAGGCCGAACCAATCAAACCGATAAACCCGTCGCCCCACTCGACGATGCCGAAATTCGTGCCAAGGACGACGTCATACCCTCCAGTCAGTCCCTCGACCGTCACCGCCACGTCCACCAGGTAGCTCCCCTGGTGAAAGGTCAGGTGTTTGAGCACCTTGAGACCCGAGGCAGCATCCTTGTATTGCAGCGTCGCATGACCGACGGGATGGGCGTGATCGAGACTGGTAAAGTCGGTTTCAATCGCATAGACACCTTCTTGAAGAGCCTTGTCCGTGGCCGCCTCGGCAGTGGCGATGGATAGAGGTCCTTTAAACTTTGCCCCCTGATGAACCAGTTGAACGGGCTTCTCTTCGGGAGGACCAGTGTGATGGCGCTTGAGTTCCCAACTGGAAATTACGCCGCCATGGGCATCTAACCCTACCCGAACCAGATCCGTCTCAATCATGACGGTCTTCTCTGAAGCTTGGACAGACTCCGAAGAGGACTGGCGCGACGCCGGTTCAGGCCTGGATGGCGCCGGAGAGCCGGACGGCGCTTCTCCGGGTGCTGATGAGGGTAGATCTTGGTCGGCGCTGTGAGACCCGGTCGCCTCGCCCCGAGGTTCCTCCACCGTCGCGGGCGGCAGCCATCCCAATTGCTTCAGCAGCAGGTCGTAACCGAGAATCACCGCAAGAGACAGCACGAGGAAAATAATGACGCGTTTTTCCATGCTAGTCCCCGGTCCTCCGACTGCTCGCCTCGTGTGTTATGGGATCGTACCCGCCAGGATGAAACGGATGACACTTCAGCAGGCGCCACAGGGCGTGGCCAACTCCCTTGGCCACGCCAAAGCGAATGATGGCCTGGCACGCATACTCGGAGCATGTCGGTTCAAAACGGCAGGCCGGCCCCAGCCAGGGAGAGATCCAAAACCGGTAGGCGGAAATCACCGCCACGCACATCGTCCTCATCACCATTTCTCCGGATCGTTGAGTAATCCTTGGCGCTGTAGCGTGGCGCGCCACAGCCGTTTCAGTTCCTCAAATGGAAGGGTGAGGGCATCTCGTTTCGGAAACACCAGCAGTACGTGGTCATCGGCCAGGTCATGTCGTACCTGCCGCGACAACTCGCGGAAGAGACGTTTTACGCGATTCCGCCGGACCGCGATACCGAACCGTTTACCGACGACTATGCCGACACGGCTCGCCCGCGCTTCGGCCCTGCAAACGAGCAGATTAAAGCACGGAGTGGACAGCCGACGGCCATGCTGCTTCACATATTCGATGTCGCGGCTTGCTCGAAGAAAAAAGACCCGATCTCCTGCACCTTGCGACATTGTCCGGCTCATTCAGGCCCACGCAAGACCCATCCGCTCGACTCCTGCGTTCCGAGTTCGGCCGGACCGCTCCGTGATGCTCTGGGAATACGTCCCTGCTTGAGGAAGACAAGGGGGGCGGAAGTCCGTGCAGCGTGAGGACCTAGACCGTCAAACGCGCCCGGCCTTTGGCTCGACGGCGGGCCAAGACTTTCCGGCCGTTTTTTGTGCTCATGCGTTTGCGGAACCCGTGTTCTCGCTTCTTCTTGAGGTTCGACGGCTGTTGAAACGTAAACGACATACCGGTCACCCTTTCGAGCAAAATGCGCA
>DASTQE010000148.1:0-7486 GCA_035761895.1 Nitrospira sp. | reverse complement strand
CGGCTCTTCGTGTGTCTCGTTTTGGAAAGGGATTATCCTGAATTCCGCTCGCTCGCGTCAAGCAACTCGCGGGTCAACCTGCGCTCCACGCCATTTCATCGGTCTTCCAACAACCGGCTGTGACGATGTCCCGATGATCTCCCGTCAGCACGATTCGTTCGCGGACGAGGCCAGCGGCCCCAAGCAGACCTGGCGGGGCAATCCATGGCGCATTATCGGCGATCAGCACATCGAATCGCACACGGCTGAAGAGAGGGTCCGCCAGCACGCGGTCGGCTGTGGTAATGACGAGTCGGCGGTTTTGGATGAAGGCTTGGCGATTGGTATCTTCTTCGGCCGCAAGCAGCTCACGGATCTTTTTTGTCCCGCCCAGTCGTACGATCTCCTCTTTGAGGTCCTCAAACTCCGGTCGCATATCTTTGGGCACCGCGGCCTCCGGCACCAACTCCTCGATGCGCGCCCTGGCAATGTCGAGTTCCTTCATCAGCCCGGCGATCTGGCTCTCGTAGAGCTCGAGATACTGATGCAATGATTCCACATTCTTTCCCACCGCCTGCATGGTGAGACGGCGAAGGAGGGGTAGGCTTTCGTATTCCGCCAATATCGCCTGCGCTTCTTTCGCTTTCCCCTGAATCTCACTCAACTGCGTGAGCAGGCGCCACTCGAGCAGTCGGACTTCATCGAGATCCTTCTGCTTATGGCCCTTGTACGCCAAAATCGGTGTGAGTTCCCGAAACCGTTCGTATTTCCGGCGAAGCGCGGCCTTATCTGCCCGCGATTTTGCGTAAAACTGATGCATCTGCGCTTCAAACCCCAACTCATGGATCGGTAAGCCGAATGCCTGCTGCGCGAGAGTCATTTCGTATCGGCTCACCCAGGTCTTATAGACAAGGCCGCCGGCCTTCATGGCACGCGCAATCGCGCCGCTGATCTCGTCCGCGGAGTGATGATCGGGGGTGACAAGCAGGATGCGCTTGTTCGCACGAATGAGCTCGACCGCCGTGGCCGCAACTTTCCGCTGGCGGGCGATTGAATCGTCGGTCCACATCGTTGTCAGGACAGAAGCCAAAGAGCCACCCTGCTCAGAGAAGCTCGACGTCTCCAACACATGAACCAGGCGGTCGGCGGGACCCAGCCGGTAGGAATCGGGCTGCGACAGCATGTGCGCGAACCGCTCCGTCGCCTTGACGAGGAATCCTCCCCGGTCGGGAACGAGGGTCGCATTGGCGACGGTGGCCCCGAGGGCGTCGAAGGTTTGCACCAGTGCCACGCCATGCCTGCAACTCAGCACGACCCCCTCGGCCGGTTCTGTCTCGTCGTCTGACACGACCGACACAGGGGTGTCGATCGTCAATACGCGATCCGATGGAAGCCGTAACTCGTAGAGATAGAGTGTTCCGACAGTGTGCAGCAGGCGTCCGGTCACGGATGACACGGGGCGGTCATGCTCCGAATCGCCGAGCTGAATCTGCTCAGCGGTCAGTCGCGTGGCCCAGCGTTCGATCAATTCTCGTGCTGTCATATACGACACTCTTCGCGCGTCTTTTGCCATAATACGAGCGCTTGGCGGCGAGAGTCCAGCCACCACAATGCGCGCTTCCACATCAGCGGTGAGCACTAATCAGGCACGTTCCGCTCTCACCCACGATTGACTTTTCTTGAGCCCCTCCAGTATCCTCTTTTCCTTTCCAACAGAAGGAGTTAGGGGTATGAAAGTCATTCTGCAGGAGACGATGGAAGGGGTCGGCCATCTGGGTGATCTCATCGACGTGAAGGACGGATTTGCCAGAAATTTTCTCCTCCCCCGCAAGAAAGCTGTGGTCGCCAACGACCGGAATATTAAATCGTTCGAGCACAGTAAGCGGGTCGCCGCCGAACGGGCCAAGAAGGAGAAGCTCGAGATCGAAGCGCATGCCAAGAAGATGTCCACAGTGACCCTCACCGTCGAAGCTCAGGTCGGCAAGGACGACAAGATGTTCGGGTCGGTCACCGTGAAAGATATCGCCGAGGGGTTGACGGCTCAAGGCTATACGGTGGATCGCCGCAAGATCCAGCTTCCTCATCCCATCAAGGAGCTCGGCACCTTTACCGTGCCGGTGAAATTGCCTCGGGAGGTCACCGCCGCAGTCACAGTGCGTGTGGTCAAGAAACAGGACGCGGAAGCCGCGACGGCCTAGCTTCTCGAGCCTATCACCAATCGGACGAGGAATAGCCCATGTCGATGAAAGACGCAGTGGGGTCACTTGATGCGTTGCAGGCCACCGATCCCGAGGTGTATGCCGCGATCGATGCCGAGGAGGAACGCCAGCGGAACAAGCTGCTGTTGATCGCCTCTGAGAACTTCGCCAGTCCCGCGGTCCTCGCCGCCCAGGGCTCCTTGATGACGAACAAGTATGCCGAGGGCTATCCCGGCAAGCGCTACTACGGCGGCTGCCAGCATGTGGACCGAGTCGAAGAGCTCGCCATCCAGCGCTGCAAACAAATCTTCGGCGCTGAGCACGTCAACGTGCAGCCGCACTCGGGCTCACAAGCCAATATGGCCGCCTATCTGTCGGTGCTCAAGCCCGGAGACACGATTCTGGGCATGGATTTGGCGCAGGGAGGGCACCTGACGCACGGCAGCAAGGTCAATTTCTCCGGAATGATTTTTCGCGCGTTTTCGTACGGCGTCGACCGCCAGTCAGAAACCATCGACTATGACGCGGTCCAGAAGCTCGCCGAGGAATGCCGGCCTCGCATGATCGTGGTCGGCGCCAGTGCTTATGCCAGGACGCTGGACTTTCCCAAGTTCCAGGCCATCGCGCAATCGGTCGGCGCCTATCTCATGGTGGACATCGCCCACATCGCGGGCCTGATCGCCGCCGGATTGCATCCGAATCCCATCCCCCATGCGGATTTCGTCACCACCACAACGCACAAAACCCTCCGCGGCCCCCGCGGCGGTGTCGTCATGTGCAAGGCGGAACATGCCAAGGCCGTCGACAAATTCGTCTTTCCCGGCATGCAGGGCGGACCATTGATGCACGTCATTGCCGCCAAAGCCGTCGCGTTTCAAGAGGCGCTCGCTCCGGCATTCAAGCGCTATCAGCAACAGGTCGTCCTCAATGCGCGCGTCCTCGCACAGGGCCTGCTCGATCGGGGGTACAAGATCGTTTCCGGAGGCACCGATACGCATCTCATGCTGGTCAATCTCACGAACAAGGGGATCACCGGCAAGGAAGCAGACGCGGCGCTGGACGCTGCCGGCATCATCGTCAACAAGAACGCCGTGCCCTACGATGAAAAGCCGCCGGCGGTCGCGAGCGGCATTCGCTTAGGCACGCCGATTGTCTCGACTCGCGGGATGAAGGAAGTCGAGATGAAAGAGATCGTCGGTCTGATTGATCGAGTCCTGCAACACCGGCAGGACCCGGCGGTCTTGGAAGAAGTGCGGGGCCAGGCCAAGGCGCTCTGCAGCCGGTTCCCGATCTTTCACTCCTACTAACCTCACACAGGGCAGGATCACCGCCGGTGAAATGTCCCTTCTGCGATGAGCTGGAAGACAAAGTGGTCGACTCGCGCATGGCGAAAGAAGGCGAACTCATCCGCCGCCGGCGGGAATGTCTCGGCTGCAAACGCCGCTACACGACCTATGAACGGGTGGAGGAAATCCTTCCCGTCGTCGTGAAGAAAGACGGACGGCGGGAAACGTTCGATCGGTCTAAAATTGTGTCGGGCTTGAAGAAGGCCTGCGAGAAGCGTCCCATCAGCACGGCAACCATCGAAGCCGTGACCGACCGGATCGAGAAGCGCATTCAAGAGATGGGCGAGACGGAAATCGAGAGCCGGGTCGTGGGCGAGGAGCTGATGAAGGAATTGCATCAGCTGGACCAAGTCGCCTACGTGCGCTTTGCGTCCGTTTACCGGGAGTTCAAAGACATCGATCAGTTTATGGACGAGTTGAGAACCCTGGCCCAGCAGCGCCGCGAGCGGTGAGCACACGATCCGGTTCCTCGCTCGGACGTCTTTCCTCTCCTCCGGTTCGTCGAGACACAACGAGGTTGCTGACCAGAGAGGGGCACATGCCGGCCTCGCAGGCCAAGCCATCGAAACAGACCCGAAAAAGCGGAGCCTCGGGCGTCACGCACGTCGCGATCATCGGGGCCGGACACGGCGGCACGGCTCTCATGGAGATCTTCGCCAACGATCCGCTCGTCGATATCGTGGCCGTGGCGGAAATCGATGATGCGGCGCCGGGCCTTGCCCTTGCGAAGCGGCTGAAGATTCCTGTGACACGGGACTACCGTCTCCTGCTCAACCTGGAGCACGTCGACCTCATCATCGACGTCTCCGGGAGCCCGGAGGTGTGGCAGTCGCTTCAGGACTTTCACCGGATGGGCGTCACGATCCTGGGCGGCGCCAGCGCGAAATTCATGTGGGAACTGATCGAGGCACGGATCAGGGCGACCGCCGAAATTGAAAAGACGCTCAACAAATACCAGTCCCTCTATCGGCTCTACGTCAAAGAAACGGGCGCCGCCGTCACCGAAGAACGTACGAGGATCGCGTGCGAAATCCACGACGGGCTCGTCCAGAGCCTCGCCGGAGTCGGCTTCAAGCTTGAACTCTCCCAACAGCTCATCCGCAAGAATCCCAAAGCCAGCTTGGCGACGCTGCGCGAGAGCAAGGAGCAGCTGAAGCTGGCGATTCAGGAAGCCCGTCAGGTCATTTTCAACCTCCGTCCGCTCCAATACGACAAGATGGAGCTGATTCCGGGGCTCACGAACTATCTCAAATCGTTTGAGACCCAATACCACATCAAAACCGACTTCACGGTGTCCGGCGATGAACAGATTTTGTTCCCGCGCACCAAGATTTTCTTGTTCCGGATCGTCCAAGAAGCGCTGAGCAACGTCGTCCAGCACGCCAAAGCCGACCGGGTGTCGGTGCGATTGACGATCGACCTTGAGCGGCTCAGAGTCACGATCTCGGACAACGGCGTCGGATTCAACATGGAGCAGGTGTTGCATAATCCGGAAAAGTGGGACCACTTCGGCGTGCGCGGAATTGTCGAGCGGGCCAAGCTTGTCGGCGGCGAGGCAAAAATCGATTCGAAAAAGGGGCGGGGCACCCGGATTGTCGTCGAAGTGCCGCTCGGAAAAAAAGAGAGGGTAAACGATGGAGAAAATTAAAGTGCTCATCGCTGACGATCACCGGGTGGTGCGGGAAGGGCTGGCTGCCATCCTCAAGACGAAAGACGACATCAATGTCGTCGGCGAGGCGCAAGATGGAATGGAAGCGGTCGAGAAAACCAAAACCTTGATGCCCGACGTCATTCTCATGGATGTCAGTATGCCGCGGATGGGCGGAGTGGAGGCCACCCGTCAGATCAAGCGCGAGTTTCCCCATATCGGCATCGTCGCCCTGACCATGTACGAAGAACAGCAATATATTTTTGATCTCGTGCGCGCCGGTGCCACCGGCTATCTCTTGAAAGATTCCGAGTCGTCGCAAATCGTCGCCGCCATTCGGGCGATCTATCGAGGCGAGTCGCTGATTCACCCGTCGGTGGCCAGCAAGATCCTGGCAGAGTTTTCGCTGATGGCCCAAAAGAAGGGCAAGAAACCCGCGTGGGTCGAGCATGATCTCACGGAACGTGAAATCACCGTCTTGCGGCTCGTCGCGGATGGAAAGACGAATAAGGAAATCGCCAATAGCTTGGATCTCAGCGAGAAAACGGTCAAGAATCACGTGCGGAATATCTTTCACAAGCTGCAAGTCTATGACCGCACGCAGGCCGCGATTCTCGCGATCCGGAAAGGCCTGATCGAACTAGATCCGCGGCCATAAAAGAGCCGGTTGTCGAGGTTCAAAGGGGAGTGGAAACTTGAGATCAGTGTTTGCTAGGGTGGAGCGTTCTTTTCCCGGCTGACCAGGGTCTTATCTAGGGCTGTCCCGGCACATAGGACATCGCCACATGCAGGAGAACGCGGCAGACTGGTGGAGTCGGCTCCGGATCCAACACAAGGTGTGGGCGGTGCTTCTCCTCCTCTGTGTGCCGCTGATCGCGGGACTTTCCACGCATCTCTATCTCGTTCAACAACTCCTTACCATCCAGCAACAGCGCCAAGATCTGATCCTCGCGCATGAACAGGTAAATCTACTGCGTCGCTTGGCGGTCGACATCGAAGACGGCTTCCGCGGATATCTCCTGACACAGCAACCCGAGTTCCTGGCTCCGTTGACTGAGGCCGAATCGAAGATCGATCAGGCGCTGATAGATGCCAAGCGAACACTCGCGGCTGCCTCAGGTTCTGCGACGACGCTGGGTCCGATTGAGCAGCAGTTAAAAGATCTATTGCGATCGAAGCACGAGCTCATCGCGGAAGTGCAGAATGGAAATGTGGCAAGAGCCCTCGACTATGTGCGCTCAGGTGAAGGCCTCAGGGTGTCAGACCGTTTCCGTCTGCAATTGCGTTCGATCGAAGATCAATTGGAAAATCGACGGGAACGGTTCAATGAACAGGACATGGCGCTCTCCAAATTAACATTTATAGGATTGTGGATTGCCTTGGGGGGCGTCATCATTCTTGGCTGGACCAGCTCCCGCATGCTGGCCCGTTCATTGACGAGGCCTCTCAAGCGCCTCCACTTGGCGACGACCAAGATCGGGGCCGAAGTCGATACATCGGGTATCACGACCTTGCTGTCTTCCGAACAACGATCCCGAGATGAGCTGGGCAGACTCGAAGCGGCCTTTCTTCATATGGCACAGCAGATCGGCGAGCACGTCTATGAGCTGGAGGTGCTCAACACGATCGGACAAGAGATCAACAGCATCGGGCCTGATGGACTGGAAGGGGTGCTCCGGAGGATCACGGACCGGGCCGTCGAACTTGTGCAAGCCGACGCGTGCATGGTGTTTCTCCGCGACGAACGGATGGGCTGCTGGGTGGTTGAGGCCGCCTCGGGAGAATGGAACGACCGCTTAAAGAAATCGGTCATGCTGTGGGAGGAATTGCCGATCTGCGTCGAGGCATTCGAGACGCGGACGGCCGCAACAGGCAACCACTTTCACTCGGACGAGCGGCCGCAGGTCCTGCGTCGCAACCTCCTTGGAGAGAGCATGCTCGCGATTCCTCTTTTATCCCAGGGAACTCCGTTCGGCGTCTTGTCGCTCTCGAGCCAAACGCCGCGGCCCGCACAAGAATGGAATCAGCGCCTTGCCAAGGGGCTCACGCAGGAAGCCGCGCTGGCGATCTCAAATGCCAGGCTCTACGAAGCCGTTCAGCAGAAGCAAAAAGGATTGCTGGCTCGATTGCGGCAGCTCGAGCATCTGGCAGAAACGCTGGCGCACGATCTCAAAGGTCCGGGTGCCCGCATGGAAGAGTTGGCCAAGTTATTGGTGCAAAAATTCTCGGGTCAGGTCGATGAGCGCACCGGCAAATGGTTGAGACTGCTTCAGGAGAACGGCAAGGATATTGTCGCGCGAGTGGAAGGGATACTG
>DASTQE010000147.1:0-3490 GCA_035761895.1 Nitrospira sp. | reverse complement strand
ATACCAGCCGAACACGAGTCCGAATGTGAGTGCCAGATAGGGTAGCGCGGCGACAGGGCCCTGGCACCACACTGGCAGTCCCTGCGGGCGAAGGAACCCGAGGGCGGCAATGAAGACGAGCCCGCCGGGGAAGACGAACGTCAAAACCGCTTTGAGTAAGCGCTTTGGCATGCAGCATCTCGACTTGGAGTGTCCATTTATCCTGCGAGTTTTGTACCACTCATATCCATGCAGACGGTCTGTGAGTTTCTCCTCACTTACCAATAGGCTGGCCCTCCCGAATCAGATGCTGGGCGTCATGGATCTGCGTCGTCTCAATGCAGATTTTGTCGTAGGAACGGCAGTTTTTGAACAGCGGGGAGGCAGCGCCCAAAAGGCTGGAAATTAGTGCGGGATTGTGACGGTGCTCTCACCGGACATGCGCAAGACCCCTTTGATCGGATCCACAGACACCGTCACGGTGCCATCCAGGATTTGCATAAGTAACTCGCCGATCAGCTGCCGCCGCCATCCCCGCAAAACCGGCAAATCCGGCGTCCTCTGTTTTTCTTTCGCTTCTACGAGAGTTTGAAGATCGGCGCTGGTTGCCAAGAGTGTCGGAGCGATTTCAGCTTCGGCGGCGCGAGCCTTGAGGACGGCCTGAAGCAGCTCGACCAATCCGATGGATTCCGGTTCAGGTTTCCGGTCCCGCAGCACCTGTGGCCAGTCAGAAGGCGGCAGGGCGAGGGACGCCCTGATCGTGGCGATCAATTGCTCGCCGTTGCGGTCGACCTCGGCACCATGTAATCCCCGGAGCCCCCGCAACTCTTCAACGTTCGCTGGAGGATGGCGCGCGAGTTGCAGCACGACCTCATCGCGAATGACACGGCCCCGTGGGACATTCCGCCGCCGGGCTTCCGTCTCACGCCACGCCGCGAGATCCCGCAAGACAGCGGCCTGTCTCGGCTTGAGACTGTCCCATCCTCTGATCCGCTGATAGCGTTCGAGCGGATCTTTGCTTTTTTCTGCAACGGCGGTTTCCAAACGTGAAAATTCTTCTCGTAACCAATCCGTGCGACCGAGCGCCTGGAGCCGTTTCTGGAGATGCGTGTGTAGTGGCAGAAGGAACTGGACGTCTTCCGCCGCGTAAGAAATTTGGTCGGTAGATAGAGGACGGGCGCTCCAGTTTGTAAACGTATGCGCTTTTGCCAGCTTGGTGCCGTGGATTTTCTGGACGAGATTGGCATACGCCACCTGGGCGCCAAATCCCAGCATGGCGGCCGCGATTTGGGTATCAAAAAACGGCTTGGGAATTTGCCCCGCATGGAGGGCAAAGAGGTCAAGATCCTGGCGGCCTGCATGGACGATTTTTTCCACCTGCGAATCGCAAATCAATTCCCAAAACGGCGCCAGAGAGCCGTTGGCCTGGACGGCCGGAAAATCAATGACGGCCGCGATGTCCTGAGCGGCTACCTGAATGAGTTCAAGCTTCGGAACGAAGCTGTCTTCGCCGACGAACTCCGTATCCAGGCCGAGCCGGCGGCTGGACCGCAACTGCCTGCAGAGCGTTTCCAGCCCTTCGCCGTCGGTGATGTAGCGTTTCTGGAGAGGTGTGGTCACTGGGTGATTACTCGGCTGGACTGTATGGCCGCTCGGGCGGCCGCATGGGCTCCGTATTGCTGAGGCTCAGATATTCCTTCAAGAACTGGTAGGCTTCGAGCATGCGCCGCAACTCCGGTTCAGAGCTTCGGTCTCCCTGGTTCGCATCGGGATGCAGCTGCTTCGCTTTCTGTCTGAAGGCGGTGGTAACATCCGCAAGCGAGCTGCCGAACTCAACACCCATGATTGCGTAGGCGTCCACCGCATTGTTCACGCTTCCAGCGCTCTGCGAAAGGTCTCCTCCCCCACCGCTGGCCGCTTTGAGCATATCGGCGAGGCTGATCCGTCGCCTCCGTCGCTTTGGACGCTCCCGGATCTCGCTATCCAGATCGTCCCAGCGGTCCTCGACGAATTCCAGCCTTGACTCCAGGCGCATGGCCCCCGAGAGATCGCAGATGTGTTCCAGCTCCTCTTCAATCTGCAGCAGGGATTTAATGATCTCGTCGAGCCCCTGCTCGACACGAAAGTAGCTGTCGACTCGCTCCTCCATCATCGTATCGACGGCGACTTCCATGCTGTCTTCAGTCTTGGATCGCAGCGAACCGATCCGCTTGTGCATGCCGCTGCGGAACTTCATGTACTTTGCGGAGGAAAAGGGCATCGGCGTAGGCACTCCCCGAGGATCGGGGCATTGTAGCATAGGCTAACAGCGGCGCTGAAGGGTTGACCGTCAAGATGATGATCGACAATGCGGGTGGGTCAGCCCGGGGGGCGCTCCTCGGACAGTTTGAGTCGCCGCCGGGCGGCACCGCTGGCATGCGCGGCCGCCGCGACGGCCCGTGCGACGCGAGGCACCACGTCCTTGTCGAAGACACTGGGAATGATGTAGTCCTCGCTTAACGCGGCCCGAGGAATCGCTTCGGCCAACGCACGCGCCGCCGCGAGTTTCATCGGTTCGTTGATTTCGTTGGCTTGCACATCCAGCGCGCCGCGGAAAATGCCGGGGAAAGCCAACGCATTATTAATTTGATTGGGAAAGTCCGAACGTCCAGTAGCAAAGATGCGACAGTGCGAAAGAGCCAATTCGGGAGGAACCTCAGGGTCCGGATTGGCCATGGCAAAGACAATGCGGTCAGGAACCATGAGTTCCAAATCATCGGCATTGAGAAGATTGCCCACCGAGAGGCCGATGAACACATCGGCAGTCTTCAACGCATCCCGCAAAGTCCCGCGTGGCTGGTCAGGGGTCAGACAAGCAGACAGGTCGGTTCGGCACGCCCGTAGATGAGCGGGATCGCCTTGGAGAATGATGCCTTCTTTGTCGCAGCCGAGCAGATGCGAGACGCCCGCTGCCAAGAGGATGCGGCAACAGGCCGTGCCGGCTGCACCGAGTCCGTTGACAACGACACGGACCTCATCCATGGGCTTGCCGACCACCGCCAACGCATTGGTCAGTGCGGCGAGCAGGACAACGGCGGTGCCGTGTTGATCGTCGTGCATAACCGGAATGTCGAGTGAGGCCTTCAGCCGTCGCTCGATATCAAAACAACGAGGGGCGCCGATGTCTTCAAGGTTGATCGCGCCGAACCCAGGAGCGATCGCCTGGACGGTGCGTACGATCTCGTCAGGGTCTTGAGTGGCGAGACAGATGGGCCATGCGTCAATCCCGGCCAATTCCCTAAAGAGCATCGCCTTGCCTTCCATGACCGGCAATGCCGCTTCCGGGCCCAGGTTTCCGAGTCCCAGCACGGCGGAGCCGTCGGTGATGACCGCCACGCTATTGCACTTGGTCGTAAAGGCGAACGCTTTGGATGGGTCCCGCGCGATGGCCTGAGCGACGCGCCCGACCCCAGGTGTGTACACCATGGAAAGGATGTTGCGTGTGGTGAGCGGCAGTTTGCTTCTGACCTGG
>DASTQE010000146.1:0-15929 GCA_035761895.1 Nitrospira sp. | reverse complement strand
GTGAAGACGGGGAAGCAAAAGCTTCCCAAGGGGGCGCAATGATTGAACACACGAAGACGGGTCTCCCTTCGGTTTGGGGCCTCTTACTCGTCGTGGTGCTTGCGGCATGTGGTTCGGACAGCTCGAACGGCCAAATGGTCGCCGTCAACCTGTCCTTAATCGTGGATGCCCGGCAGGCGCACCATCAACCGACCTTATCCCGGCTGTTCGCATGGATCGAACGCTGGCTTCCGGGTGCGACACCCGCGTGGGCGCAATCCGTGACGGAAATCGCCTCGATCCACGTTGAAATCATCGGGCCCGGCATGCCGGCTCCCGCTACCACGACCGTTCCCGTTGCCGATCCGACGAGCGGACAAGTGATTCCAGTCAGCATCCAAGCGCCGGTCGGTCCGAATCGAACCATCACGGTGTCTGCCTTCAATGCAGCATCGCCCCCCGTGAAGATCTTCGGGGGCACACTCCCTGGCGTGAACCTCACGGCAGGGGCGCCGATCGATCTGGAAATCACGCTCGTGCGGCTCTTTACGGTTACCGTGAACAAAGAGGGAGATGGCAGCGGCACAGTGACGTCCTCCCCCGGTGGTATCGATTGCGGCGCTACCTGTGTGAACCAGTTTCAAGAGGGCACGACGGTCTCTCTCAATGCCGCTGCGGCACCTGGCTCTGCGTTTGCCGGCTGGGGGGGCGCCTGCTCGGGTACGGGAGTCTGTAGCGTGACCGGGAACGCCACGGTGACGGCACGCTTTAACGTCGCGGTCTCCACCGATCGGCTGACCGTGAACTTGACGGGAAGCGGTAGCGGCACCGTTACCAGTAATCCCAGTGGGATTTCCTGCCCGGGCACGTGCGCCGCCGATTTTGCAAGCGGCACGACCGTCACACTCACTGCGGCGCCGACGAACGGATCCACATTCAACGGCTGGAGTGGGGGAGGCTGTACTGGAACTGGCCCTTGTATTGTTGCGATGGTAGGCAATCCAACCGTCACTGCGACGTTTACCGCTGCGCCGGTTCTCTTTGCGCTCACGGTCACGAAAGCGGGCGCAGGCGCAGGAACAGTGAGTAGTGATCCACCGGGCATTACCGCCTGCTCGTCAACTTGCACCGCCAACTTTGCACCTGGCACTGTCGTGACGCTGACAGCAACACCGCAAAGCGGAGCCACGTTTGCCGGATGGAGCGGCGCCTGTAGCGGCGCGGGTGCCTGTCAAATCACGATGGATGCAAATCGGGCCGTGACCGCCACCTTCGATCCACCCATCAGCCTGTCTGTTCTTACGGTCCAAAAGACGGGAAGCGGAGCGGGAACCATCACTAGCAATCCGGCAGGAATTAATTGCGGAACCACCTGCGCGGCGTCATTTCCGACCGGTAGCGGGGTCACATTAACGGCGACTGCGGCGCCAGGGTCGACATTTGTTGGATGGATGGCTGGTCCATGTACTGGAACCCAGCCCTGCCCTGTCACGATGAGTACGGCCCAGACCGTGGTGGCTCAGTTCGACCTCCTCCCCGACCTCGTCACATTGTCGGTGAATAAATCCGGCCCGGGACAAGGAAACGGGACAGTGACGAGCGTTCCGGCAGGCATCAATTGCGGCGGAACGTGCCAGTTCCAGTTTGTTAGGGGAACGGCAGTCACGCTGACCGCCGTCGCGAGCGGGAATTCAATTTTCGCGGGCTGGCAGGGAGGCCCCTGTGAAGCATTTGGAACTGCGCCCTGCATGATCACCATGGATGATAATCGGTCGGCGAATGCCCGGTTTGAACGATTTGGCGGTGGTTGAAGACTGCTAGCGTCGGAACTTAAGAACGCTGCAGTTCGCGGAAGCCCAACATACGCCCACCCGGAGCTGCCGTCCGGTGGTTAGAGATCGTAATCGTCCGGCTCGTAAACGGCAGATCAAGTGATGCGCCGACCTTGGGGGATTGTCCTGTTCGGATGATCTCCTGAGCCGCCTCGGCAAGTATGTCCCTGGCCCCTTGATCCGGCATCCCCTGCGGGACAAACGTCTCCAACTCGTCATGGCCGAACTTGGAAAGGCCGAGGGTATAACACCAAATGACGCCGGGCTTGGCCTGGTCGTCCTGGGCGATCATGACATGGTCGCTAGCCGCGAAGGCGGAGAGGCTTCGATCCTGCCAATCGGATGGGTTGAGGTATTGTTGGGTCGTGATGTCGTAGGCAGTCCCCTGCGTGAGGAGCGTGAGCCCACGTGCGACCCTCGCCGCCAAGAGCAGGGTATCCGGCATGTCACGCGGCGGCATGACCGAGGGCGCCACAGCGCCGATCGTATCGTGCTCCCAAGACAATTGTTCGGCCAATCCGGCCGTGTGGGTCGCCGGAAGCGGGATCGCGACATGCGCGCTCCAAGGCCCGTGATTCACGTGCCAGGAGTCCGGCGCCCCATCCTCCTGCGTGATTCTCAATGGTCCGCCATACGCGCTGTCATACCAAAGGGCGAGCTCTTCAGACGTCGGACGAGTGCCGCGATAGCCGACGAAGTACAAAGGCGGTCGTTTGGATGACGGTTTGGGCGCTTTCTTCTTGATGCGCATGACAGCGGACCGACTGCTTCCCGCCTCGCTTACTTCGCCGCTTTCCTGGCCTTGCGCCGATCCTCTGGATGGAGCAGCCGTTTCCGGATGCGCAAACAGTCGGGCGTGACTTCCACCAGCTCATCCGGCCCGATGTATTCCAGGGCAAACTCCAGTGACATTTCCTGTGGCGGGGTGAGAATCAAGGCTTCATCAGATCCTGAGGCGCGCATATTGGTGAGGTGTTTTTCCTTGCAGACGTTCACGTCGAGATCTTCGTCGCGGCTATTTTCACCCACGACCATGCCTCGATAGACTTCCACTCCCGGCCCAATGAACATGACGCCGCGCTCCTGCGTCATGAAAAGCGCATAGGCCGTGCTGGTCCCGTCTTCGAACGCACAGAGGGAGCCGTGCGGGGCCACCAAGAGATCCTGTTCGTTGGCCGGTTCATACGCCGTGAACACATGGTGCATGATCACCGTGCCGCGTGTCTTGGCGAGCAGGACGCTTTTGAGTCCCATAATGCCCCGGGTGGGAATATGATACTCAAGGTGCATTTCACTCGGGCCGGCATCCGAATGGACCAGTTTCATATGGCGCATTTCTCCGCGGCGTTTCCCGATTTCTTCAATCACCGCCCCCTGGTAGGTTTCCGGCACCTGAATGGTCAATTCCTCATAGGGCTCCGTCACCTGACCGCCATCCCGATGCAAAATGACCTCCGGCTGCGACACTTGGAGTTCGTATCCTTCGCGCCTCATCTGCTCGATCAACACGGCGAGGTGCAGCTCACCGCGGCCGGCCACGAGAAAACGGTCGGGACTGTCGGTTTCCTGCACGCGCAACGAGACATTTGTTTCAAGCTCTTTGAATAAACGCTCGCGCAGGTGGCGTGAGGTCAGAAACCGGCCTTCTCGCCCTGCGAACGGACTGTTGTTGACGGAAAAGGTCATCTGGACGGTCGGCTCATCAATGGTGACCCGCGGAAGAGCCACTGGCTGTTCGGCATCGGCGATCGTGTCCCCGATGCTCACCTGGTCCAGCCCCGCCACGGCAACGATTTCTCCGGCTTCCGCCTGCTCGATGTCCATCCGTTCGAGACCTGCGTATACTGCGAGGTCTGAGACCTTACCGGCGAGCTGGGCGCCGTCCTTTCCAAGGATGAGCACGCCTTGTCGGCGGGCGATGGAACCGGATTGAATCTTGCCCACGCCCATTTTCCCCTTGTAGGAATCATAGAGGAGCGCCAAGACGAGGATTTGCAGGGGGGCTTTGGCATTGATGGCCGGCGCCGGGATCTGTGCCAGGACGGTATCGAGCAACGGGGCAATGTCGGTGCCGGGCTTGTTCACGTCGAGCGTCGCGAGACCCTTGATGGCGGAGGTATACACGATGGGAAAGTCGAGCTGCTCATCGGTCGCTCCGAGATGCACGAACAAGTCGAACGTGCGGTTCACGACGTCATCGATCACGGCGTCCGGCCGGTCGATCTTGTTGACCACCACGATGGCTTTATGGCCGAGAGCAAGCGCCTTCCGAAGGACGAAGGTCGTTTGCGGCATCGGACCTTCCTTGGCGTCGACGAGGAGCAGGACGCCGTCCACCATGCGGAGGGTGCGCTCGACCTCGCCCCCGAAGTCGGCGTGGCCTGGCGTGTCGACGATGTTGATTTTCACGCCTTGGTAGGTGACGCTCGCGTTCTTGGCCCGGATCGTGATGCCACGCTCGCGTTCCTGGTCCATCGAATCCATGATGCGCTCGCCCATGTCGTCGATTTTGCGATGCACGTGTGTTTGACGTAAGAGTGCATCGACAAGCGTCGTCTTGCCGTGATCGACGTGGGCGATGATCGCGATGTTTCGGATGTCGTTTCGGCGGTCGTGCGGCGCGCGCAATTGCGACATGATGCTCGTGTCCTTTGCGAAAAAAAAAGACGCCCCTACTCTCGGGCGTCAACCAGGAAGTATACCCGAAGCATCGCAGCTCCGACAAGCCGGCAAGTTGCTTGTGTTTTGACAGGCTCCACGGTATCGTGTGACAGGCCTACCCGACCGTTTCCATGACATTGATTGATCGCCCGGTCCAACTTTCCGATACGCCTCGTCAGCCGCCGCCACCGCGGCGTCCCTGGCGCCGGTGGCAAATCACGCTGATCGTCGTGGCGGCTCTCCTGTTAGGCGGGATCCTCGGAACCGCGGGCCTGGTGTGGTATTACGCACAGGATCTTCCGGATCTCGGTCAACTGCAGAATTACCAGCCCAGTTTGGTCACCCAGGTCTATTCCAGCGATAAGCGCCTCATCGGCCAGTTTTTTATCGAGCGGCGGATTTTGACTCCTCTGCCACAGATTCCCGAACATTTGCGCCGCGCCGTGATTGCCGTGGAGGACGTGCGGTTTTTCGAGCATCCCGGTCTGGATTACATCGGCATCCTCCGCGCGGCGTGGACGAATCTGCGGCGCGGAGGCAAGGTTGAGGGGGCGAGTACCATCACCCAGCAGCTGGCGCGGTCATTGTTTTTGTCCTCCGAGCGGACGTTTGACCGGAAGGTGCGTGAGTTGGTGCTTGCGTACAAGATGGAGCTGGTGTCGTCCAAGGAACAGATCCTCGAGACCTATCTTAATCAAATCTATTTCGGCCAGGGCGCCTATGGGGTTGCCGCCGCGGCCCAGTCCTACTTTGGGAAAGACCTCTCTGCCCTGACCGTGGCAGAGGCCGCCTTCCTCGCAGGGCTGCCGAAATCACCGAACCATTTTTCTCCGTTTAAGAACTACGCCCGGGCCAAAAAACGCCAGGAGCACGTGTTGGCACGGATGCAAGAAGCGGGGTTTCTCACGTCGGCGCAGCACGATGAAGCCGTCGCAGAAGCGCTCAGTTTCCGCCGGCCCGGCAGCGAACAAACCGCTCCGTACTTTGTTGAATACGTACGACAGCAGGTGATTGCCAAGTATGGGGAGACGATGGTCTACAAGGGGGGTCTCGAGATCAAGACCACGCTCAATCTCAACATGCAGCGGGCCGCGGAAGCAGCCTTTAAAACCGGCCTGCGAGAATTGGATAAACGCCAGGGATGGCGTGGCCCGTTGCGCACGGTGGATCCTGCCTCACTCACAGCGGGCAAGTCGCCGGTCGTCGCCACCGATCAACCTCTTGCGGTCGGCGATGAGCGTGAAGCCGTCGTGACCAAAGCCGGTAAAGACCTGTTTTGGGTTCAAATCGGTACTGTGCCCGCCAAGCTCTCCTTCGATGACATGGCCTGGGCCAAGAGGCGCCTCACCGGTCAGGACCTGGTCAAGGATGTCGTCGTGACTACCAACCTCAAACAGATCCTCAAGCCGGGAGATGTAATTGAAGTCAGGGTCAAGAAAATCGACAAGGACCAGGTCTCCGTACAGCTCGAACAGACGCCGCTTATCGAAGGAGGATTGATCGCTATTGAGCCGGCTCAGGGGGCGATTCGGGCGATGGTTGGAGGCTACGACTTCAACCGCAGCGAGTACAACCGCGCCGTCCAGGCACACCGGCAGCCCGGATCGGCCTTCAAGCCGATCATCTATGCGACGGCGGTCAATCAGGGAATGAGTCCTGCCTCGGTCGTGCTCGATGCCCCGGTCGTCTATGAACAGGTGGAAGAGGAAAAAACGTGGAAGCCCGAGAACTACGGAAAGAGATTTCACGGGATGGTGAGCCTGCGCGATGCCCTGGCCCAGTCTCACAATCTGGCCACAGTCAGGCTGCTTGACAAGGTCGGGATCAAAAATGTCATCGACTTTGCGCGGCAGATCGGCATTACCAGCCCGCTGGCTCCCGACCTCTCATTGGGATTGGGCTCTTCATCGGTGGGACTTATGGAACTGACTTCAGCCTACGGCGTCTTCCTGAATCAGGGCAGCCGGGCGGAACCCTTTGCGATCATGTCGGTCAAGGATAACGCGGGTCAGGTCCTGGAGCAGCAGGATCCGCAGACTCAGGAAGTTGTGTCGAAGGAAACGGCCTATCTCATCACGAACATGATGGAGGATGTGGTGCAGAAAGGCACCGGTCAGGCGGCAAAGACCCTCGGCCGCCCCGTCGCGGGAAAGACGGGCACGACCAACGAGTTCATTAATGCCTGGTTTATCGGAGGGACGCCGAACCTGGTCGCCGGAACATTTGTGGGATTCGATGACCGCCGTTCGCTGGGCGAAACGGAGTCAGGAGCGCATGCGGCGCTGCCCATCTGGATCAACTTCATGAAAGAGGCTCTCAAGCCGTTGCCGGTCGTGCCGTTCACCATTCCCGAAGGCATTACGTTCGTGAAGGTCGATCCCGCCACCGGCCTGCTGAATTCCGAGCAGGAAGATCAACCGGGAAGCGTCGAGATCTTTACGAGAGGAAGCGAGCCGACGCAGGCAGCGCAGCGCCGCCTGGATCCGATGGACTTCTACAAGATCGATCAGCCGGAATAAACCAAGGATCAGAGCACAGGTTTATGATTGTGAGTCCTGGAATTCTTCATGCCAGGCCATCTGGATGGTCTCGAGAAGTTTTTCGTTGGACTTCTTCGGATCGTCCTTAAAGTCCGGCAAGGCGACGATCCACGCATGCAGGTCGGTGAAGCGCACCGTCAAGGGATCCGTCTCCGGATGCTCTTCCAGCAGCCGGATTGCGATGTCTTCCGTATCCTGCCATTTCAAGTCCATGAAGTCTCCTTACCGTTGACTGCCTGTGGCAGGTGATCTTATCCGTTAGCTTTTGGTGACTTCGGATACTTTCTTGCCCTGAAGACTTCGTTTGAGCGAATCGTCCAGCATCGCCACGGACAACGGTTTTGCCGCTTGCTCGAGGTCGGCCATCCGCGCGCGAATGACCTTTGGATCGTTGCCCTCCTTAGCGGTCCGTAACGATCCCAAGGCGGTTCGGACGGCCTCGGCGTCCTGTTGGGTGACGAGCTTCTCGCCCTCCGCCAGAGACTTTTCCAGTGTCGTGATCAAGGCACCCGCTTCGAGACGGGCTTCGATCAGCCTGCGGGCGTTGACGTCGTCTGCCGCGAACTTGAATGAATCCTCAATCATGCGTTCAACTTCGCTATCCGATAAGCCGTAAGACGGTTTCACTTCGATGGATTGGCTCTGGCCCGTCCGCATGTCGCTGGCCTTGACGTTCAAGATCCCGTTCGCATCGATCAGGAAAGTCACCTCAATGCGAGGGACGCCGGCCGGCAGCGGTGGGACTTTCAGGCGAAACCGGGCCAGGCTGCGATTATCCTTCACCAGTTCACGCTCGCCCTGAAGAATGTGGATATCGACCCCGGTCTGGCCGTCAACGTAGGTGGTGAACATCTCCTTGGCGCTCGCTGGTATGGTCGTGTTCCGTCTGATGAGACTGCTCATGACGCCGCCCATTGTTTCAATGCCGAGCGATAGCGGTGTGACGTCCAAGAGCAACATGTCGGTCGTACCGCCCGTGAGAATGTCCGCCTGAACGGCTGCTCCAAGGGCCACGACTTCGTCGGGATTAAGATGGTAGTGGGGCTGCTTCTCGAACAATGCTTGCACACGCTGGCGCACCAGCGGCATGCGTGTCGATCCACCGACCAGCACCACTTCGTCGATGCCATCGGGGCTCAGGCCCGCATCTTTCAAGGCCAACCGGCAGGGCGCCAACGTCCGTTCAACGATATCCGCGGTCAGCGATTCCAGTTGATCGCGCGTCAATTCACGGCTGAAGCGGCCCTTATCGTCCGGAAGGTCAATGGTGATCTCGGTTTTCATCGTGTCAGATAACCGGATCTTAGCCCGTTCCGCTTCCAAGCGGAGAGTCTGCATATGGTCGGGGAGATTGCGAAGGTCGATGCCGAATGCGTCCTGAATTTCTTTCAGCAGGACGTCGGCGATACGGCGGTCGATATCGTCGCCGCCCAAGTGAGTGTCGCCGTTGGTGGCCAGCACTTCAAAAATACCGTCCTTGAGCTTGAGAATGGAGATATCGAAGGTGCCGCCCCCGAGGTCATAGACGGCGATCGTCCCCTGGGTTTTCTCCTGAAGCCCATAGGCGAGGGATGCCGCGGTCGGTTCGTTGATGATGCGCACGACCTCGAGACCGCCGATCATCCCCGCATCCTTCGTCGCCTGCCGCTGGCTGTCGTTGAAATACGCCGGCACGGTAATGACGGCTTTCGAGATGCTTTCGCCGAGATGCGCTTCCGCCCGCTGCTTGAGCTCCTTTAAGATCATGGCGGAGATCTGCGGCGGCGAATACGATTTCTCGCCCAGCTTGATGCGGATCACGCCGCCCTGTTCGGTCAGCGAGTAGGGGAAGTAGGCCAGCTCGCTCTGGACATCCGCCAACCCCTTTCCCATGAACCGCTTCACTGAATAGACGGTTCGCTCGGGATTGCGGATCAGATGCTCCTTTGCGGCATCGCCGACGATCAAACCGTTGTCCGTCATCGCGACGACGGAAGGGACCATCGCCCGGCCGCCGCGTCCCGGAATGACCGTGGGCACACCGTCCTTCATATAGGCCACGAGCGAGTTCGTGGTTCCGAGGTCAATTCCGACAATTCGAGCCATGATTATCCCATCGTTGCCACAAGGTCATTGACGATGTTCTTGACATACGTGCGATTGGAAAGAATCTCGCGCATGAGCTTCAGCAGGTGGTCGCGCTCTGCTCTGGTCTGGCTCGTGGCCTCGCCTCTTTCTTGTAGATCGTCCCATTCCGTAAAGAGCTGCTCCAGCTGCGTTTCCATCTCACGTTTTCTCTGCTCCAACTTCTGCTGCTCTGTCTGCAGCTTCGACCGCAAACTCCGACCCGCATCGGAGGACGGGTCGGCCGCCCGGTACTCCTCAAGGGTGTCCTGAAGTTCGAGAATCTCTTCAAACAGGTCCGCGGGAGGGGAGCTCCTGATCACCTTGACGGCTCCGGCTTCCAGATCCAACAAATATTCCGCACGTTGGATCGGATCTCGAAGCGTGCGATAGGCCGTATTGAGGGTCGCCGCATTACTGAGACTGATCGCCTGTTCGGTCTCGCTCTTATTCTGATAGAAGTCCGGATGAAAGGCCCGGCTGAGTTCGTAGAACTTGGCTTCCAGTTTGCTGGGATCGATCGTCAGCCGGCGCGGAAAGCCGAGGCAGGTGAAGTAATCCGTCTCTTTGGAGACGGGTTGAACCTTGACGCAGCGCTCGCAGAAATACTCTCCCGACACTTCGGATTGGCAGTGCCAGCACATGCTCCTCGCCATCTGCAATTCGCGACGCCCGGCGCTCTGCGTGTCCATATTTGCTGTCCTTCTGACAAAACAGGCATGGCGTCTGGCCATGCCTGCATAGAAATGCGCTCTGAATCCACGCGTTATGCGGAGAACGACTCTCCGCAACCACAGGTCTTGTTCGCGTTGGGATTGACGAACTTAAAATTTCCGCCCATGAGATCTTTTTGATAGTCGAGTTGGGTCCCCTGGAGATAGATCGCGCTCTTCGCGTCGACGATCACTTTGACGCCTTCGAAGTCATACACCTGATCATATTGGCCGATCTTCTCATCGAAATTGATCGTATAACTCAGCCCCGAGCAGCCCCCTCCTTTGACGCCGAGACGGAGCCCGCCTTCCGTGATGCCCTGGACGTTGATCAGGCGTTTGATTTCATTGATCGCTGCTTCCGTCAGGGTAATCACCGGCGCCTGAGTCTCAGTATTCGTGGTATCCATGAGGCGCTCCTTCCTGGGGTTACTTGTTTTCGGCCTTCTTCTGATAGTCGGCCAACGCCGCCTTGATGGCATCTTCGGCCAGCACGGAACAGTGGATCTTCACCGGCGGGAGGTTCAACTCCTGCACGATGTCGGTGTTCTTGATCTTTTGGGCTTCCTGCAGGGTCTTACCCTTCAACCACTCAGTGGCCAGGCTCGAGCTGGCAATTGCGGATCCGCAGCCGAAGGTCTTGAACTTCGCATCCACGATCGTATCGTCCTGGACCTTGATCTGCAGTTTCATGACGTCGCCGCATTCGGGCGCGCCGACCATCCCGGTGCCAACGCCTTCCTCGTCCTTCTTAAAGCTGCCCATGTTGCGGGGATTGTTGAAATGATCGACGACTTTGTCACTGTACGCCATGATGGCCTCCGAATCTTTGAGATGTGAGATTTGGAACTTGCTTTTCTTGGTCTTTTTTTTCTTGTTCTTGTTCTAATGAGCGGCCCATTGCACCGATTTCAAATCGACCCCTTCTTTTGCCATTTCGTAAAGCGGGGACATCTCTCGCAGCTTCGTTACAATTTCAATAACCTTCTTGATGGTGTAGTCAATCTCTTCTTCGGTGTTGAAGCGGCCCAACCCGAAACGGATCGACGAATGCGCGAGTTCAGTGCCGACGCCGAGGGCCCGGAGCACATAAGATGGCTCGAGTGTGGCCGACGTACAGGCAGAACCCGACGACAAGGCGATCTCCTTCATACCCATCAACAGCGATTCGCCCTCTACATAGGCGAACGAAATGTTCAGATTCCCGGGTAATCGATTTGTGGGATGGCCGTTCAGATAGCTTTCTTCCAGCGCCGCCATAATGCCCGCCTGGAGGCGGTCCCGCATGTTGGCCAAACGGGCCGACTCAGCCGGCATTTCTTGCTCGCAGAGCTCACAGGCTTTCCCGAAGCCGACAATCAAGGGAACCGGCAGCGTGCCCGAACGCATGCCACGTTCATGACCACCACCATCCATTTGCGCGGCGATTCGCACCCGAGGATTTCGTTTTCTTACGTAGAGCGCACCGACGCCCTTGGGACCGTAAATCTTATGGGCCGAGAATGACATGAGGTCGATGCCCATAGCCTGAACGTCCACGGGAATTTTGCCGACCCCCTGCGTGGCATCACAATGGAAGAGCACCCCCTTTTCTTTGGCGATCTTGCCGATCTCCTGCAGAGGGTTGATTGTTCCGATTTCATTGTTGGCCAGCATCACGGAGATGAGAATGGTTTTATCGGTAATGGCGTTGCGGACGTCCTCCGGATTTACCATTCCCTGCTTGTCGACGGGGAGATAGGTCACTGAGGCGAGCCCTTTGGCTTCCAGCGACTTGGCCGTGTCGAGCACCGCTCGATGCTCGGTGGCGGAGGTAATGATGTGATTGCCCTTCTCCTTGTACATTTCCAGAACGCCTTTGAGCGCCAAGTTGTCGGATTCCGTCGCGCCGCTGGTGAACACAATTTCCTTCGAATCGGCCTTGATCAACCGGGCGATCTGCTTGCGTGCTGTATCAACCGCCTCTTCAGCTTCCCAACCGAATGCGTGGTTGCGGCTGGCGGCATTGCCGAACTTTTCGACAAAGTAGGGGAGCATAGCCTCCAACACACGAGGATCCATCGGCGTGGTGGAGTGGTTATCCAAAAAGATCGGAAACTTCATCGGTCTACTCCTTGTGCGGTCGGCGACTGAATAGTGATCAACGGCGTGCCGCCCAACATGTCCTGCAACGTCATATTGTTCAGCAGCTGATAAATACTGTCCTGGACTTTCAACAATGGCGTGCGAATATTGCAATGTTCGCGTTGCATGCAAAACTCACCCTCTTTTTCGTGGGAACAGTCGGTAATTCCGAGCGGCCCTTCAATACTTTCCAAAATTTGAGCAATCGTGATTCGCCCGGCGCTTCGGGCGAGCAAATAGCCACCTTTGGGACCATTATGGCTTTCGATCATGCCGCTCTTGGACAACGCTTGGAGCACCTTGGCCAGCAACTCGAGCGGAATGTTGTATTCCTCCGCGATCTCTTTAGTATTGACGACCCTGCCTGGCGTGATATCACCAAACTGCACGGAGGCAATGTGCTGAAGCGCCATCAAGGCATAATCGGTTTTCTTTGAGATTTTCAGCATAACACTATTGCCGATCTGTATGGTCGGCGACTATAATGATCTCCGATCGTTCTGGTCGGATTCATGCTAGCATGTAGTGTTTGGACCTGTCAATGAACGGTCGACCCGTAGGCCGATTCCAGAAAGGATGAACGAGATGGGTGGAACTAACCCTTATATAGAGAAGGCCGACGTTGAACTCCCGAAGCAGCCCTATTCGGTAACGTATATTGCCCCGGGGGGTGCTGTCACCAAAGTCCAGGTAGATCCAGCGAAAATTCCCTATGGGCAGACCGGTCTTCCAGGAAGCCTCTTGGACATCGCTATGGGTAATGGGGTCGAGTTGGAGCATGTCTGCGGCGGCGTCTGTGCGTGTTCGACTTGTCATGTCATCGTGAAGCAGGGGTTGGACACCTGTAACGAAGGCACCGATGACGAGTTCGACCAGCTGGACGAGGCGCCCATGACCACATTGCAATCCCGCCTTGGGTGCCAATGCGTCCCGAACGGCACCAAAGACATCGTGGTGGAAATACCCGCGGTGAACAAGAACCTTGCAAAGGAAGGTCACTAACCAGGTGACCTCGAGACATCTCAGTCATAGGTCTCGATTTTTACTTCCTTACGGTCGTATCCCGATGCGAGAAAGCGACTTCGCAAGGGTCGGACGAATCCTTTGGTTCCGCAGAGCATGGGCAGGATTTTCTCAGCTCCATCCAAAAAGGGAGCCAGCATGGGCACTGAAAGTTCGACTGCTTGCGCTTCTCCGGCAGCGGCGACAAGCGGCAAATACCGAAAGCTTGGGTGCATGATAGCCAACGACAGCAGTTCCTGATGAAACAAGAGTTCCTCCTCCGCCGGCGCGACAGCGATCAAGAGGACGGGACCGCGATAGCGTCGTGCATAAAGCTCTTTCAGCATGCACCGGATAGGGACCAGCCCCGTGTAACGGGCGACGAAGACGATCTCACGATCGAGTGACGACGGGAGGACGAATTTCCCAAACGGCCCGGAGAGAGACAACTCTTCCCCCGGCTTGAGTTGAAAAAGATACGTAGACCCCAAGCCGCCGTTCACACGGTCAAGTACCAGGGTCAATTCGCCAGAGGGTGTTGAAGGAGCTGCCATCGAGTAGGCTCGATTGAGTGGTGGTTGGCTTCCAACGGGCAGCTTGAGCGATACCCATTGCCCAGGCTTGAAGACAATAGGCTGCTCTCTCGGCAGGACCACGAGTTGTCGCACGTGGGGGGTGAGATCAGTGGCGGAAAGGACGGTAGCAAATTGAATGAATTCTGCCATGCTGCTCCGAGTCGCTCGTTGACTCTTATCAAATCTATACATGCTTTTCCACGCGGTTCATACGTGGTATAGATACCGGCCTTTTCACACCCGCTAAGAGAGTGATCCCATGACTCAAGTTCGTGTCCGCTTTGCGCCCAGTCCGACCGGGTTTCTGCACATTGGCGGCGTGCGTACAGCGTTGTTTAACTGGCTCTACGCCAGACAACAAGAGGGCGTTTTCATCTTGCGGATAGAAGATACGGACCAAAGCCGGTCAACCGACGAATCGATTCAAGCGATCATCGAGGGTCTCCGATGGGTCGGACTTGACTGGGACGAGGGGCCCTATCGGCAGACGGAGAGGATGGAGCTGTACCGCAACCATGCCGTGAGGCTCTTTGAAGGAGGACAGGCCTACTGGTGTGTGTGCAAGGCGGATGAATTAGAGGCGAGGAGGAAAGAGGCGGAGGCGAAAGGTCTGTCTCCCCGGTATGATGGCCGCTGTCGAAACCTGGGAATCACCCAGCCGTCGGGAGAAGCTGCCTTGCGGTTCAAAGCGCCACAAACCGGGCAGACCGTGGTGGACGACCTGATCAAGGGAAAGATTGTGTTCGACAACACCGTGCTCGACGATTTGATCATTCTACGGTCGAACGGCTATCCGACATATAACTTTTCGGTCGTCGTTGACGACGCCCTGATGCGTATCACGCATGTCGTGCGGGGCGATGACCACCTCACGAACACGCCTCGGCAGGTTCCGATGTTTCAAGCATTGGGTTTTCCCGTGCCGCAGTTTGGTCACTTGCCGATGATTCTGAGTTCTGACAAGGCGCGGTTGTCCAAGAGACACGGCGCGACGTCCATCATGGCGTACAAGGAGATGGGGTATCTCCCCGACGCGATGGTGAACTATCTCGTCCGGCTCGGATGGTCGCATGGGGATCAGGAACTCTTTACCAGATCCGACTTGATCGAAAAGTTCAATTGGAAAAACGTTCAGACGTCTGCAGCAGTATTCAATCCGGACAAGCTCCTGTGGATGAATGCCGAATACCTCAAAACAAGCCCGCCGGAGGACGTGGCACGGGCCTTGGTGCCGTTCTTGAAACAAGCCGGGTTGCTCGATGACACGCACGCCGTGCCGCAGGAGTGGCTGGTGCAGCTGGTGGTCTTGGTCAGAGAACGAGCCAAAACGCTCGTCGAGATGGTCGAGTGGGTGAAACCGTACTTCGGCGAAGCGGTGGTCTGGGAAGAGGAGGCGGCCAAAAAATTCCTGACTCCGGCGACCGCCCCGGTGTTGCGGAAGCTTCTTGATCGGTTTGTTTCGATTCCCGGATTTTCAAAGCAGGGCTGGGAAGAGCAATTTAAGCGTCTGGTCGAGGAAGAGGGCATGAAGATGGGGCAACTCGCACAGCCCGTGCGCGTGGCACTGACCGGCCGCACGGCCAGTCCCGGTTTGTTTGACGTGATGGAAGTGTTGGGACGCGACCGGACGCTGGCACGGCTTCGGCAAAGTCTCGCGCGTGCAGAAGCTGCGCATGCTTGACGGATTCATCGACCGTGTATTAGGTTGAACGCCGGTTGGGGGATCGTCTAGCGGTAGGACGTCAGTCTCTGGATCTGACTACCTAGGTTCGATTCCTAGTCCCCCAGCCAACAATTCTTTCATTCGGATCCCGCGCACCCTTTCGCGCAATACCGCGCTGGGGGATCGTCTAGCGGTAGGACGCCAGCCTTTGGAGCTGGCTACCTAGGTTCGATTCCTAGTCCCCCAGCCACTTTCCCCGCTCCCTGAGCATTTTTCACCGGTTCAGCCTTCGTTAGCCGCATGGCACACACGCCCGGCGACAGAGTACGATCCAGCCGTTAAACGGGCACAGACAATCTTGAAAGTGTGGGTCGACGGAGTGAGGTTTCTGCTCAAGTGTAAGGTATGATGGAAAGAGGTATGAGCTCACTAATAATGTAGACGAGATTCAACGTCGAACTTAAAGTGTGCGGATTTCGCTGGTTGGATGCACGGGTTTTTTAAGGACCAAAACATCCTGATAAGTGTGGCCATTTCTTATTATGTCAATGATGTCAAAGAATCTTTCATATGTGTTCTTGATATACGATTTGGAATGAAAAACAATCGAATTGTATACGTCTCTAGTTGGCCACCAAAAGACGGTTTTCTCAGATGGCAAGCTGCCCTCAAATAAAGCGTCCTCTATTTTGTAGTCTACGATTGAATTGGCCAACGGCATTAGTTGTTCCTTGATC
>DASTQE010000145.1:0-4187 GCA_035761895.1 Nitrospira sp. | reverse complement strand
CAACTGCCGCAAGGTCCGATCATGGCGGATGCCCCCCAATACATCCCCCCGCCCAAGCCGCTCGTGATGCGTGACATGGAAAGTCTGATCCATCATTTCATCATTTTCACGCAAGGCTTCAAGCCGCCGAAAGCGGAGACCTACTGTGCGACCGAGGCACCCAAAGGCGAGCTGGGATTCTTCATTGTGAGCGACGGCAGTGCCCGTCCCTATCGTCTGAAGATCCGCTCTCCGTCCTTCGTCCATATGGGCGCTTTCGACCACATGGCGCGGGGCTATCTGATTTCCGACATCATCACGATCTTCGGGACGTACGACATCGTGATGGGAGAGTGTGATCGCTGAAGACGTGAATCGTGAATCGTAAAGAGCGTGAAACATGAACAGTATTCGTTAATCGTTCCGAACGGCTTCTTGTTTTAACGATTCACGTCCGTGCGGTTCACGAATAACGTTTAACGAATAACGAGATAACAAGACCCGCATGAAACTGGCCGAAAAATATAAAGACGAAATAGCTGATATTGTAGGTCGCTATCCCGTCAGGCGGTCAGCCTTGATCCCGTTGTTGTATCTGGCCCAGAGGGAAACAGGCTATATCACCGAAGCGGCAATGATCGAGATTGCAGGAATTTTGAAATTGACGCCGCCACAGGTGTACGAGACCGTCACCTTCTACACGATGCTCAACCTGAAGCAGGTGGGAAAATTCCACATTCAGGTGTGCAAGTCCCTGATGTGCGCGCTGGTGGGTTCGGATACGCTGATCGGTTGGATCAAGACCAGGCTCGGCATCGGGCCGGGCGAGACGACGCCCGACGGCGCGTTCACCCTCTCCACGGTCGAGTGCCTCGCGGCCTGCGGCACCGGCCCGATGATGCAGATCAACGACGATTACTATGAACGGCTGACGGAAGAAAAACTCGACCGCATTCTCGCAGACCTCAAGTCGACCGGTTCGTCCGCATTAAAAACCGGTCCATTCATGTGGCCGGAGCGAATTCAGGCGAGTGGCTAGTGGCTCTAGGCTATAGGTAAGAGGGACAAGAATCTCCTCTTGCCCCTCGCCTCTGGCCTCGCGCCAAAATACACTATGACAACACCTAAATACGAACTGATCTTATTGAAGAACATGAGTCAGCCGGGCTACACCGGAACGCTGGCCGAGTATGAAAAGACGGGCGGCTACCAGGCGATCAAGAAGATCGTTGGAAAAGTTCCGCCCGCCGACGTGACGCAGCTGGTCATCAAATCCGGCCTTCGCGGCCGCGGCGGGGCCGGCTTCCCCACCGGCGTGAAATGGGGATTCCTGCCCAAAGATTACCAGGGCCCCCGCTACCTTTGCTGCAACGCCGATGAAAGTGAGCCCGGGACATTCAAGGACCGCCAGTTGATCGAGCGCGACCCCCACCAGATCCTGGAAGGAATCGTCCTGGCCTGTTACGCGATCGGAGCCGAGACGGCCTACATCTATATAAGAGGCGAATTTGTCTTGGGAGCCCGGATCCTGGAGGAGGCGATCGGCGAGGCCCGCAGGGCCGGCTACATCGGTAAAGACATCCAAGGGACCGGCCTCACGGTCGAGGTCTGGGTGCATCGAGGGGCCGGCGCCTATATATGCGGGGAAGAAACCGCATTGCTCGAATCGCTGGAAGGCAAACGCGGCCTGCCTCGCGTAAAGCCGCCGTTTCCCGCCACGCATGGACTCTATAACAAGCCGACTGTGGTTAATAACGTGGAAACGCTCGCGAATCTGCCGCACATCATCAATCGGGGACCTGAATGGTTTGCGACGATCGGCTCGCCGCCAAAGAGCACGGGCACGCGCATTTTTTGTGTCAGCGGGCATGTGAAGCGCCCGGGAAACTATGAAGTCCCGATGGGCATTACGTTCCGTGAGTTGATTTACGAGCATGCGGGCGGCATGCGCTCAGACAAGCCCTTGAAGGCCTTTATTCCGGGCGGTGCGTCGGCACCGTTTCTCACGCCAGATCACCTTGACGTGAAAATGGATTTCGAGTCGGTCGCGGCCGCCGGTTCCATGCTGGGCTCCGGCGGCGTGACGATCATGGAGGAAGGCACCAGCATGGTATGGGCGGCATTGCGCCTGATGGAATTTTTCTATCACGAGTCTTGCGGCAAGTGCACCCCGTGCCGGGAAGGCAGTTCCTGGCTGGTGCAGACCATGCGCCGCATCGTCGCGAAGCGAGGCCGTGCGCAGGACCTCGAGACTTTGACGGATCTCTGTAAGAATATTGCCGGTCGGACGGTGTGCGCCTTCGGGGACGCCGAAGTCGCGCCGATCATGAGCACCCTGAAGCATTGGCGGCCAGAATACATTGCGCTCATCCATGAGGCCGAAGCGTCCAATCTGCTGCGTCCTGAAGCCGCAGGAGCTAGACGTTAATCGTTATCCGTGAATCGCAAGAGAGAGAGATCCGACCCTCGCGTTTAACGATTGACGTTTAACGAATAACGAGGAGCCATGAGCAAGACGACAACCGATAGCGTTCGAGTAACGATCGACGGCATTGAAATTACCGTGCCCAAGGGCACCCTCGTGATCGAGGCGGCCCGCCGTGTCGGCGTCATGATCCCTCATTTCTGTTACCACCCGAAGCTGAAGCCGGATGCCAACTGCCGCATGTGCCTGGTCGAGATCGAAAAGATGCCGAAGCTTCAGACGTCATGTAGCACTGTCGCGACCGACGGCATGTCCGTGCGGACCGCCACCACCGTCGTCAACGATGCGCACAAGTCGGTGCTGGAATTTATCCTGGCCAACCATCCGCTCGACTGCCCGGTCTGTGACCAGGGCGGCAAATGCGACCTTCAAGACTTCTCACACGAATACACGGCCACGGGTAGCCGGTTCATGGAAACCAAACGCGTGTTTCAGAAGGAGTACTTCAGTCCGGTCATCGAAACGCAGATGAACCGCTGTGTGCAATGTTTGCGCTGTGTGCGGTACTGCGACGAAGTGATGGACGTCAAAGCACTGGCCCCTTCGGGGCGAGGCACCATGACGGAGATCAAAGCCTTCGGGCCGCACCCGCTGGACTGTGAATTCTGCGGCGGCTGTGTCCAGATCTGTCCCGTAGGCGCGATCACCAGCCGCCTCTCCATGTATGAATACCGGCCGTGGATGCTGAAGCGCGCGGATACCATTTGCCAGTACTGCGGCGACGGTTGTCAGATTACGGTGCAGACCAAGGACAACGAATTGATCGAAGTCAATTCGTCGTATGGGGCAGGCCGCAATAACGGCGACCTCTGCGCGCGCGGGTTCTTCGGATTTCATGCGACGAGCCATCCGGACCGACTCACCAAACCGCTCATCCGGCGCAACGGCGTCCTCGTGGAGACCACGTGGGAAGAGGCGCTCGAATACACCGCGCAGCAAATTTCCCGGCTCAAACAGACATACGGCGCCGACGCGTTCGGCGGATTGGTCTCCAGCCGATGCACGAACGAAGACTTGTATCTGTTCCAAAAGTTCATGCGCGTCGTGATCGGCACGAACAACCTCGACAGCAGCGCCCGGTACGGCCACATCAACGCCGTGCAGGCCATGCGCCGCGTGCAGGGGGCGCATCGCTGGACCGTCACGTTCGAGGACATCGTCGAAGCCGATGTCCTGCTGCTCGTCGGCACCAGCATCACGGAAACCAATCCCGTTGCCGGCCTCAGAGTCAAGGAAGCGGTCAAGAAGCGGCAGGCCCGGCTGTTCACGATCGAAGCGACGGAGCCGGGCATCGACTCGATCAGCAATATTACTAACCTGTCTCAGCAGCATGTCGGCGTCCCGACGGCTCAATTCAGCGACGCGCTGCTCGGCCTGCTCAAAGCGGTCGTCGATGACCGGCACGTCGATCCCGCGATGCAGAACCGGTCGTCCGAATACGTCTCGTCGCTCTCCGAGACGCTGGGAAAGATAAACTGGACGGACATCGAAGCGGCGACCGGGACTGCCCGGGACAGCTTCCTCGACATCGCCGGCGCCATTGCCCGGGGCAGTCGCGTGGTCGTGCTAGCCGGTCAAGACATTCTGCGAAGCGCCGGCGGCTACGGCGCCTGCCTGACCCTGCTGGATCTTCTCCTGCTGACAGGAAAACTGACGGAGCCCGGCTGCGGACTGGCTGCGCTCGCCGAAGAAAACAACGACCAGGGCGCCGTGGAGATGGGGG
>DASTQE010000144.1:0-8836 GCA_035761895.1 Nitrospira sp. | reverse complement strand
ATGTTTCGGGAATATGCCGACATGCAGCTCGTCTCCATTTCGAATGCCCAACGCCTGCCGCTGCCCAATGCCAATTGGCAGGCGACGGTCTATCACGGATTGCCGGATCTGTATGCCTATCATCCCACTCCGGGGAAATATCTGGCGTATCTCGGGCGTATTTGCCCCGAGAAGCGGCCGGATCATGCGATCGAGATTGCCAAGCGCGTCGGTATCCCTTTGCGGATCGCCGCCAAAGTCGATCCCGCGGATCGCGAATATTTCGAGACGCAGATCGCGCCGTTACTCAATCATCCGCTGATCGAGTACCTGGGTGAGATCAATGATGAGGAAAAATGCGATTTTCTCGGCAATGCAGCCGCGGTACTCTGCACCTACGACTGGCCGGAACCGTTCGGCATCGTCCTGATCGAGGCGCTGGCCTGCGGCACGCCGGTTTTCGCGTACCGCCGCGGTTCCATTCCGGAAATTATCGAGGACGGCGTGACGGGGTTTATCTGCGATAGCCTGGCCGAAATGGTGGCGAAGATCGACGAGTTGCCGCTCATTCACCGGCTGCGCTGCCGCGAGGCATTCCAACGCCGCTTCACGGTGGAGCGGATGGTCAAGGACTATTTGGAGGTGTACGAGCGGATGGCGACCGTCCCAGCCCGCGCACATGCCTTGGCGAATAACCGATCCTTGCACGTGGTGGGACGCAAGCACCTCACGGGGAGGGAACTGGTCACCCCGCACGGCACGGCCTGACGAAACTGACATCGTCTCACGAATTGTCTGTAAGAGCTGGATTCTTGTCTCATGTCCTGGCACCGAGGAGTTCCGTCTTCTCTATTTGAAGGCGGAACTCCTCCCTCCGACCGTACCGTTCAAGAAGGCTGGGTAGGAGACGCTGTCCGCTCACAGCACGGCGTTTATACTGGGGAATGAGGGGGTGGCGGTTTTCCCAGAACCCCTGCCCATCAGAGTCAATTTCCATCCTTCCGTAGGATAGCGGTCCTCCCGATGGTTTCCGTAACATGGTCTCATGAGCGGCCCTCTTCTGAAGGCGCGATTCGCGTTCGTGACGGCCACGGCGGTCATCTGTCTGTGTTTCGAGACCGGCTGCCGGCCTCCGACGCCTGTGGCGGTTGATCACTCTGCGCTTGAGATCATGACGACCGACGTTCCTGTGCCCCAGCACGTCCGGCGCTTGGCGGTGTGGTATCCGCGGACGGGAGAGCAGGAGGTCGCGTATGGGTACAGTAGACTGGAGGAGGCGACCTTTCACCTCAAAAGAGAGCGGTCCTGGATCCGGATTGTCGATCGGCGCAATCTGGAGCAAGTCACCGACGAACAGCGCCTCCAGCTTTCCGGAAGGGTGGCAGACGACAGCGCGGTGCAAGTGGGGAAGTGGCTTGGCGCCGACAGCATGGTTCTCTTCCGCATCGATGGGCCAACCTGGAGAGAACGGTTACTGGCGCGGATGCATGGGAAGATGCCGCCCTTCGTCGTCTCGAGCAAAATCATCTCCTTGGAAAGCGGTGAAGTCCTCTACCACGATGTAGTGACTGCAACGCCAACACCAGGATCGGGCGAGTGGAGCGACTACGCAAGTGATTACGAATTGCGTCCCGCCATGCACACGGCACTTGATCAGGCGCTCTCAACGGCCATTCTGCATCTTCACCGCTCATTTCGCTGAAGACGTCAACCACGATTTTCTCAGGTTCCTGTCCGGCGCAGAGCTTGAAGCCAGCCTCCGGACATTACGAACCGCGGGAAGGTGATCCACTGTTCGAGAATGATCCGGGAGACAGCTTCACCAAACCCGCCGAAGGGGATCGGCCTCACCGGTTCGGTCAAGTGGCCTAGCCCCTGCATGCCGAATGACACAAGCATCGTCACGAGCGACACGAGCATCCAGCTCCAGGAGCCGTGGAGCATCCCGAAGATCAGCCCGACGTTTGCCGCCACGAATAGCGGGACCACTACAAGGTGGAGAAGCAGATTGAGGCGTGATCGGTGGTAGGTCGGGTAGCCCTTCCATTGCCAGTCCAACAATTCTCGAAGGGTCATTATGGGCGGCGGATCGCTTCCATGATTTCCTGAACCGATTTTTGCGGCTGTTGGTCGATGGCGTCAAAATCGCCGCGTAGGACCTTCAACGCGTACCGTTCTTCATCGATCTCCCGCTGTGTCCGCACGCCGAGTCGACGGAACAGGCCGACCGGCGGACACCATCCCTGCACCGCATGTTGGAGCAGGAACGTGGCCACGGCGGCTGGCAGGAGATACCAGCGTCGGTTCACCAGGCGTCCGAGCGAAAGACCGATGAGCGAGACCGCGGCTGCATTCGCTTCGAGCGCGCGCTCGATATCCCATTCCCGATCCAACTCTTTCAGCCTCATGTCGATCAGCCCGGGGTCCCCGGCGTAGCGGCCGACGTTGTTGTCAGTCTGCCGCATGATGCCCTCATTGAGGTCCTGATCCGTATGGCGGGGAACCCTCTCCGTGGTCGGTGGAACAAACTGAGAGAAAGTCGACATCGCAGCCTCCGGGTTGTGTAAAATCGCAGCTTCTCCCATCCGCGGCATTCCCGCACCTCGGAGCCTCCCCAGCAGCGGTGCAGGGGAGCTACCTCGGGGGCTCGGGCCTGTTGGCCTTTTCTGTTTGAATCGACCGGGATGCAAACCAGGTGTAACACAGCGCCAGCAAGACATAGTTGGGAATGAGGATGGCGGGAGTCATCCATTGCCATCCGTCGAATTTCCAGCTGAAGAATGGCCAAAAGACGGGAGTGGGAAAGAAAGCGTGCGAATGCGTCGGCACGTCCACGAGCACATGCAGGCCCCAGGCCGCCAGCTCCCACAGTGGCCGTTTGCGGAAGGCCCAGATCAGCAGAAAGACGAGCAGGAAGATGACGAGGCTATGCGTGACATTGTAGAGCTGGTGCACATACTGGGGAATGGTCGATTCCGGCGGGGTCCCATGGCTGAAATCCGGTGTCTCAGCCATGTCGAGCGTAGCGGCCATCCATAAAATCCCAAAAGAGAGCAGATCCGGCGCCAAGCCGATGACGAAGGCCAGCCAGAAGCTCGGACGATTTCTGCGTCCAAACGCTATCGCCCCCCACAGACCGTGTGACAGAATATCCATCGGCGTCCTCATTCCTGGATGTGTGCCGTGTCATTACGATAACAGATCGTTGGGAGATGGTTGTGGCAAAACGAGACGTCAACGACATTGCGGGATGCACATGATCGTGAAGGTCCTGGTCGTCCTGTCATTGGTAGGGGCATTACCCCTTCTCGGTGTCGCCTTTGTTGGCCAATCTCTCACGCCCTATCTCGAATTTCCGCCGCAGACCCGTTCCGTCGAGCATGCGGCATTCTCCTGGCCGATGTTTGTGGGCCTCGTGTTTCTCATCGTCCTGACAGTCCTTCCGATAATGCTGCGTGTGATGAGGTCGGCGGTCTCCTGTCGTGAGCCAGTCAGACCTTTCGCGTTTCCATGGTGGGGCTGGCTGGGTGCGGGTTTGACCGGCTGCTCATGGGTCCTGGCCTGGAATCGCTTCCCCTGGTTTTCGGCCTTCCAATCCCATACGTTCACGCCCTTGTGGCTCGGCTATGTCTTGCTGGTCAACGGCTGGACGTTCCGCCGGACGGGACGTTGCATCCTGGTGGAGAGGCCGGGCTTCTTCCTCGGCTTGTTTCCTGCCAGCGCAGCATTCTGGTGGTGCTTCGAATATCTCAACCGCTTCGTGCAGAACTGGTATTACGTCGGAGCGCAGGCCTTGACCCCGTGGGAGTATGTTCTACACGCCACGATTCCGTTTTCGACGGTGCTCCCCGCGGTGTTGAGCACGATGGAACTGTTGGCATCGGTGCCCCACCTCAGAGCAGGGCTGGACCAACTCCCGTCGGTGCGCTGGCCCAGGCCAATCGGGACGGGTTGGGCCCTCTTGATGGTCGCAGGCGCCGGACTGGCGGGAATCGGCATCTGGCCTGACAGGTTGTTTCCGCTCGTCTGGGTGGCGCCGCTGCTCCTGATCACCGCCATTCAGATGATAGCTGGGGAAGAGACGATTTTTTCCAGACTCGGACATGGCGACGGCACGTCCTTGTGGCTCGCAGCCATCGCGGCGCTGATCTGCGGACTCTGCTGGGAAATGTGGAACTACAAGAGCCTGGCCCATTGGGAGTATGCCATTCCTTCCGTGCATCGCTTCAAGCTGTTCGAGATGCCGCTTCTGGGCTACGCAGGCTATTTGCCGTTCGGCCTCGAGTGTCTAGCCGTCACGTTGTTGCTGTTCCCGGGCCCTTATCGGGAACTCATGACGTCATTCTCGCGGGTGGGGGTTGCGCCTCGGGAGGACGAACATCGTCCCGCAGCGGGCGGGGACATGATCGAGAAGGAGACAGATGTGGCGAAAGGCGTGGGTTACTTCAGAGTGTGCGTTTTCTCAGCCAGTTCCAGCGCCACGCGGCGCATGTCATCCGATAAGACCTGATGCGTCTGATCGTCGACGCGAACGGCATACTGACTGCGTCCGACTTCTTTCCCGCCCGGGGATTCAAAAAGCTGGGCGACGATCTGGGTCACCGGATAATTTTTGAAGAACACGCTCGAGCTGCCGTGAGAAACGGTGGCCGGGGCCCACAGCACGTATACATAATCCACGCCAAGGTGGTGCTGCAGATCCTTCACGCGCGCCACATCTGTTTCGGAGTAATCCACATCGATTTCGAAGTAGGCCGACTTATAAGGTCCCTTGACCAACTGCGGATAATTGGGAATGGCCTGAGCCACTTGTTTCTGTGAAAGGATCTGAAACCGGCTTGTTTTTCCCAGCTCGTCTCCCAAGGCCTGGGCCACGCTCAGCGAACTGGCATTGGTGAGTCCCGAGATGATGGCCAGTTTCTTGCCTTTCGGCTGAAACGGTTCTTGTGTCAGATGGAAGGTAGCACAGCCGCTCAACACGAGCGTCACACCGAGGGTTATCCAGTATCGCATGTCGCTTGAGCGTCGCACGTGAGTCTCCTTCCTATTTGGCCTTGCCCGTGTTGGTGACTTTGATGAACTCATCGACAATATCTTCCGCAGATTGCTTGAGCAGTTCGTCAACGTAATAACCCTTGGATCTAAAGAGTGCGAGCACACTGTCGCTGTTTCGTCGATTAAACGCGGTGTGAGACACGATCTGTCCGCTCGGGTATTCGAGCATGTTCCCGTAGACGTCGGCCGAATACGTATTGGAACATCCGCCGCGGCTCGAGCAGTAGGAGGTCTGCTTCAGGCGTTTGCTCCAGACGACGAACATATAGTGTGTTTTGAGTTTAGCCTGAATCTTTTGGAGCCGGAGTTTCTCGGAGGGATCCACCCATTCCACTTCACCATTCTTTTCCTCTACCGTCTTGACCGCAATCGGGTAACTGGGGATCGCTTTGCTGACCTCGTCTTGGCTGACGACCTGCAGCCTGGTGCGGTCCTTGAGTTCTTGCGTCAAATACTCAGCCAGTTTCAGATCCGTTTCTTCTGAACCGCCGGTGATCACGGTGACTGACGTCGGTTTCACGGCGTAGCCGGGGTCCTTCAGTGCAAAGATGGTTCCTCCGCCGCCGCATCCGCTGAGGAGGAGAGCGAGTCCAATGGCGGCACAGGCATATGGTTGGCGCATGGCGTCCTCCGAGACTGTGGAATCAAGACAGCCGCTCAGATCAAGCTTAGCAAGCTCCTGAGAGCCGTCAACCAGTGCAGAGAGGGCTGCCGGGAAGGGGCGTCAGCAAAAATTGGCTCCGCCTGCGAAGGATTACGAGGAATTCCCAAGAAGCGTCTGACGAATACCGACTGTTGAAGTGACGAAGGACTGAACTGGGAGGGCGAGCGTTTGAAGGGGCCTACTTCGATTCAGGTCGTTCCTGGCATTGGAGTTCCTCACAGAGTTTTTTTACCGTGACTTTCAGTTCTTGGCCAAGCGTGCTGCCCAACCGCGAGATTTCCGGCTCGATTTTCTTGCTCAGCTGTTGAATCTTCTCGAGAAGCTCCGGGATCGGTTTAGGCAGATCCTGCACGCGCACGGATTCCTTGCGGGGTTTCGGCGATGGCTCTTCATCCGCCCAGACTGTAGAGGCGACGGCAAGTATCATCGCGGCGATCAGAATCGGTTTCATACAACTCCTCTCAGTGGTTGGTGCTGCAAAGGCCCACCGGCGACCACTATAGCGGGCCGCCTTCGAGGGTGCCGCCCGGTAGCGTGCCTCCGGGAACCGTCCCGCCCGGAAGGGTTCCCCCGGGAAGCGTACCTCCAGGCAGGGTGCCGCCAGGCAAGCTGCCCCCCGGCAAGGTGCCTCCCGGAACGGTTCCGCCGGGGAGCGTTCCACCCCGAGGCGTGCCTCCGGGCAACGGGCCGCCGGGAAGAGTCCCTCCCTTCGGGGTGTTGTCCAGCCCTGTCAGCGGTTTGAACTCTTCGGACTGGCCCTGCTGAGTCGTGTCCGTCGCACGAGGCGCATTCGACCCGTTTGGATCGACCGGGAGGTTCTCCGCCGCAAGGCTCTGGCTGTAAGGAGAAACGATCAGGAAAGCCAGTGTGGTACTGCGTAGAAGGGTCATGCGCAAGGGATTAAGCATTCGCATCACTCCTTTCCATGCTAGAGCGTACATCTCGGTGACGTGCTATGGCCACAAGGGAACACCCGAGTGATGTCCCACCATTGTAGTCGCGCTAGAATTGAAAAACGTAGGTGATTTTATGCCTGGTAAGATTCTTGTCCTTGGCGCAACGGGGCATGTCGGCGCTGTGCTGACCACTCGGCTGGTCTCAGCAAAGGAACGCGTGAAAGCCGCTTCACGCCGGGCCTCGTCCGTCGCCGGAGCTGAACCAGTACGTTTCGACTATGAAGACAAAGGAAGCTACCCGGCCGCCTTTGAAGGGGTCGATCGTGCCTTCGTGCTCGTGCCCGGGGGCTACACGAATGCCATGGCGTTGCTTCACCCCGTCATTCAGGCGGCCGCCGAGCGAAAGATCAAAGTGGTGCTCCAAACCGCGATCGGGGTGGATGCCGACGACGAGATTCCCTACCGGCAGGCAGAACTGTTTCTTATGCGTTCCGGGGTGCCCTTCGTTATCCTTCGCCCAAACTGGTTCGCGGACAACTTTCACACCTTCTGGCTGGAGGGCATCAAGCGCGGGGTGATCTCACTTCCTGCAGGTGAAGGTCGAACAAGCTTTATCGACGTTCGCGACATCGGGGCTTGCGCTGCGGCGGCGTTGACCACCGATCGCTTCGACAACCAGTCCTTCAATCTCACCGGTCCCGAAGCGTTGAGTTACTACGACGCGGCCGCTGTCCTGACGAAAGTGGCTGGGCGCAAGGTCGCCTACACGCCGGTCGATGACGACACGTTCATCGAAATGGCGACTGCGGCCGGCCTGCCCCATGACTATGCCACGTTTCTCGCGTCCATCTTTCTCCCGGTGCGGCAGGGCTGGACGGCCGGCGTGACCGGCGATGTTCAGGCGCTCACCGGAAACGCCCCGCGACCGTTCGAGCAGTATGCTGCCGATCATGCAGCGATCTTCGCCGGCTGATCTCATGGCCTGGCGCGACACGACCTAACCAGAGAACAGGAGGTTCACAATGGCAGTCACGTTAATCAATGTCTTTTCGGTCCCGAGAGGGAAAGACACGGAGTTTGTGAAGTGGTGGCAAGATGTGAAGGAAAACATTACGGCTCAGCCAGGGTTCATCAGCGGGAAATTCCATCGAAGCATCAAGCCGGAGAGCCGGCACAATTTCATTAATGTCGCGGTTTGGGAAAACGAGGAGGTGTATTGGAAGGCCTATGAGAAGAGCGTGACGCCGATGAAAGCGAAGCTGGAGCAGTTGGGAGTCGAGATGGTTCCGGCCCTGTACCATGTCGCGTTCGAGTGCTGAACTCAATCAAGGAGGGCGCCCGTCGGATCCTACACCCATCTGCGGACCGAGCGCACATATTCCCTGAACCGTCCGCCGAACTTTGCTGCGAGCACCCGCTCTTCCGGTTCAATTTGAAATCGGTTCATGTACAGGACGAAAAAAGGCAGGAGAGCAAACGCCAGGAGATGCGAGAGAAAGACCGCCCATCCGATCAGCGCAAACAGAAAGCCAAGGTACATGGGATTGCGGCTCAAACGGTAGATGCCCGAAGTGACCATGGCCGTCGCCGCGTCAGGCTTGACCGGGTTCACGGTGGTCTTTGCCCGGCGAAACTCGAGCAGGCCGGCGAGCGTGATCGCAAAGCCGGCAATCCAAAACATGGCTGCAATGGCTGTCCGCCAGGGGAGGGCCAAGGCCAAAGATCGCTCGTACGCTGAGACGAACCACATCAGAAGTGCGAAGAGCAGCACAAGCGCGAGGGGCGGGACTTTCAGCTCTAACGCACGCATCGATCCTATTACAACACAGATGACTGAGTACAATCTTGGGTCCTGTGGCCTCCGATGAGGGTCTACACCTCGTCCCACATCCCGTGGCTGGGTCTGCCCTTGAATGCTGGGCCGGATTTCTTTCAAAATAGAACTAACGGCGATCAACAATCATCCGGGGCTACCGGTGATGACATGGCATCTCTGCGACTCCAAGCGTTATTCCTCGCCTGGATAATGTCGGTGTGCACGGGAAAAGCGCTTGCCCATCCACTCCTCTCGCTGGAAGACCCACAGGCTGCAGGTGACCGGGTTTCTGTCTTGATCCTCGATCCTCCCTCCATGGAACGGCCTCCCGTGGCTGATGGGGTCGTTGATCGCTATCTGTTGAACCCCCGTGGCGACGTCAATGGATTGCTGCTGCGGGACGGGTCCCAAATGCATGTCACGCTC
>DASTQE010000143.1:0-7966 GCA_035761895.1 Nitrospira sp. | reverse complement strand
TACCTGCAACCGGTGCAGGATTTGACGGTCGAGGACCGGGTCAGCCGCACACAGTATCAGTACACATTGGAAGATGCCGATCCTGAGGAATTGAACCGGTGGGCACCGGCCTTGGTGGAGGCGCTGCAAGCGTTACCCGAGCTCCGGGATGTGAGCAGCGACCAGCAGAATAAGGGCCTGGCCTCCCTCCTGACCATCGATCGGAGCACGGCGTCACGGCTCGGCATCACCCCCCAGTTGATCGTCGATACGCTCTATGACGCATTTGGCCAACGACAAGTTTCCACGATGTTTACCCAGCTGAATCAATATCGGGTCATACTCGAAGTGATGCCTGAGTTCCAGAGGGGACCACAGGCGCTCCAATTTCTGGACATCCGTTCGCTGACGGGCGGCCAAGTGCCGTTGAACGTCTTTACTCAGGTTTCTGAAACCACCACTCCGCTCGCCATCAGTCGTCAGGGGCAGTTCCCGGCAGTCACCCTGTCGTTCAACCTGACATCGGGATATTCTCTCGGCGATGCGGTGACCGCGATCGAGCATGCGGCGCAGAGAATCGGCTTGCCGGCCAGCATCCGCGGGAGTTTTCAAGGGACGGCTCAGGCCTTTCAGACTTCCCTTGGAAACGAGACATGGCTGATCTTGGCTGCGCTGGTCACCGTCTACATCGTGCTCGGCATCCTGTACGAGAGCTATATCCATCCCCTCACCATTTTATCCACGCTTCCCTCGGCCGGTGTCGGCGCGCTGCTGGCCCTGATGCTGGTCGGCACCGAATTCAGCGTGATCGCGCTGATTGGGATCATTCTGCTCATCGGCATCGTGAAGAAAAACGCGATTATGATGATCGACTTCGCGTTGGAAGCGGAGCGGAAGGACGGAAAGCAACCGGAGGAAGCGATCTATGAGGCCTGCCTCTTACGCTTCCGTCCGATCATGATGACGACGATGGCCGCCTTGCTGGGTGCGTTGCCGCTGGCCATGGGGACGGGAGTCGGATCAGAGCTGCGGCGTCCGCTCGGAATCGCGATCGTCGGCGGGCTCATCCTGAGCCAGTTGCTGACCCTTTACACCACCCCGGTTGTCTATCTCGCGTTCGATCGATTAGCCCGGCGCCTCCGCGCCGGTCGAACTGCTGTTGCGATTCCGGAGACCCTTGGCACAGGGCCGGCATGAACATCTCGGCGTCCTCCATCCAGCGGCCGGTCGCTACGACGCTGCTCACGATCGGCGTGACCCTGATCGGAATCATCGCCTTCCGATTCCTGCCGGTTGCATCCCTTCCGCAAGTGGAGTTTCCGACGATCAACGTCTATGCCAACCTACCGGGCGCGAGTCCCGAAACCATGGCGAGTTCGGTCGCGGCTCCGCTTGAACGGCAGTTCTCCCGAATAGCAGGGGTCACGGAGATGACCTCATCGAGCACGCTCGGCTCGACGAGTATTACGCTGCAATTCGAACTGAACCGCGACATTGACGGAGCCGCAAGGGACGTTCAGGCAGCGATCAACGCCGCCCGGACCGACCTTCCGGCAAATCTTCCAACAAATCCTGGCTGGTGGAAACACAATCCGGCCGACGCGGCCATTCTCCTCCTGTCGCTGACCTCGGACATCGTGGACCGGGGTGCGATGTACGATGCGGCTTCGAGCATCCTGCAGCCAAGGCTTTCGCAGATCGACGGCGTAGGCAGAGTGTATGTGGGTGGAGGCTCCCTCCCAGCCGTTCGGGTGGATCTTAACCCCACAGCGTTAAACAAGTACGGCATCGGGTTCGGCGACGTCCGTCAAATGCTGAGCGCCACAAACGTGAACCGCCCGAGAGGCCAGCTGACCGACGGGTCTCGGACGTGGGAAATCCTGACCAATGACCAGCTTCACAAGGCGGAGGACTATCTGCCCCTCATCGTGGCCTACCGCGACGGGCGCGCGGTGCGGCTCTCGGATGTCGCGACGATCGAGCACTCGGTGCAAGACGTGCGGAACATGGGAATGGCGAACGGTACGCCGGCTGTGCTTGTCATGGTCTATCGACAGCCCGGAGCGAACATCATCGAGACGGTCGATCGCATACGAGCGGTGTTACCTCAACTGGAGGCCTCCATTCCCGGCGGCATCAAGCTGTCCCTGTTCAGCGACCGGACGGAGGTCATTCGCGCGTCGCTGCATGAAGTCGAGCGGACGCTCGGCATCTCGGTCCTGCTTGTCATCCTGGTCGTCTTCATCTATCTCCGGAACGTCCGGGCCAGCCTCATTCCTTGCGTGGCAGTACCGGTCTCGCTCATCGGCACGTTCGGCGTGATGTACCTCTGCGGGTACAGTCTCGATAATCTCTCGCTCATGGCGCTCACCATTGCTACCGGATTTGTCGTCGACGACGCGATCGTGGTGCTGGAGAATATCAGCCGGTATCGCGAGCAGGGAATGCCTCCGCTCCAGGCCGCGTTGCGCGGCGCACGGGAGATTACCTTTACAGTGCTGTCGATCACACTGTCGCTTGTCGCGGTCTTTCTCCCGATCCTGCTGATGGAGGGCATGATGGGCAGGATATTCCGCGAGTTTGCGGTCACGCTCTCGGTGGCGATTCTCGTCTCGCTCGTCGTGTCGCTGACGACGACCCCCATGATGTGTGCGAAGCTGTTAAGACCGGGCCCAGACCGGTCGCACGGACGGTGGTACCGGGTCAGCGAACGAATCTTCGAGGGCATGCGCGGCGGATATGCCGGGACTCTCACGTGGGTCCTGCGCCATCCCCGCATCATGCTCGCGGTGACGCTGGCAACCATGGGGCTGAGCGTGTACCTCTACACCGTCGTGCCCAAAGGGTTCTTCCCCCAGCAGGACACCGGGCGCATCTCCGCGACCATTCAGGCCGCGCAGGATATTTCCTTCCAGGCCATGCGGCAGAAGCTCACCGAGATTACGGAGATCATCAGAAGGGATCCGGCCGTGGAGTCCGTGACTGCGTTCAGCGGGGGAGGGACCAACAATGTTGGCCGCTCATTTATCGCATTGAAACCCCTGGCAGAGCGAAAGCTCACCACGGACGAGGTGATTGCGAGACTGCGCCCCACGCTCGCCAAGGTGCCCGGCGCGTCGACCTTTCTACAGACCATCCAGGATCTGAGGATCGGAGGCAGGGCAAGCAGCGCACAATATCAATATACACTCCAGAGCGTGGATCTCGCCGAACTGAACACCTGGGTGCCGCGCGTCGAGCAACGGCTTCGCACGCTCCCGGAAATTGCCGACGTGAACAGCGACCAGCAGGACAAGGGCCTGCAGTCTCTGGTGGTGTTCGATCGCAGCACCGCCTCACGGCTTGGCATCAGCCCTCAGCTCATCGATGACACCCTCTACGATGCGTTCGGTCAGCGGCTGGTCTCGGTCATATACAGGCCTTTGAACCAGTATCATGTCGTGATGGAAGCCGCCCCGCAATATTGGCAGAATCCGGCGACGCTCCACGATATCTATGTGCGGTCAACGAGCGGGGCGCAGGTGCCGTTGAGCGCGGTGGCCCGCTACGAACCCACCCCGACTTTGCTGGCGGTCAACCATCAGGGGCAGTTTCCGGCTGTGACGCTCTCATTCAATATGATGCCGGGGGTTTCGCTGGGCCAGGCGGTGACGGCGATTGAACGGGAGCTTCAGCAGATGGGGCTGCCGGCCGGCATTCGAGGCAGCTTTCAGGGTGCGGCACGAGCCTTCCAGGCATCGTCGAACAGCCAGCTGTGGTTGATTCTGGCGGCCCTCCTCACCGTCTACATCGTGCTCGGTATTTTGTACGAGAGCTACATCCATCCGATCACGATCCTCTCCACATTGCCGTCGGCGGGAGTTGGCGCGCTACTCGCCCTGCTGTTGTTTAAGACGGAACTGAGCGTGATCGCGATGGTCGGCATCATTCTGTTGATCGGCATCGTCAAGAAGAACGCGATTCTGATGATTGACTTCGCCTTGGAGGCGGAGCAGAAGGAAGGGAAGGGACCTGCCGAAGCGATCTATGAGGCCTGCCTCCTGCGCTTCCGGCCGATCATGATGACGACGATGGCGGCGCTCTTCGGCGCCCTGCCGCTGGCGCTCGGCACCGGCGTCGGCTCCGAACTGCGCAGGCCGCTCGGCATCGCCATCGTGGGCGGCCTGCTGGTCAGCCAGTTCCTCACCCTGTACACCACGCCCGTGGTGTATCTCTATCTGGACCGCATGCGCCTGCGTTTCCTTCGGCGATATACTCACGCCGTTGAAGCGAAGCCGCTTCCCCAATGACGCGCTGGGGAAGCACCCGTCTCACGGGGACCCTTGGCTATTGACAGGCGCCCCCTGTGCCCGTAGGCTTCGAGCGCCAGCCTGCACACATGACTGCCCACTGCCTGACGGCCAAACGGATCTCCCTAGCGCTCCTGGCTGTGACGGTACTGACCGGCTGTCCGCGCGTGTTGTACCTGGATTATCATCCTTCGGCATCGATCAAGGGCAGCGGGCCGGTTCGTGTGGGTGTCTTTATTTATGCCGGACATCCGAATGGCCTGATGCGACAGAAGGAAGTGGCCTCGGGTGATCAAGATCCCGAGGTGCTGTATCTCTCGCAGGACATCGGCGAATTTTTCGCAGCCGCGCTCAAGAAGGAGTTGGCCCTCGCCGGATATGAACCCGGTGGGGACTCCTCAAGGGCCATTTCAGGCACCATCGAGCAGTTTTACCTCGATTATGTCGACCGGCACGATCAACTATTCAAGATAGAGACGACGTTCCTGGTGGCGCGCGAGGGTGCTGCGGCATTCACGACCTCCTGCCGGTCGGAGCGCCAACAGGTCAAGGACTGGATGAAGAGCGGATCGCTGATCGAGCACGGCGTCCGGGACTGCATTGAGGCGTTCGTCAAGGAAGCGCAGGCGGCGGGAGCGCTGTAACAGCCTAGGGGTGTGCACCAGAAGAGGAACTACGATGCCGGGATTTGAATTCATCGGGGAAGAAGAGCGGCGGGAAATCCAACAGGTCATCGACTCGGGCGTGTTGATGCGCTACGGGTTCGACGCAGCCAGAAAGGGACAATGGAAGAGCCGCGAACTGGAACAGCGGTTGGCGGCGAAGTTGGGCGCCCGCCATGCGCATGTCTGCTCCAGCGGCACCGCCGCTCTGAGCACGGCCTTAGCCGTCTGCGGCGTTGGCGCGGGCGACGAAGTCATCCTGCCGCCGTTCACCTTCGTCGCAGATCTGGAAACCGTGCTCATGGCGGGCGCCGTCCCGGTGTTCGCAGAAATCGATCAGACGCTCTGCCTCGATCCATTGTCGGTCGCGAAGGCGGTGACACCGAAGACTAAAGCAGTTCTGGTGGTTCACATGTGCGGCGCAATGGCGCAGATCGACGCGTTGGAGAAGGTCTGCCGCACGCATCACCTCACGCTGATCGAGGACGCCGCTCAGGCGGTCGGGGCGTCCTATCGAGGGCGCACGGTGGGGACATTCGGGAAGGTCGGCTGTTTGTCTTTCGACTATGTAAAAACGATCACCTGCGGCGAGGGAGGAGCAATCCTGACCGACGACGATGAGGCCTACCGCCTGGCGCAGGCCTACACCGACCACGGCCATGATCACCTGGGGGCCGATCGGGGGGCCGATCAACACCCGCACATGGGCCTCAACTTCAGGCTCAGCGAGCTTCATGCGGCAGTCGGAGTGGCCCAACTCGCACGACTGGATCATATCCTGGAGGTGCAGCGCCGACATAAAGCCATTCTCAAGGACGGACTTGCGGGTCTTCGCGGTCTCGAATTCCGCGACTTGCCGGATCCCGCCGGGGATTCCGCGACCTTTCTCAGTCTCCTACTGCCGTCTGAGAATGAGGCACGTCATGCCGCCAGGGCGCTGGCTGAAGCCGGCATTGATGGCTGCTTTTACTGGTACGACAATAACTGGCACTATCACCGGAAATGGGATCACATAAAGACTTTCGCGTCGCCGGGGCGGCTGGCCATCGACCGCTTCGGGTATGGCACTGATCTCACCAAGGTCGCCCTGCCGCAGTCCGACGCGCTCATGAGCCGGACAATCTCCATGCTGATCAAACTGCGGTGGACGCCGGAGCAGGTGCGTGATAGACTCGCGCGAATGAAATCCGCCTTGGCGTGACTTCTTCTTTTGTGCAATTCGAGCTCGTTCCATGAACGTCGCCATCATCGTCCCGGCCCGTATCGGCTCAACGCGCTTCCCCAAAAAGCTCCTTCACCGGATCAAGGACAAACCGGTGATCGTCTGGACCGCCGACCGAATCAAAAAAGAGGCGCCAGAGTTTCCACTGTACTTCGCGGTCGATCATGAATCCTTAGCTGAAGTGCTCCGCCGTGACGGCTATGAAGCGATCATGACCGATCCGGCCCATACCTGCGGCACCGACCGGATCGCCGAAGCCAACCGTCGCCTCAAGGCCAAGCATGTCGTCAATGTCCAAGCCGACGAACCCCTGGTCACCGGTGCCCAGATCCGCCAGTTGGTTGAACTCATTCAACACGATACCGAGATGGCGACGCTGGGCACGCCGGTGCGGTACGATAAAGACTATCGCAATCCGAACCATGTCAAGCTCGTCTGCGACGACAAAGGCTATGCAGTGTATTTCTCACGGGCGCCCATTCCCTACATGCGTGATATGCATGGGGCATTCGACGCCGACCTGGCGGCCGGCATTCCCGTCCTCATTCATCTGGGACTGTACGCTTATACAGCATCATTCCTCGAGCTGTTCTGCACGCTCGCGCCAGGAAAGCTGGAACAAGTCGAGAAGCTGGAGATGCTGCGGGCCATGGAACGTGGGCACCGGATCAAGGTCGGCGTCACCAAGGACACGTTGATCGAGATCGACACCCTCGACCAGGCGGTAGAATTCGAACAGGTCGTGACGGAGCGATTCCCGTTTCATTAATCACGAATTGAATCACCGGATCGACAGCTCTATGCCTTCGGAGGCGAAGGTCCCGTTGGATTCGTGAAGGCGGTACCCATGTATCGAAATTTACGTCTCGTCCCTCAGCTGATCTACGGTCGTGGCAGCATCAATCAGTTAGGCGACATTCTCACCAAGCAACGCACCGATGCCGGCTCGCCGGTCGTGTTTCTCATCGATGCCGTTCATGAAAAACGGGCATTTCTCAAGACACTCCCGCTGCGAGCGAACGACCTCGTGATCCTCGTCGACGTCGGAACGGAACCCAAGACCCAATACGTCGACGAACTCACGGAGCGGGTCAAGGCGTTTTCAAACCGCGAGCCCGATGCCATCGTGGGGATCGGCGGCGGCAGCGCCATGGACCTGGCCAAGTCCGTCTCGATCATGCTGACAAATCCTGGATCAGCCGCCGACTACCAGGGATGGGACCTCGTCAAGTACCCGGCGATCTACCATGTCGGCATTCCCACTCTGGCCGGCAGTGGAGCGGAGGTTTCCCGAACGGCCGTTCTGACGGGACCGGTCAAAAAACTGGGTATCAACTCTGATTTGACCCCCTTCGATCAGATCGTCATGGATCCGGATCTGATCGCCACTGCGCCGCCCAACCAGCGGTTCTTTACGGCGATGGACTGTTACATCCACTCGTGTGAATCCTTGCAGGGGACGTTCATCAATGAGTTCAGCCGCGCCTTCGCGGAGAGCGCCCGTGACATCTGCCGCGATGTCTTTCTGAACGACTGCGATAGCGCCGTGGCGGACGAACGCTTGATGGTCGCTTCGTATTTCGGCGGATTGAGCATCGCTTATTCGCAGGTGGGCGTGTGTCATGCCCTCTCGTACGGCCTGTCGTATGTTCTTGGCGTGCGGCACGGCGTGGGAAATTGCATCGTGTTCAATCAGCTGGACGAGTATTACGGCAAGGACGTGTGCGAGTTCCAGGAGATGATCCGGAAGAACCGCATTGAGCTGCCGACCGGCGTCACCAAGGGCATCGACGACGCGGCCATGAACAAAATGA
>DASTQE010000142.1:0-15662 GCA_035761895.1 Nitrospira sp. | reverse complement strand
ATCAGTCGTTCTTTTCGTCGCATGCGCCGCGCTTCGTCCCTGCTTCGTTCATGATCGTACCCGCAGAGGTGCAGCACTCCGTGGATCAATAATGCCACGACTTCTTCTTCCAGCGGCCGTCGCGCCGCGTTCGCTTGGCGCTGGGCGGTCGGCAGCGCAATGACGACGTCACCGAGGTGCGCGCCGATCAGCTTGACGGTATGGGGCGCTTTTGCCTCCCGGAAGGCAAACGCCAGAACGTCCGTACTGCGGTCCTTGTGCCGAAACCGATGGTTGAGCCGTCGCATCCGTCGATCGCCCACGAACGAGACACTCATGTCTGCCAAGGGCTCGTCGATAATCTTGAGCATGGCTTGGGCCAATCGCAAGAGCCGCTTGCGATCAAACCGGACCGAGCGTACCTGGACCTGGAGGGAAACGGGCATTAATGTGGCTGGCCCCAGGAACCTTTCGCAGGCGAGGACAGAGAGGACGTTGGCCGGCCATGGGACGCCTGACGGCGCCCGGCCTGCGCAGCCTGGGGAGGAGGGGATGAGGCGTTCTCATGCTGGTCATACGCTTTGATGATATCTTGCACGAGCTTATGGCGGACGACGTCACGCTCGTCAAAGTACACGAAGCGGATCCCTTCCACCTGGCGGAGGATGTCGCGCACTTCAATCAAACCGGACACGCGATCCGGCGGAAGATCCACCTGGGTAATGTCGCCGGTCACTACCGCCTTGGAATTGAAGCCCAGACGAGTCAAAAACATCTTCATCTGTTCGGCTGTGGCGTTTTGGGCTTCGTCCAATATCACGAAGGAGTCGTTCAAGGTGCGCCCGCGCATGAAAGCCAGCGGAGCAATCTCAATGTCTCCTCGCTCGATGGCGCGCGTAGCCCGTTCCATATCCATCATATCGAACAGGGCGTCGTAGAGCGGACGTAGGTAGGGATTCACCTTGGCGATCATGTCACCGGGAAGGAATCCCAGTTTTTCCCCGGCTTCCACGGCCGGTCTTGCGAGAATAATGCGACTGACCTCCCGCTTCATCAACGCGCTCACCGCCATCGCCATCGCAAGATAGGTCTTGCCGGTTCCGGCGGGACCGATCCCGATGACGATGTCGTGCGTTTCGATCGCTTCAATGTAGGTCTTCTGTGTGGGCGTCTTGGGAGCGACGAACCGCTTTTTTGTCACGATGGTCGTCGCGTTCGACAACAATTCTTTCAGCGGCGTCTCGGGGCTCTGACGCAAGGCCGTTAATGCATGGGCAACATCATCGGGCTGGATCAACATGCCGTCGTTTGCCAGGCCAGCAAGCTCCGTCAACACGCGTTCCGCATACCGTGTAGCTTCGGGATTTCCGTCCAAGGTGAGTTCCTCGCCGCGCGCCGAGAGGCGCACGCCAAGGTCTTCTTCGATCAGCTTGAGGTGCCGGTCGTGGTGACCGAATAAAACAGCGGTGTTTGTGCCTTCTCGCAGCTTGAGCTTACGCACGCGGGCCGAAGCCCATCCCCCCTTTGTAACTACAAAACAATTGTAACAAAGGGACCGACAAGGGACAAGAAGAGAAAATCGCCGCGAGGGAGAAGGCTACACGGTCTACGACGCCTTGGGAGGTGTCGAAATGGACAACTCAAAGCCCTGACTCGCAAAGCCTCCCCTATTGTCCTGCGCCACCACCTTGATGCGATACACGCCCTTCGCCTCAGGTGTCACGCTCCAATGAATACGCCCCGTCTGTTCGCCGATCGACATGCCGGGAGGAGCTTCTTCCAGCGTGTAGGTAATCGGGTCGCCATCTGGATCGCTGGCCTGAACCAGATATTCATAGACATCGCCGGTCGTCGACCGCGAGGGATTGGAGATGATCGTCGGCGAGGAATTGGACATGGTGAATCGTCCGGAGAGCATCGTCGTTCCATTGCTGTTGCCATCCGAGGCTGCCACCTCAACCTCGACGACATCGCGGGGAGTCAACCCTGCAACCGAGAGAGTGCTGTCTTCACCCTCCTTCACGACCGTCTCGTTCTTCCGCCATCGATAGGTCAATGAGACCGCATCATGGTCCGGATCGAGCACTTCGACAGCGGCACGCAACTGACGGCCCTGCGCTTCTCGGTCGAAATCCACTGAAAGGGAAGAAAGGATGGGCGCGGTGTTCACGATTGGAACGGGCGGCGACACGTAGGGCGTACCGTCTGTCGTGCCATCGAAAGGAGTAACTTCGACACTCAACTGATCCCCTCGTTTCAACAACGTCGGGGGAAACGTCTCCCGCGTGTGTTCTGCAATGAGTTTGCCGTTGATAAACCAACGGTAACGGAAATTCACCGTGTCAGAATCGAGGTCCTGCGCCTCTACTCGCACCGTGAGGGGACCGGCAAGGATTGCCGGACTCGGCAGGATGGAGGCCGCCTTGATGATCGGCGCGTGATTGCCGGGTCCTGAACTCGCGCCTGTTGTCCCGTTGTCTCCTCCCATGCATCCCGAAAGGAGGAAGACGATCCCTGCAGTACACAGGCCTTGGAGAGCACAAGACCAGGGCTCTTGTGCTCTGCGCCGAGACAGGGACAGCCGACGGGTGTTCTTGTCTAATCTCGATGACTCATCCACGAGATATATTGACTCCAGAGTGAAGACGGCGGCTTCGGCTGTACCTTGCTGACGACGGAGTTACTGGACTGATAGAAGCCAGCCATGCCCGTCGGCTGGCTGCCGATCTGGATCGCCACCGAAGAGGCCAGTCCCGCACCGAGTCCTACTCTCCGATTGGCCATCCCGCCAGCGTCCAGCCCCATAATGGGGTCGGTATAACCGGTGCCGGTTAGGTAATACATGGCATAAAGGTAACTATTGCCGGATGCGAGACAAATGTCCGTGTTCGGCACAAAGGTCGGGAAAAAGACGGCGCCACCGATCAACGTCGGATTGACAATCGATCGTTCTCCGCCTGTGCCGCTGGCGGCGGATCCCGCCTGCAGCCGGACGACCCACCCGTCTTTCGGCGTGATGGAGAGCGCCACATTGCCTTGAATTTGATCGATAAGCCCGGAGAACGTCGTCGCGCCCGTCACATTTTGAACTTGGGTACCGGACCCGCAAGATACACAGATCTGCGCCGTCGACACGTCCAACAAATTCTGATTCGTACAGTTCACGATATCCGTCTGGACGCAGCCTCCAGAACGCAGCACAGAATCCTTCACTCCAAGAACGTACTGAGCTGTCAGATCGGTCTTATCGCTCTTGCTATAGAAGCGCCCCGTCCCAAAGAAAACCCAAGTGTTCCCAGAATCATCGAGCGTGACGGTCGACCCGGCTGTCACAGGCCCGAGGAATTTCGTCGTGCCTCCCGTCGTGACTTGCATGACCATCTCCGTGGGGACACGGTTGCCGCTGGAATTCACTCCCCATGTGCTAGTCATACAGGGACTGGCCGAGCAGCTCCCCATGGTCAGGCGATAAAATTTCCCCCACCAATATCCCGGGTTTCCCGCAGCAACGGCATTCGGGTCGATCGTCCGGCCGACATACACAGCATCGGATCGAAAATCCAAATCCCGATCGAACGTGATGGGGTCCCCCATGAAGCCACCGTAGGTTTCGGAGCCAACCGGCAGCACTCTGACTTCGGGTGTGGCATTCGGCAGCACGAGCTGAAATGCGAACAGATTGGCACCGCCAAACGTCCCTGACGCAGCACGACCATCATACCCGTGCTGGCCTGAACCGACGACCATCATGAACTTCGCGTTAGTGTGGTCGTTTTTCCCATCAGACGCAGGGCTCATGCGGACGACGCTCGGATAACTCGTCGTCAACCCAAGCTTATCGGCGGTGTAGGCTGACAACACCGTCGGGGTCACGTCGGGATCGGTGATGTCGAGGACGACGTACCCACTCAGAAAATCCCGCGTGTCGTTCGCATCGGTTGTATTGCCGTTGCCATTGAAATCGGCGACCATGGTCAACTTCGGCCCGCCGTTGTTTTCGCCGGCGGTGGCTGTGCACGCTTTGCAGCTGCCTCCATACCGGAGGCCCATAATGAGGATGGTTCCCCATCCCCCTGGATGCTTGCACCCCGCTGCAGTCGGTGTGGTTCCGCCGCCGCACTCGGCCTCCTCGGCGAAGATCCTCACCTCGGTCACTTTTGCTTTCAGATCGACATAGGACACATGGGTATAGTCGACCTGCGCGAGCCATCGAAGCTGCGGCAGCAGATAGTAGGGAATGAAGCCCCACAATTCTTCGCCCAATTCAGGCTTCGTCGCATCATCAGCTGTTTCACCTGTCGTGTAATAGCCGTGTTCGGCAGCGCTCGTATTGGGATCGTCGCCCCGATGGAAATACCCGCCATTGAAGGCGTGGAGCATTCCATCGTTGGCGCCAACGTAGGTCACCAACCGCCGATTCTTCCAACGCTGAGCGAATCCCCGATACCCTTGATCACCGTAGAGAATATCGAATCGTTCTCGCGGCGGCCCGACAATCGTGGGCGTCGAGTTGATGATGTCCCCGAGGCGCCACACACGCATGCTTCCATCGACCGTTTTCTGCCGATTCCTCATACCGGACACTTGATTCCCCTGGAAGAAACCAATGATATTGCTCGACGTGAACGTCCCTGTTGCAGTCGCACGCAGATACGGCGCCAAGGTCGCTGGAGTGGTGCCGCTGGTATTGAAGGCCATCTGCTCCCCACTGTCGACCCGGCCGTTATTGTTGAGATCCACCCATGTAAACAGATTTCTGGGCTTGGCTGAAATATCCCTGAGCGCGAGCTTCTTGCCCGCTTCCCAGATCCCGTTCATTTGCCGCAGATCGACGCCGTCCGCGTTGCAGTCCAGCGCCGTCGTGCTGTCCTTTTTCCCATCACCATCGCTGTCGACATATCGCAAAATCCTGGCATTGCCGTCAGAGTCGACACAGGTCTCGACGATGTTGTCATCTGTGTAGACCAAGCGATGATCGCCATTGTCTTCCCTCAGGTTGGCGAAGGAGTCCACCCAAAGTCCTTGAACGTAGCCCGTCCACTTCACCTCTTCGAGCCCCTCGAATTCCTCCGGGAAGAAATAGGCTTGGTAAATCGTGCCGTCGCCCGTGGCCGACGACGCCAGCACGGAGATCGCCGTGCCCGAGGCCGACCGCTTTAAAATGTCCGAAATCGCCTTGTTCACAGTCTTTTCGAGATCGCCACCCTCGTCGGCACTGAAGTACGTGTCCGGAATGCAATCAGGCGGCCCATCGTAATCACCCGTACTTGGATTGAACCCATGTTGGTCCCATTCGGGATTGCTCGTGCTTGTCCCGCTTCCCAGCGGCGATCCCGGTGGAAACGTACAAGACTGAGTGCCTGCGAGGTTGATGTCGTTGTCTTTATTCTTGTCGTCGAATCCTCCGAACTTGGCTGCAGAGGCCAAAACACCCGCGCCTGCAGCGCCTCCCATCGCGTTGACCGCGTAAAACGTGACGTTTTGCACGCCCGGCACCGTGCTCTGATCTCGCACGTCGTGCGTTCTGCCGTAATACGCGACGTCGTCGAGCTGTGTGGTGGTCAGACCGATGTTGGACACACTGCTGTTCATCAGATTCGTAAACTGCGCCAGATCGGGATTGTTCCCGTCGCTCCTGGGAACCCCCGGACTGATCATGAGAATGAAGCTTTTGCAACAGGGTACCATTTGGCCGCTCACTGGAGATTTGCAGTTTCCTGTGGACGAATCCTTGTCGCATACCCAGAACGGATCGTACCGTGAGCCAGTCGTTGCCGTGAAATCGGCTGGATTATTGGAATAGCAGGGTCCCTGTTGGTTCCGGTACAGGCACAAGGCTTCATAGGTCGCTTCAGCCAGCGGCGCATGCGGCTTGATGGCCTGATTGCGAATGCCCGTGATCGACGAAGCATTGAAGTCTTCATCAAACCTGAACTGGAGATAGCCTCCCTTTCCGCCCACATTGTCCGCAAACAAGACAGCCGTGCGGAACAAATCTTTGCGCATTTTTTGGAACAGGCCCAGCGAGCGCTCACGCTGGTAGCAGATCAGTCCGCCCGCATAATAATCGTCTCCGAGGGTGCAATTCCGTTTGTCCAGCTGGACGGAGCCCGCCAGTGGGCCCGGAGCCGGCGTGTTGGGCTCCGTGGTCAAGTCCACGGACAGCTGAAACGTGAGGGGGGCGCTGGGCCCGCTCCCGTCAAAAGGATCAATCGTGTTGTTGACGTTGAGATAGAGCCTGCCTCCCTCGAGGCCGAAGAATCGACCGGCACTCGGACTTGCAACAGCATCCCCTGCGGCATCGGCGGCAAGCGATCCGTTGGTCGGCATCCTTCCCGTATAGCCGCCCTGGATCAAGTTCGGGGGTGTGCTCGTATCGAATTGATCGGATGCGGGCACCCACTTCACGTAGGCCCAGCAAGGTTTGCTCGTGGTCGAACAATCATTGGAGGCTGAGCCTTCTTCGCCTGTTTTGTCTTCCCCGGCCATCGTATTGGCCGTTCCATCGGTGTTTGACGACGCAGATAGGGTCTTCCCGCCAATCAGCGCCTGCATCGTCACTTCCTTTTTGCGCATCGCCAGCCAATTCAGAAAATTCCCATCCCAGTGCGCGCTTCCACAGGCCACGGACGTCGACGCTTTCTTCGACGCATAGACAAAGTGCGGCGAACCGGCGCTATAGCACCGGTAGGGATCGAAGAAGCCGTAATATTCCTTGTTGGGATTGAACGCGTCATGGGGAGCACTGGTGGTGGCCGCATTCACGGATGCGCCGTCATCGCTCGAGGACACCAAGGCGCGCCCCCCGCCGGGATCCACCATGTTCACGTTCGACGCATATCGGACGTTTCCCGCACTGACCGTGACTGTCGTATTTTTGGCCGAAATCGGATAGGCCCCGTAGGCGGCCGGAAGCTGTGCATTCCCCAAGTCCACGATGAATAGAATGTTCGTCGGACCGCTCTTGTTGAGGAACATCGGGTAATTCGTATAGTCGGCCATGTTGATCGTTTGCGCGAATCCGTCCGTGGGCAGGTTCTGCCCTGCGAACATCGCGAGAACCCCCGCCATCAGGCGGGCACCGACGCATATGTTTTTGCGCATGTTCATAGCTACCCCCGTTGTTACCTGGTGGCTGGCCTGGCCATGCCCATTACGACACGTGAGACAAGATTGCGATGCATCACTGTTCTTCTCTCATCAAAGTTGTTTTTGGCAACCATCGCCTGTCAGGGAACAGGCATAGATGGCCGAGATGCGACTCTCTGTCCCCGTTGCGGTATTGGTGCCGACGCAGCTGATCCGGAAAAACGCATCGACGCCGTTGGAGCCGGCACCGACACCGGTGCCTTCGTATGCCGAGAACTGCTGCTGGCCGGTTCCTGCCCGCATCTTCACGTACAGCCGGTCGATGTCTCCGACCACGGTATAAGCGCCGACCGTCATCCGGAGATTGGGAGCTGCCCCCGATCCTACAGGGACGTCCGTGTGGTTTTCCGGATTCCCGATCAACTCGTTTTCCAACACCGTCTTATTCCCGTTCGGGACCGGTCCCGGAGGCGAGTTGTTGTCGAGCAGGACGGCCGGCACCTGGCTCCCATTTTCCGGGAGAAAGACTTGTTGGATGATATTGGCGCCGGTTCCCAAGCACGACTCCGTGGCGTTTGCCGAGGTTTCCATCGTGCGCTGCAACCCGGCCATCGTGTTTCCCAATCCACTGACGGTAATTGCGGCAATGCCGAGGACCGTGAGCATCAACAGGACCATCATCACCGTCAACATGGCCATGCCTCGATGGTCCGCCATGACCGCGGAAGGGTGCGACCATCGACGTCTCGGCTGTTTGACCTTACAGTCCGACATTGCGCGTCTCCACCGACCGTACGAGGATGCGACGCCGGTGATTTGAATCAGCCGGCAACGTGCGGTCGCCTGTGACCACCACTGAACCAGAACCCACGAAGGCCTGGTTCGTCTCTCCGAATCCCTGATCATTTCTCGATTGTCTGGCCACCAAGGCGACTTGCACCAACTGGATTTTGTCGGGTGTCAACGGAGCCGTCGTCCATACCACATTGCTGAGAAAATCCGCTTGATCCAGACTGTTCGATCCGTTTTGATCGTCGATGACCCTATCGGGGATTCCGCTGTTGATGGCCGTGACGCAGCCATCGCAGCCATACGCGAGCTGTAGATCCTCAATCCCTTCCGCAATGGGGGCTTCGGCATTGGGACCCGCCACGACGCCTGCAACGCCTCTGGTCAGACAGGGACTGACCCCGCCACAGACATTGCCGGGATCTGGCGCCGGCACGATCCGGTATCGGATACATTGCAACAGGTAGATGGGGTCTCCGCTTTGAAACCACAGCGGCGGAGGAATAGCGACATTGAGCGTGCTGGCCGACGTATCGAACGCTGTAACCTGCGCCGTGGCCGATCCGCCGATCGACACATAGGAGACGCCGGCCACCAGCCCTGAATTCACCATGTCGGTCACGGCCCCCGGCTGCAGAGTGATCTGTGTGGTCCCTGCGGTCGTGGTTGGATTTCGTAGTGTCCACCTATTGGAGCCGGCCGCTCGTGTCGTCGGCACCATCAATTGGACCGAATCGGGACCGCTGTCAGCCCCCGTGGGATTCTGATCTGCGGGGACGATGGCATTCGCACAGTTTCCAATCGGCACGCCCGGATTTCCAAAGCCCGCCAATTTCAGGTCCCTTACGAGTAATTCCATTGCCACGCGCAGGTTGTGCTGCGTATCGACAATTCGCTCGTTGGCCTGCAACGACTTGCTCGTCGTGGTCAAAATCGTAAACGCCGCCGCCATCACGATGACGGCAATCGCCATTCCGATCATGAGTTCGATTAACGTGAACCCCGCCTGATCTGAGTTCCGACCCAGCACGAGCCGATGCCGCACGACGCTCATATGGTCTTTCCTCGTCATTCGGGTGCCACCACTCGTTGGATCGTCAACGAACGTGCTCGCTTGACCGTGGAATCACTGGAAAGCGATCCCAACCATGTGATGGTCACGGTGACATTTCGTTGACCAAGGACCGTCGGCGCAAGGAGATCCGATACCGTGACCGTTCCTTGGACATTCTGGAGTTGGGTGCCGTCGACGAGACTGTCCCACAGAAGACAATCTCCTCTTGCCTGTGGCTGCGCCGCCGCACTGATCGTATTACAATTGGCCGGGCTCTGAGTGTCGATACCGTTGTAACTGAACGCGTTCCGTCGGTTGAACTGAATGCGTTCCATCATGTCCGACGCCAGGGTCGTGATCCGTGTGAGTTCGCTTGAATCGACGTTTTTAACGAGCGCAACGCCCTGCATCGCCGACATCGCGAGCAGGCCTGTCCCCAACAGAACAGCGGCCAACATCCCTTCCAAGAGCGTGAACCCTTGTTCATTCCGATACTGGGCCATGAATGAAAACCCCATCGTATGTCCTGCTCGCGACGTCATGGGCATGGAGTTCCGGTTGGATTGACGGACCAGTTCACTTTTCCAGAAGCAATTACCGCTACGGAATATTGACGCTTGTAGATGTCACACACGCCAATGGACTGAGTCCCGGTCCCTCCGCTGGTCCGTGTACCCATCGAAGAAAAACTGACCGTGACGGGGCTTCCAATGACCGATGAGACTTGTATCGGGAAGGTCTTATCGTTGATCACCGCCGCTCCACTAGTGGGAGAGAAGGCAGACAGATGCACGACTCCTCCGGCCTCCTGCACCGTGACATCCACCGGCCGGTTGCGATTCATCGCAGCCATCCGCGCAAGAACCAGCTGGGTGGCAATCTCCGACGTCGCCTGTCGTAGCCGGGATTGCGCATGCCACCGGAGGAACTCAGGCATCGCCAAGCTTGCCGCGATCGATAGAATGGCGACCGCAATCATCAATTCGATCAGCGTGAAACCGTTGTTGCGCTTGAAAATCGACTGGATCACAGAGACATCTCCCTCAGCCAGACGTGGCTGACGGTCCAGTTAGAGCAAGGGACATGCCCTTGCTCACGTAGGGAGGCGACCCGAAACTGATTGATTTCCAAGGCGGAATCTATCGGCAGAGGGCAGGAATTTCGCTTTTTTGATCGCCGGACGACAATTTTTGGTTCGTGCACTATTTTAGGTAGGTCGCTCTCAAGAGGATGTCCCTACGTAGAACCACCATAGGATTTGGCACGATTTGACGTAGGGCAAAGAGCAGGAGAGGAGGGCAACGCAAGGGCGTCCCCTCCTCTCGCAGAGGCAATCGGATTAGCAGCCGCTGCAGGGGCCAGCGACATCGCCGCCCGTGCCAGTGTCGCCTTGATTCGTGTCACCCGTGTCGCCCACGGTGTTTCCTGTATCCTCTCCCGTGGATCCACCGGTCTCACCGGTCGGCTTGTAATTACCGGGGTTCTCTGCCGCTTTGTCTCGTCCCTGTTGGCCATGCGTGCCCGCGACCGAGTTCGCGCGGGTGACTCCTCTTTCAACTCCGCCCTTGTTTGAATACTGCGAACAATACGGGTCGCACACAGCTTGTACCGGCCCTGCCATCATCACAGAAACACAAAATGCTCCTGCAACGATGAGAGCCAAACGACGTGCCATCATGTGATGCCTCCTTTGTAGTCTTTCAGCTCAGGTGAGGCCGAAAGATCGACAAGCAGAAGTGTCAGCAGGACTCATGCCCAAGGAAGGATTGAGGAAATACAAGCGCCTAGCAGAGGGACGGGTCATTGGACGGGGTCACCCGGACCATAATTTGTCGTAGAGACGGAAAAATGCTGCGTCCTCCTCTCTCTGGCTCTGAATGATGCATATCGGCAGTTGTACTTACTTCGCCGCCACAGCACGCACCTGCCTGTAGGTCGTCAGGCCTTGCATAACTTTCCGAATTCCATCGCGTATCAGCGTCTGCATGCCGTTGCCAACCGCCGCGCTCAGCAGGTCGGCGGTCCGGGCCCTGGCCTGAATGAGCTGCTTGATCTGGTCGGTCCCAACCAGCAGTTCATGGAGGGGGACACGCCCTTTAAAGCCTGAGCGATGGCACCGATCGCAGCCGTTCCCCCGAAACAGCTGAAGCTCGTGGTGTTCGGGGATGATAGACCCCTCGGCTGCTGCACCCTGGCCTTCGAGCAATTCGTCATACTCTTCTTGGGATGGCCGGTACGTTTCTTTGCACCCTGCACAGATCCGCTTGCAGAGCCTGGTCGCAAGAACGCCGAGCATGGCGTCGGCGAAGTTGAAAGGATCACAGCCAAGGTCCAAGAGGCGGATGACGGTTTCGACGGCGCTGTTGGTATGGAGGGTGCTGAACACGAGGTGGCCGGTGAGGGACGCTTCGATCGCGATGTCGGCGGTTTCCTTGTCCCGCATCTCACCGATCATGATGACGTCCGGATCTGCCCGCAAAAACGCCCGCATGGCGGTGGCGAAATCCAACCCGATCTTCTGATGAATCTGGAGCTGGCGCAGCCCTTCCTGTGTAATCTCAATGGGGTCTTCCGCCGTCCAGATTTTCCGCTCTTCGGTGTTGATATGCTTCAAAATCGCGTGTAGCAACGTGGTTTTCCCGGAGCCCGTCGGACCCACGCACAAGAAGATGCCATGCGGCTTCTCGGCCAGCATCGTGATGGTCTGTAAGGTTCCCGGCATGAATTCCATGGCTTCCAACGGCATGGGTTCCTTAGCCGTCAGCAGTCGCAGCACGGCATCTTCGTTGCCGCCAGCCGTAGGTAAGGTCGCGACACGCAACTCGATGGTTCGCTGATTGCCGAGCTTGAAGCGGATTTTTCCGTCCTGCGGCTTGCGCCGCTCGGCAATATCGAGATTCGCCATGATCTTGATGCGCGAGACGAGGGCTCTCCGGTAGACAGCGGGGACCTTCGTGTAGTTGAAGCAGGTGCCGTCGACCCGAAAGCGAATGTTCATGTCCTTCTTGCCGGTGCAAGGCTCGAGATGCAGGTCCGAAGCGCCAAGGCGGTCCGCTTCGGTGATCAAATGACTGGTAAGCCGTACGATGAGGGAATCGTTTTCATCGATGGGACCGGCGGAAAGTTCCGGCGCCGGCTCGGGAGGCACGTCTTCCACCAACTCGCTGAGCAGCGTTCCGATGGCAGACCCGCCTCCCTGCGATGCGAGCGCGCCCAGAAACTGCTCGACGTCACGGCGCAGACCCACCGAATAACGGATGGTCATCCCGGGAAAGCTTCGCCTTACATCCCACCCTCGTTCGAGATCGTGAGGGTCATGCGTCACCACGTCGAGGAGCTGGCCCTTACGCGCGATCGGCAACCACAGATTCTTTTTCAGATAATCATGACTGAGCGTCCGGGCTAAATCGGAATCGATCACAGTCCGTTCGTCAAAGGGAAGGTATGGACATTGGTAATAATCGCTGAGGATCGCGCCCAACACAGGCTTCGGCACCTGATAGCGGTCCAAGAGCAGCGTTTCGATATCGATGCCGCCGCGGGCCGCTTCTTCGACCGCCCGGTCAAGCTCGGCTTGCGAGAGAAGCCCACGGCAGACGAGCACATCAAGGACATTTTGCTCGATGGACAACCGAGAGGCCTTCACATCGCTCCCAGTGTTCGCGTCGGTGACCCAACCGAAAGGAAGCCGCCCATGTTGCCGACTGAAAGATGGCCACCCTCCATGGACCACTCACCTCAATATTTCACTTGCCAGGTGGCTGGAGCGCGGTAGACCAGGGGAAGGCCCCGAAACAGTCCCTTGCTAAAATCCGAGTTGTACCAGACTTCCAGAAGCGGCGTGGCCCCTCCTGTCGCCACGGTACCAGCCGCTACGAGGGCCCCATAGATGCGGGTCTCACGCTCAATCGTGATCGTTCCCGCCGCATACAGCAGGCCGTTAAGATGAATCCCGGACAAGGTGACAGGTATCCGGCCGCTCAGTGAACTGCTCCCTTCGGGCGGCGGACTCAATACCGTCAGGGTGCGCCCGACGCCGCTTGGTTTCACCACGACGTGTCCTTGGACAACCAAGAGCGCTTCCATGTAGTCCGTATCGATGACCAACGTGCCTAAATTCTCCTGGGTTGGTGCTTCGCCATCCCACGTGTCGATGAACAGAAGGCCGTGGGATTGCCCCACCGCCGATGTCGTCAAGACTTCGGCCGGCGATAACCCGGGGTCGGGTTCGCTGGCTCCTAGGTGGTGGAGCCGGCCGTCCCGCCCCAGACGGTAATAGGTCCCATGTCGCTGAGCTGTCTTCTTCAAGAGATCGTAATCCCAGCGATCAAACCGTACTCCCGGGCTCGGCTGTTGATGGATGTGGACGTTCGCCGAGAATCCGCCTCCGCTCCCCGACGGTGACAACAGCGAGACGTTCCCGCCGATCCAATAATCCACCCACCGGTCCTCCAAGATCCTCAGCGTCTCATAGGACTGACCGGTGACGGGTGCGCTGCCGCTTTTTACCACGAGATCGTGATCGTGGTTCACCACCATGTCGCCGGTCACGCGGATGTCTCCCCAATGCGTCATAATGGTCGAAGCTCCGCCCGGTGCCACGGTTCCCAGCCCTTGACCGGTCTGGACTGCCGCTCCTATCGCCGGGATGTTCAACGCACCCAGTTGCAGTCGGATCGTACCGGGCAGAGGCCGACGTCCTCTCGTTGAAGCGCTGACTTCCACCGTGCCAAGCAGGCCTGGCTGTGACGGCGCGTATATTTTCAGCCGGTCCAGACGCCCGAGGTCCGACAAAGCCCCGGTGAATCCGCTCGCTGAGCCGTTGAGGATCCGTGCGTCACTCTCATTGGACGCATCGAGGAGGATATCCGGCCGTTCAGAGGATCCCACGAACTGTGAGCGCCCCGTGGCATCGAAAAATGAGGGCCCGTCTCCCGCTTCCTGTCGTTTCATTAGCAAGCCGGCCAGCGATTCCGGCGCAGCGGATGGTTCATGAAACCAGCTGATGACGAGATCTGCAGCCCCCTCCGCCAAGTGCAGCGCCTGAGTCTGCTCTCGCATGGCTGAAATTCCTGGCGCATCCTGACCGGTGAGATGCAACAGGGTCATGCTCATCAGCACGAGCATGATGATGACCATGAGAGCCGCGAGGAGCACGTGACCATGACTGTCTCCAATCTTGTGCATGCGGGCCATTCTTGTCACCTCCGCTGCCGATTACGTGCGTAGACTGATCTCTCTCAATTCCGTTATCGCCCGGCCGGGAAGCGCGAGCTCCACGATGACGCGACGCACCGAGGCGGGATGCAGAGTCGGACGCCCCTGAGCGTCCCAATACGACAATGTCAGACGCGCAATATTGCTCGTGAGAACACTGGCGCCGCCGTCGATCTGGCGCAGCCACCTCATAATCCCGTGCTCGTCAGGACGGCTGTAGTAGCGCACACGATTCATGACCATCACCGAAGCGCCGGATGGAATCGGCCGCGAAGCCGGCTCAACCAGCATCAGCAGATTGCGCTGTCCCGCGCGTGCCAAGGTAAAGATGTCGCACTGATCGTTCCAGCAGACCCTCACGAGCTTGTTCTCCGGCCATCCTCGCCCGTCTTCCACAGTCAGCGTTGTCTGCCCCGGAGCCGCGAGCGCAATCACGTTGGTCATGAGTCCGCTGACGTTCGCCGTGAACTCGACGACATCTGAACGGATGACCGACAACGCTCCCCACCCGGCCAGCCGAAGCTCCTGCTCGAACAGCTCCAGACCCAGGCGGACGTCTTGTTGTTGCACGATCTGCTCGTGTTGGCGCACAAACTCGCGTTGAAAGTACAGCACCGATTGCAAGGCGGCGAGGAGCACGACGAGCCCCGCCGCCATGGCCGCCATCACTTCGACTAGGCTGAAGCCTCTGCGGTTGTTAAGGACCGGTGGCCTCCTATGATCCTGTTCAGGTGTCATGGAGCCTCTTCCTTCAATGCGTTCCGGCGAAGGCGGGATTCGCCCGGAGCGTGGCCAGACGTATTTCACGCTCCCCGGTGCTCGTCCGATAGACGCCGCGCGCGTCGATGGCAACAGCGCCTGAACTGCCAGGACTCCCCGCGTCACTGAACCGGACGGTCCAAATCAGCGTGACGCTTTGATGCTCCCAGATGGCCGAATAGATCCCGTCTCCGGCCGTGTGATCCCCGTTCGTCCCGTCGTCATGCATCGTCACATCCGGCAGTCCATCATGATCAAGATCATCCACGAGCAACTGTTCCCAAGCGGCTGCGCGTTTGGCTTCAAGCCTGGATTCCGCCATGGCGAGAGCCCTCGTGGCGAGACCATCCCGGCTGAGGCTTTTCTCGGCGGCCAGAAAGGCCCCCATGGCTCCCAGTACTCCCACCGACGTTAAGGCCATGGCCACCAGCACTTCTGAAAAAGTGGCGCCGTTGACATCATGGGTGAGCGCGAGACCGGTCATGAAATGACGACTCGCCCGGTCAGACTCACGGTGACCGTGGTGCGGCGATGTTCCCGATCATGAATGACAATGGTGCTGGCGCTGGCTGAACGGCCACTGGGATGGAAGAATAGATCGGTGCCGGCGGTGGGTTGATCCACGACGATCTCCTTGTCCCCATAGCTATAGACATTCAGGACCGTGGCGGTATCTGCCCCGCGAAGCGTGATTGTGCGCTCCGACAGATCGAACCGGATAAGAAGACGCTCTCGCCTTGCCATCGCGAGCTGTCTTGCCATTCTGAGTGTCGAA
>DASTQE010000141.1:0-6695 GCA_035761895.1 Nitrospira sp. | reverse complement strand
CTCGTTGAAGCGCGCAGTTGGAAGCAACCTAGCCCACCCTGAGGGAAGTCGTACAAGCAAGCTTGGAAGGATGATTGGAACGGACCTTCGAAGAGTGCGTCTCGCCATCGTCGCCTGGGAAAAGGGCGCGTCTTGGCGCGCCCAGGGTTGGGTGGGTGAGAAATGACGCAGCCATAGGTCCCTGCAGCCATCGCAAATCGGACAAGGCGACTATCCGCCTGCTGGGGGCGACAAGCCGCGTGTCGGCACGGCAGGGTAGGCGGGTGAGAAGATTTCCCAAGTCCGCGCCTCCGAAGACCAATGGACCTTGTCAAATCGCTTGACGCTTCCAGTCGACGCCTAGCAATTTCACTAAGCTTGATCTGGATCGAACTGCCAGCGGCCGTGCCGGCCGGGTTGCGTGACGGCTGTTCTGAGATGTTCAATGTACGCGTGGCGGGGGATTTCTTGGGCGCCTAAGCGCAATACGTGGGGCGAAGATTGTTGGCAGTCGATGATGCGAAATCTCCATGTGCTGAGTTGGCGGACAAGGGAAACCAAGGCGACCTTTGATGCGTCATCCACCTTGGTGAACATCGATTCGGCGAAGAAGGCGCTGCCGATTGCCACTCCGTACAAGCCACCGACCAATTGGTCGTCCTGCCAGGTCTCGACTGAGTGGGCATAGCCTTCCACGTGAAGTGCGGTATAGGCCTCCATCATCGCCGGCGTGATCCAGGTCCCGCCTGCCGGATGCTGCGGCCGCGGGCCGGCGCAATGCCGCACAACCGTCTCAAAACACCTGTCGAACGTCACCGTGAAACGGCCGGGCCGAAGACTGCGCTTCAGGCTGCGTGAGATGTGGAGATGCTCTGGAAAGAGCACGGTCCTGGGATCCGGAGACCACCAGAGGATCGGCTGCCCTTCGTTGTACCAGGGAAAGATTCCGTGACGGTAGGCTTCGAGCAGCCGCTCGGTGCGCAGGTCGCCGCCAATGGCCAGCAGGCCTTCGGCCGTTGCGTGCTCGACGGCGGGAAAGCTGAGATCGCGTGGATTTCGGCTCAACCGGACCATGGCTGAGCGGCAGCGTCACCCCTTGTTCGACGCTCCTGAGGCGAGGAGCGGCTGAAAGATCGGATCGGCGTCAAGGACGGATTTCAAAGAGTCTGCTCCGATGAAAAAGTCCCAGATCTGCTGGTTATTGCCCGGCACTTCTCCAAACCATCGTTTCGCTTCCGTCAGACGCTCCAGGATCGCGCCATTATTGCGGTTCGGCGTGAACAGCAGGCTGTACGCCTTGGTGTATTCGGCGATGAACTTGTCCAGCGGAATTTCGGCGAAGCCGCCGGCTTGGTCGGCGTCTTGATAGGCGGCGCGAACATCTTTGTCATCAAGGTTCCGGTTCCAGGCGACCTTGTTGATGCGCGACCAGGCCAATTGTAAAAGCGCTTCCGCTTTGGCGGTTTTCCGCTCGGATGGCACATCCTTGACCAGCTGCTCGTGCACTTCGATGGAGAGATCCTGATCAAGATTCCACCGTAACGCGACACCCCACCTGAAGCGATTATCCAGTTGCTCTGGCCGCACCTCTGCCAACGTGCGCAGCGCGGGAAGCAGACGATACAGGTAATCGGCCGTGGTCGGCTGTTCCAACCCTCCCATCTCCATGTCCAGCGAGAGGTCCAGGCGCTCACCTTGCGCATAGACATTCCAATACTGCTCGTTCACCGCCATCGCCAACGCGGGATCTTTCACGTTCAGTTTGTGCGCCTGCACCGCTTCGCGAAGGATCGCCGAGTAAAGATCTTTCGTCAGGACCGTCAGGGCCTCCGCTTGATTTGGATCGATAATCAGGACGCGATTCAGCAAAGCGACACGATCACGCAAACTCGGAAAGGCAGCGGCCCGTGCGGCCGAGGCGACCAGCAGGCCCGGCGCGTCTTCGGGGCCCCACCACACGACGGAGCCGGGAATCGCCTTACTGGATTCGGTCACGAAAGGGATGATTTCCTGCGGAATGCCGTCAACCGGAGACCCGTCGTTCACCAGGAGATTGACCACGGCCGAGTCGCTCGGGAATCCATGCTTCTTGAGGCCAGAGAGCACCACCCACTGTGTGTTGAGGCTTTTCACCGCCCGGCGTGCCGGCTTCACGGTGTTGGTCCATTTATAGCTGCCGGGCGCTTTGGTGATGGGAGCGGTCAGCGGGTCCTGATACGTCACGTTGAGCGTCACCAAGGTCGCCGGCACCGAGATCAGCGGCGCCTGCGGGCGCACATGAAAGGACGCATTCGGCAACGACGTTGTCGCGACCGCAGTAAGGTGAAGACCGCTGCCGGGGGGAGACAAGCCGATCAGATCCATGACGAACGCGGATGCCGGGTAGTGGGACAGGTCATCGCGAAAAAATGGCAACGCGCCGTTCGTGGGCCAGAGCACCTCCATCCCGCCGTCCACTCGAGACAAGACCGGTTCATGAGCCGTTTTGATTTCGCGCCAACAGGTGTCGTTGGAAAAATCAGCCGGTGCCGAGGCTGGAGAGGAAACCCGACCGGACCGGGCCGCGGACACCTGACGATACTGGCAGGTGAAGTCGAGATTGGCGGTCTTAGCGATGTCACCCTTGGAGATCGCCTCCGCGTACTGCAGGGCCACCGACGCAGCTGGCGACAAGCCCTTGGACTTGTTCTTGACGGAGGCCGCTCCGACAGGAGATACGGCGAAGACAAGTACGGCAATCAATATCGTGGGGATCGAACGATGAAGACCGATGAGGCTGATCATGAGCCATTCACTCCTTGAGGAAGAGAAGGGATAAAGCGAAATACTGTACCACGCGGATTTTACGATGCGAAAGGGGCGTGAGCGTGAACCTCCGACTACGGCTGGGGAGGAGGCGGCGTGGCCGAGCGGGTAAATTTCACCAGCGAGCGGATATAGGCCAAAACAGCGACCTGGTCTTCCTGAGATAAGCGGTCATCCCAACCGCCCATAGCGGTGCGAGGCCGTCCTCTGGCAATAATCTTCAACAGTTCCTGATCGGACTTGGCTGAGGTCTGAGCGGAAACCAAGTTGCCAGGCCGCGGCGACAAGGAGATGGCGAATCGGCCGTCGCCCCGGCCCTCGGCCCCATGACAGTCGGCGCAATGCCGCTCGTAGATCGTCCGTCCCTGTTCAAGGTCCACCGGTGTCACTGGTGTCGCCGGCGCAGAGCCGATCAGGCCGAGCAGCCATCCGAGGACGGCTCCGATGGCGATGTGTCGCTTCATGAATGTGCCTCCGGTTTCCAGGCCCGGAGAATTTCTTGTCGAAGTTCTGCACGATCATGAGCTGATAACGGAGGCGGCTGATGATGGCGGCATAACCGCACAGTGTCGCGAAGCGAGGCAATGAACACTTCACAGTTTGGACAGGCGCCGACATGGCGTCGAAGCTCGGCGCAAATGTCTTCGGGCAGCTCGTCGTCGATATAGGCGGACAATTGCCGAAGAATGTCCAGACACCGTCCTTCACCCGGCTCGTGCGTGTTTCCCCTCGTCATGAACCGGCCTCCCTGGGTCGCCAGTCCTGTTGCGATGGACGATCTTCCTGCGCGATACCGCCCGCGCTCAGCTCACGTCTGACGAACAATCGCGCCCGATGAAGCCGCGATTTTACCGCCCGCTCGGTCAATCCCATGATGGCGCCCGTTTCTCCTGCCGACAATCCCTCCATGTCTCTCAATACCAGCGCCATCCGGTATTTCTTGGGCAATTTGTTGATCGCCTGTTCAAGCGCCTCGCGCAGCTCCTTGTTCTCGAGCGCCTGCTCGGGCGTTAATCCGTCCACCGCAATCTGCAGGCGAAACTCGCCTTCAGAAGTGGGGACAAATTCCTCGAGGGAAAGTTCACGCTCAGGGGCTCCCTTGCGTTTTCGGCGCATGCGCAGGCACGCGCGGGAGGCAATGGTATACAGCCACGTCGAGATCCGGGAATCCCCGCGAAAATCCTTGAGCCCGCGATAGGCATTCAGGAATGTTTCCTGTACCAAGTCCTTTGCCGACTCGGGTTCGCCGCACAGGCGATGGGCATAACGGTACACCAGATCCACATGCTCTCGGTACAGCTTATCAAACGCCTCGGTCGATTGTGGAGGGCGAACAGCGGGGCGTGTCATCGTCAGGCGAGTCTAGGGAGTGAAAGGCGGCCCTGTCAAATCACCCGAATGTTATGTTGCGGGCTTGGTGGGCTTGAGCACTTCAACGGTGACGCGGCCATCATCAATGTGCAGCGTGAGGGAATGCCCGACCTTGACGGGGGGGATGCCGATCTTGGCATTGACCATCACGACTCCGACGGGGGTCCTGATGAACACGAAGTTGGACTTCATTTTCGACACGGCACCCGATAAGAGCACGTGGGCCGGCGACCCCGAGGGCGGCGCTTGGCTGATCTGCAGATCAAATTGCAGGTCATGGACGCCGATGATCGTCCGTGAATCATCGACTTCGACTGTCACCTGATCGCCTTCATGATAGGCGGAGAGCTTGGCCTCCTGAGTCCCAAAATGCACCGTCTGCTCGCCCTCGGGGGCCCAGTATTGGAGCGTGTTTGAGGAATCCGGACCGGGGGTCATCGGTCCGCCGAGATAGCGGTGGACGAGAGAGCCGTCGTTTCGGCGCCGTATCTCGACGACGTAATGGCGATCATGCAGCCAGAAAGAGACTTCGTGGGAACCTTTCAAGTCTTTTAAGGTTGTCTTGGAACTGAGCGTCAACAGGCCGACCGGCGTCTTGAGAAAGACGATCCCGGCCTTGGTTCGCCAGACGGAGCCTTTCAGGGTAATGGAAGGGTCGACTTCGACCGGCCCTGCATCGGACGATTGAGGGTCGGCAGAGGGGGCTTCTGTGGGTGCTGCAGGGTCACTGGCCTGAGTCGGCTCTGCTTCAGCCAGCGAGCCGTGAAGCATGGCGACCGTGATCACGCTCGCCAGGGCCACGGGGCCGAGCGAACCGAGACAGCATTTATGCCAAGCAGCGCGAGTCATCATGTATGGATGCAAGAAAATGGTCTAGGTCGGCGCGAAAATCGCCGGCAGTCCTGGGAATTAACCATGACGGTGCTGAGGAGTCAAGGTGAAAGCCCTTCGCTCGGCTACTATTTCTTCCTGACCAGGAGCCGAATGGGCGTACCGGAAAACCCATACGTCTCACGGATCTGATTCTCCAGAAAACGAACATACGCCTTCGTGACGTTTTCCGGATGGCCGACAAACAGCGCAAACACCGGAGGCTGCACCGCGACCTGCGTTATGAACGCCGATTTGGTGATTTGCTCCGGCTTACCCTTTCGAGACGGCAGCGGATGCACCTCGAGAATATTCTGCAGAAACTGATTGAGCTGTCCCGTCGGAATACGGGTCGAGAACGATGAAAATACCGCGTCGATCAACGGGAAGAGCCTGCGCAGGGAATCGGGCTTCACCGCCGCACCAAAGAGGACCGGCGCCCAGGTCAGGAATGGGAAACGCCGCTTGAGGTCTTTCTCGAATTTCTGCCGGGCTTGCGCATCGCCTTGTCGCAGATCCCATTTGTTCACCAACAACAGACAGGCACGGCCCTGCCGAATGACAATGCCGGCGATCTTCGTGTCCTGTTCGGTGATTCCTTCCTGCGCGTCGAGGAGGAGCACGGCGACATCCGATCGTCCGATCGCCCGTATCGAACGCGCCACGCTGTAACCTTCGATCCCACGGTCGATCTTGCCCCTGCGCCTGATGCCGGCCGTGTCCGTCAGCAGATAGCGGCGGTCTTCGTAGACGACCAGCGAATCGATGGCATCTCTCGTCGTGCCGGGCACGTCGCTGACGACCGCCCGTTCTTCGCCCAGCACCGTGTTGAGAAGCGTGGACTTGCCGACATTCGGCCGTCCCACAATCGCCACCCGGGGCATGGTGTGGGAGGCCGAGGTTTCATCGTTGGACGGAAGCAGGTCGTAGATCGCGTCGAGCAGTTCTGCCACGCCAAGGCCATGCTCGGCCGATATTGGATAGAGGTGTTCGATGCCGAGCTGATAGAAGTCGGCGACCAGCGGTTCCACTTTGGGCGTATCAATTTTGTTGACGACCACGAAGAGCGGCTTTGCCGTTCCGCGCAACAGGCGGATGACATCCTGATCTTGCGGCATGACCCCCGTCCTGCCATCCACCAACAGCACCAGCATATCGGCTTCAGCAATGGCCAGTTCGGACTGGCGCCTGATCAAGGCCATCATCCCTTCCGAGGCGGAAGGCTCGAGCCCGCCTGTATCGACGAGCCGAAACGCCCGGTTGCGATACGTGGCGTCCGCATAGTTCCGGTCACGTGTGACGCCCGGGACATCGTCCACGATCGCCGTTTTTTTTCCGAGAATACGGTTGAAGAGGGTTGATTTACCGACATTCGGACGACCGATGATGGCTATGACGGGTGGCGATGAGTGATCGGTGATAGGTGAAGGGTTGGAAGCCATGGGCGAGCCATCAATGGAGGGTTGCGACCGTATCACAGGAATTTTGGGAAAGACAACCGTCGACTTGCCTCGTGTTCAGTAAATGTCTTCGGTATACTCTCCTCATGACTCATCACCCATCACTCATTACTCATCACTTCGTCGATTGGGATGCGATCGATGACGTGTTGATCGATATGGACGGGACGCTGCTCGACCGGCATTTCGACAATTTTTTCTTCGAAGAGG
>DASTQE010000140.1:0-5008 GCA_035761895.1 Nitrospira sp. | reverse complement strand
ACCGCGGCGATGTACGGCGTCTTGTCGGAACGATTGGAACCCAGGGCAATCCGGACGTGATGGGGCCGGTTCTCCGGCGTCACCTGCGAGATGAGCGCTTTCTCGATGAATCCCACCACCATGCCGCTGCCATCGGCGAGTTTGTGAATTTCGTAGGCGTTGGCAGCGGGAGCGCTGCGCTCCAACACGAGATCGGGACTTTGCGTCACTAGAGCCAATCCCAGCGGTTGCGGTGCAATGAATCCATAGGTTCCCGTGGGAGCCTGGGAAAACGGCACGGACGTCGTGCCAAGTTCGGCCACGCGGTTCTTCGTCCGTAGCTGTTTGCGCAAGTCCGGTTCGCTGCCGGCCGCTTCAATCACGACCGCCGTCGGTGCCGACTTGACCATCGGCATGACTTCAGTCTTGCCCGCCCCCTGTGCCCCGTTACAGAACAGGCCCAGCGACACTGTCCACGCCATTATCATGTTCGCGTATCTTAAGTCCATCACAATCATGCGCCTCCTCCGGACGTGGTCATCGAGTCGTTGATGCAAGTCTGTGACGATTGACCAGCGAAGTCAACGCCGGGGTCGAGCCGGGCATTCGACTTCAGTTAACGGCGACGGCCGCGACCGGCGAGAAAATCCCGAAGCAGCAACGCGATGATCATGAATGGAAACAACAGCAGAGCAAGATACCAGTTGGTCCATAAGGCGGGATCGTGCATGTGGTAGCCCTCCTCACAATGATGCCACAGCAAGGCGCATTCCACGGAAGGGTCCGCCGAGGCAGAACTCAAGATCCTGTGTCCACAACCGGATGACGAACGAGATGCGGTGGCGCGATTGCCCTTGCATACAACATCATCGCCGGCGTTGTGTCATCGTCGACACAGGCCCGGTGTCATCCGAGAGACAGGTGTGAAATCTGTGCTCCAGCGCCTCCGGCGTGAGCAAAGGTTGCTGGGAGGAACCGGTTAGTCGTCGAGATTCATCTCCGGATTCCATGCGATTTCCATCAACGCCGATCGATGATCGAAATCCGCGGCTTCATGGCTCCTCCGGACTAGATCCGGCCGGCGTTCGGTGCAACCGCTCGGGCTGTTCGAACACCAATCTCGCTCCCGGCTTGAACGTCACGTAATACCAGATCCATTCCGACATGACGCGGATGCGGCTGCGCACCCCGATCAAAAAGAAAATGTGCACGATGCACCAAAGCAGCCAGGCAATGAGTCCTGAGACGCGAAGCCGCCCGATTTGCGCCACTGCCTTGGCGCGTCCGATGGTCGCGAGCATGCCGCGGTCCATATACACAAATGGCCGACGGTCGCCCGGAGGCACTTCACGTTCGATGACGTCAGCCACATACCGGCCCTGCTGCATCGCGACCGGAGCCAGCCCTGGCAAGGGCGTTCCGTCGCTTCCGGCACAATGAGCCGCATCGCCGAGCACGAAAATCCACGGTTCGCCGGGAATCGTCAGGTCCGGCCCCACCCTCACTCGACCCGTCCCATCCTGTGGGACGCCCAGCGTCGTCAAAAGAGACGAGGCCCTGTTGCCCGCCGCCCAAATAATACCGGCAGAGCGAACAAAGTCCTTCCCGATGATTACGCCTTCTTCACAGACCGAGCTCACGAGACTGTTCAGCCGGATCGTCACTCCCATACGTGACAAGGCCGCCGTGGCTTTTGCGGAAAGATCAGCGCTGAAGCCGGGCAAAATACGAGGACCGCCCTCGACGAGTAAAATACACAGATCATCTATCCGCAAAGTGGGGAAATCCGGTCCCATGGCCTTTCGTCCGATCTCCGCCAATGCGCCGGCCACTTCAACGCCGGTAGGACCGCCGCCGACGATCACGAACGTAAGTTGCTCGTGCTGGCCGCTCGCCGCGTGCCGTCGTTCAGCGTCCTCGAACGCGAGCAGCAGCCTCTCACGCACCCGGACGGCATCGGTCAGCGTCTTGAGCCCGGGGGCAAAGGGCTCCCATTCATCGTGTCCGAAATAGGCGTGGCGCGAACCCGGCGCCACGATCAGTACATCAAACGGCATCGCCGCGCTCTCGCGCAGGCGAATGGATCGTCCGGTGGGGTCGATGGAGAGGACTTCGTCCATCACCACACGGACGTTGCGTTGAGAGCGGAAGACGGTGCGTAACGGCCAGGCAATGTCGCTCGGGGACAGCGCGGCAGTAGCGACCTGATAGAGCAGCGGTTGAAAGAGATGGTGATTGGTGCGGTCGACAAGTACGACATCCTGCCGATGCAGCGCTCTGGCGGCCGTCAGTCCGCCGAATCCGCCTCCGATGATGACGACGTGTTTGCGACCCATAGAGGACTCAAGGGCAGGCTACGTGGCAGGAAAGGACGTGTCAATCAGGCAACTCCCGGCTGGGATGCAGAATGGGCTTTCATGGCCCAGAATCCTGTTGTTCCAACCGCGCCGCGCAAAAGCTTTGGATCGGATCATCGTCTGCATCGGGGTCGGTCCCCTCCCACAGGACCGAGCGAACATTCCAGCGCACCAACGGATAGAGCACGATCGCCGTCGAGGTCGCCAACATACCCAGCACCGGATAGAGCATCTCATCTTCTTCGATTCTCGTCTGAACTCGGCGCGCGACAAGACCGTGCCATTTCATCGCCTGCCCGTGACGGGCTCTCGCGGCAACGAGATGTCGATACAGCGGGTCGGCCTCAGTCCTCGACACAGGCCGTAGACCTTCAAGCCGAAGCGCGGCTTGCTCGACGACAGGGGAAGGCGCGTCCGCGCCGGCAACGCGCACAGAAAGCGCGAGGGAGTCTCGTGCGGCGGCTGATCGTTCAGCACGAGCCGGTTGAGCGGTGCGCCAGGCCTGCTCGGTCGTGGTGAGCTCATGCTCTGTCTGCCACAGATCCATCATTGTGGCGGCCAGACAGTGCGCCTCCCGTTCACGCGTCGCCGAAACACAACTCGTCAGCAGGCAGCCCAGCAGGATGAGGAAAATCGCATCGTCCCGCATGACGTGACTCTGGCTAGCGATTTACGTTGACCGCAGCAGCCGTCGAAGACCTCACGATCTGCTCATGCTCCATCCCGCGGCACGCACTATCGAAGGGCATGCGAGAGAACCGTAACAAGGAGACGTCTTCCGGGGCTGGATATTCGTCCAAGCCGAATTGAATCTCGTCCCGCGCGACGTCCATGTAATAGGTTCCGAATACCCGGTCCCAACCGGAGAAGACTGCTCCAAGATTCGTATTGTGTTCGGCAGACCGGCGGGAATGATGAATCCAGTGCATGGTCGGAGTCACGATCGCCAGACGGAGCCGAGACTCCAGCCCACCCGGTAATTTCAAGTTGCCATGCGAGAACAGCCCGGCGGCGAGTGTGATGGTCTCTGAGGCGAGGAAGCCGATAGGAGATACACCCAATGTCCACACGCTGAGTCCTTTCATTCCGCCGGTCATGATAACTTCGCCGAAATGGAAGCGAAGGCTCGTCGTCGCATCTATATCGAGATCGCTATGATGGGCGCGATGGAACCGCCACAGAAACGGGACGCGGTGATAGAGTCGATGGATGCCATAGGCGACAAGATCGAGCGCGATGATCGAGGTGATGACGTGCGACACCGGTTCCAGATGCAAATAGTACAGAAGTCCCCAGCCCTCGCTCGTCACATAACTGCTCCACATGAGCAGCATCCAGCCGGCGAGGAGTTGGGCGATCAACGAATTCCCCCCGAAAATAATTAGATTCGTCGAGACATGTTCGAGTTTCGATTGGATCGGCGTTCGAAAGGGCGCCGCCCATTCCACGCTCAGGACGACAGCGATACAACCGAGGGAGAACAGCCATCGCAGGGTCGGTAAGTCTACCGCGGGGAAGTCCATGGCTCACCAGTGTAGCCTACCGTCACACAGAAAATGCAGAGGGAATTGCTTCCAGCATGCACTTAAAAATCAAGCGCTTAAGCATCCGGCACGATCCATCTGAACTTCCACGACTGCTTTCTCAAACATCGCAATGCCTCATCCTCAATACATTCGACCTCTTGCGTTAGCTGTAACCTTTTTCGAAGCTCCTGCGACTAGGGAATAGAAGAGCGCGCGGGCATTTCGACCAATGGGAAAGGAGGCATCCATGAGAACAGCTCTCATTCTGGGTTTCACGATGGCCCTTGGCAGTGCATTGCTCCCCACCCCGTCCACCTGGGCTGACAGCGGATTTCGCCATGACAACGGACCCATGATGTCCCACCATGGGCGGGGACAAATGAGCGCCGCCAACCATGTGCTTCGATATCTCTTGGCCCATCAACAGGAGATCGGTCTGAGTGATGGACAGATCAGCACACTCCGCGCCGTAGCACTCGATGCAGATCGTGCCGCCATTCGCGCCTCAGCGGACCGACTCGTCAGTGAACGTGAACTGCGCGCCATGATGTGGGATCCAAAGACCGAATTGCCGGCGATCGAGGCAAAGGTGAAGGAAACGGAATCCCTCGACGCCACGGTGCGGATCATCGGGATTCGAGCCAAACGTGAACTCGTGGCGGTGCTGACACCGGAACAGAAGGCGAAGCTCAAGACGCTGCGGCACGTGCACCGGCATCACGACCGGATGCCTGCTCAGGCCGAACCTTTACGACAGAGCGAATTGCAGGAATCGGAAGCGGCAACGTCCGCCGGCTGAACCCGACGCCGTTCGCTCAGATCGTCCGTGGTGGTATCATGAGCCACGCTGCCGTTCTGACTGACAGACGGATCACGGGAATTCATCTGTCGATGGCCGACGACTCGTTACCCCTTGGCAGGTCTTTTCGCGAGGAGAACGAACTTATCCGTCGGATCAGAGAGGGCGACACCGAGCGGTTCGCCGAGCTGATCGACCGCTATCAGCGCCACGTCGGCCGTATTGTGGGCCGGCGCGTGCCACGAGACCGAGTCCGGGAGCTCGTCCACGAAGTCTTCGTGAGAGCGTATGTCAATCTGGCGCAGTTTTCGGCCTCTGTTCCGTTCGGTCACTGGCTGGCCGGCATC
>DASTQE010000139.1:0-5934 GCA_035761895.1 Nitrospira sp. | reverse complement strand
ACCGAGCAGCAACTGAGCGATCTGTTCGCTGCGCATGGGTCGGTGGCGTCAGCCCGAATCATCACTGATAAGTTCACCGGCCAGTCCCGGGGCTTCGGCTTCGTGGAAATGTCCGGCGATTCAGAGGCTCAGGCGGCGATTACCGCCTTGAACGGTACCCAACTGGGCGGCCGCACGTTGACCGTCAACGAAGCGCGACCGCAGGAACCACGCTCGGGCGGCGGAGGCCGCGGCGGGTTCGGTGGCGGCCGGCACTAGCGCGAGCCGTTGTTTTTCATCTCGGGGCTGCCCGACCGGCAGCCCCGTTCATCTCCTTCCTAGAATTGCCCATCTCGCTGATGCGTTTCCGGCCGGATGAACGGCCGTCTTGCAGTCTCAGGAAGTTGATCACACAAGGAGTGCTATGTCTACGTTTGCTCAGATGAGTTTGCCCTCGTTTCTTGTCCAACGCTTGCTGGAGGCGGGTATTACCACGCCGACGCCGATTCAACAGGCAGCTATTCCCCCTGCGCTTGAAGGCCGGGACGTCATGGCTCAGGCCAAGACGGGAAGTGGGAAGACCCTGGCGTTTCTTCTGCCGATGATCGTGCGTGCGCTGCGCGCCTCGACTCCAAGCGGCTCAGGCCTGAGGGGTCCTGAAAGCCTGATACTTGCGCCCACCCGGGAATTGGCGCTGCAGATTGACATGGAGTTACGAAAATATGCGCCGCCAGCGGCGACGTCCCTTGCCCTGTATGGGGGCACGCCGATCGAGCGGCATTACCGCGCCCTGCGGCAATCGCCTAAGGTCATTGTCGGCACGCCGGGCAGGCTACTGGATCTTGCGGGATCCGGCCATCTGCACCTGGGAGCGGTCACGTGGGTGGTGATGGATGAGGCGGACCAGATGTTGGATCGCGGGTTTCTGCCCGACATTCAGCGCATCTTCAGGCTGCTGCCGGCGAACCGGCAGACCCTGATGTTCTCTGCCACGTTCTCACCGGAGATTCAGCAACTCGCCAGGAGCATGCAGCGCGATCCGGCGAGGATTTCTGTCGACCCGGGTGTGAACAGCCCGACAACGATCACCCATGCGTATTATGTGGTGCCGGCCGAGCACTCACGCACGCAGCTCGTGCACACGCTGTTGCAGACCGTGAAGGCCGGCGAGCGGTCGATGATTTTCTGCGATCAAAAATATAAAGTCCGACGATTGGCCTCCAAGCTTGGCGGAGAATCCGCCTCCGTGGGTGCGATCACCGGCAATCACAGCCAATCTCAGCGGGAACGGACGCTCGGTGCCTTTCGGGCCGGACGACTGACATCGCTGGTGGCCACGGACGTGGCGGCCCGGGGACTCGATATTCCGGATGTGGCGCAGGTCATTCACTATGAGTTGCCGGTCAATCCGAACTCGTACGTGCATCGCGCGGGCCGGACGGGTCGTGCGGAAAAGGAAGGGTCCACCTTTCTGATTTTATCTCAGGCGGAAGAACGGGAGTATCTTCGTATGGTGAGGCAGCTCAGAATCCAGACGACGAAACTGTCGCTTCCGGCCTTGGCGACGCTGCCCCCGGCAGCCGTGGTCACGGAAGAGCGGCCGGCGCGTCGGCCCGCTCAGCGTCGTCACAGTCATCACGCGTCGCCCGCGCTTCACGAGATTCGCACCGGGATCGGGAGAGATTCCCGACCCTCATTTCGTTCGGATAAGCCGCGGCGATTTGGGCGCTGAAGCCTTTCGCTCGTCATCTCGCATCACGATCGGCAAGCCGTCGATCGTGATGCACTCTCCCAAGATTCGTTCCCCTCATGGTACAGTAACAGCCTGTAGGATGCCTCATGCCACCCTTTCAACTCGAAGCTCCATTCAAGCCGTGCGGAGACCAAGGTCCGGCCATCGATGCCTTGGTCGCTGGCGTGCAGGAGGGTCGTAAACATCAAGCCCTCCTGGGCGTGACCGGGTCTGGCAAAACCTTTACGATGGCCAACGTCATCGCGCAGGTTCAAAAGCCCACTCTGGTCCTGGTGCACAATAAGACCCTCGCCGGCCAACTCTATCAGGAGTTCAAGCAGTTTTTTCCGCGCAACGCAGTCGAGTATTTCATCAGCTATTACGATTACTACCAGCCGGAAGCCTATATTCCTCAGACGGACACGTACATTGCAAAGGACTCGTCGATTAACGACGCGATCGACCAGATGCGCCATGCGGCGACGACGTCGTTGCTTCAGCGCAACGACGTCCTGATCGTCTCGTCTGTGTCCTGCATCTATGGCCTCGGCTCTCCCGAGGTCTATCACGACATGCTCGTCTACCTCGAAGAGGGGATGGAAATCAGGCGCGAGAAGATTCTCGCGAAGCTGGTCGAGATTCAGTATGCGCGCAATGATGTGGACTTTCACCGCGGCACGTTCCGCGCGCGCGGCGACGTCATAGAGATTTTTCCCGCGTCGAACGAAGCAGTCTCCGTTCGCATCGAGCTATTCGGCGACGTGGTCGACGCCATCCATGAAATCGATCCGTTGACAGGGAAATCACTCCGCAAGCTGCCCAAAATCGCCGTCTATCCGAACACACATTATCTGATCGCACCCGACCGCTACCAGCGGGCGATCACGGGGATCGAGGAGGAATTGGAGGAGCGCATCGCGTATTTCAAGAAGCACAATCAACTCTTGGAGGCCCAACGGATTGGGCAGAGAACGAAGTTCGACTTGGAAATGATCCGTGCGATGGGATATTGCCACGGGATCGAGAATTACTCGCGTCACCTGAGCGGACGGGCGCCAGGCGAACCGCCGCCCACGCTCATCGACTACTTTCCGAAGGACTACCTGCTCATTGTCGACGAATCGCATGCGACCATTCCGCAAGTCGGCGGGATGTATGAGGGCGATTACTCTCGCAAACGAACGTTGGTGGACTACGGATTCCGCCTGCCTTCCGCGGTCGATAATCGCCCGCTCAAGTTTCACGAATTCGAACGTTACGTGAACCAGGTCATCTATGTGTCCGCCACCCCTGGTCCCTATGAACTGGAGCATACCGGAGGCGTGGTCGTCGAACAGATTATCCGTCCGACCGGCCTGCTGGATCCGGTGATTGAAGTGCGGCCGGCCAAGGGCCAGGTCGATCATTTGCTCGGGGAGGTGCGGGAAGAAATCATCCAAGGCGGGCGGGTGTTGGTGACCACGCTGACCAAGCGCATGGCCGAGGACCTCTGCGAGTACTATCATGAGCTGGGCGTCAAGGTGCGGTATCTCCACGCAGACATTAAGACCCTGGAGCGGGCGGAGATCATCCGTGATCTTCGGTTGGGCCGGTTCGACGTGCTGATCGGGATCAATCTCCTGCGGGAGGGCCTCGATCTGCCGGAAGTCAGTCTGGTGGCCATCCTGGACGCAGACAAGGAAGGCTACCTGCGGTCGCACCGCTCGCTGATTCAAACGGCTGGCCGCACCGCGAGAAACGTGCGCGGCCGCGTGCTGTTCTACGGTGACGTCATCACGGACTCGATGCAACAGGCGATCACTGAGACCGCCCGCCGTCGGGCGATCCAAGCGTCGTTCAACGAGACGCACGGGATCGTGCCGATGAGCATCCACAAGGCGGTGTTGAAGCTTGAGTATGCGGAGGCATACGCCGAGCCCGAACAACTGACACTGGCCGCGGAACCCACAGCCGACTATGCGGAAGAGGACTTGGCCGTTGAGCAACAGATCCGCCGGCTCGAGTTGGAGATGAAAGCCGCGGCGAAGGAGTTGGAATTTGAGCGGGCGGCCGCGATCCGCAACCGGATCCGTGCCCTCAGGTTGCGCGAGCTCGAAATGAAATCGGGCGGCTAGACGTTCTTATACAGGTAGATGCCGAGGAGCATGCCGAGGATCGTGAGGAGACTGACCTTAAAGCTGAATCCAAGCGTGAGTTTGAGAAGAATGAGGTCGATGGTCAGCGGCGGGCTGATGCCGGGCGTCACGTTCGTGGCAAATATCGTCTGAATCATGCCTTGCGGGGCCATCACCCGCAGGATTTCTCCGAGGATGCCGCCGAGCAACCCGCCGATTAGCAGGAATATCAGCAGCAGCCAGGGCGATTTTCTCACGTCAAAGGCCTCTTAAACTATTGATGTGACTTAGTGATTCTACGACGAGGACCATAGCGAAAGGGGTCCGACCTGTCAACCAGAATGCCACTCTCTGCGCCTTGACTTCTCTGGGGGGCTCAATTAGACTCCGCGGTGCTCTTTTGCTAGATTTTTCGAGGCGATCGACGATTATAGGAGCTTGTTTGACACTGCCCCTCTTCTGCGGCGAATGATGCACAAGCGTCTGCATAGTGCTCGGCGCTGAAAAAGCCTCCGTATTCCATCGAATACGCATCCGGTTTTTCAGAGCCTGTGGTCGCGCATCTGCCTGCGACTCCTTCGCCTCGTGACGAAGGATAGTGCGGACAGGCTCCTCAGGTAAGGCTTCGATTGCCTTTTTCTCTGGTGGCGAATGCTGGATCAGCTCAGCGAGAAATTCGAAAACATCCTGAAAAAACTTCGGGGGACCGGTGTCCTCAGCGAAGAGAACATCGCGGAGGCGCTCAAGGAAGTCCGTCTCGCGCTCTTGGAGGCGGATGTCAACTTCAAGATCGTCAAAGACTTCGTGGAACGTGTCAGACAAAAGGCCATCGGACAGGAGGTGCTGCAGAGCCTGACGCCAGGTCACCATGTGGTGAAAGTGGTGTGGGACGAACTGCGGGCGATGATGGGGCAGGAGCGGGCAGGGCTCTCGCTGGCCTCGGTCCCCCCCACGGTCGTCATGATGGTCGGTTTGCAAGGGTCAGGAAAAACCACGACGTGCGGGAAACTCGCCAAGTTTTTCAAGCAACAGGGCAAGCGCGTGTTGCTCGTTGCCGCCGATCCCCGCCGGCCCGCCGCCGCTGATCAGTTGTCCAGTATCGGACGCAGTCTGGACGTCGATGTCCACCGCCAGGATCAGCCGGGGACAACGGCGGACGATGTCGTCCGGGTCTGCCTAGCGGGCGTCGAGCGCGGCCGGGCACAAGGATTTGATGTCGTTGTGCTCGATACCGGCGGCCGCCTGCACGTGGACGACGAACTCATGAACGAATTGGCTGCTGTCAAATCCGCGGTTATGCCGAATGAGGTATTGCTCGTGGCGGACGCCATGACCGGCCAGGATGCGGTCACCATGGCCGGCCGGTTCGATCAGCGTGTCGGTCTCACCGGCATCATTCTCACCAAAGTGGAAGGTGATGCCAGGGGCGGGGCGCTGCTGTCGATCAGGGCGGTCACGGGAAAACCCGTCAAGTTTCTCGGCGTCGGCGAAAAACTCGACGCGTTGGAGCTCTTTCATCCGGACCGGATGGCGTCCCGCATCCTGGGCATGGGCGACGTGCTGTCCCTCATCGAGAAGGCCCAGGAGACCTTCACGCGTGAGCAGGCGGAGGAAGCACAGAAGCGGCTGAGCACCAATACGTTTACGCTGGAAGATTTCCGAGCCCAGCTCGGACAAGTTAACAAGTTGGGCTCGTTGGATCAAATTCTGGGCATGCTGCCCGGCGGCCAGAAGCTCAAGAGCGCCATGGAAGGACAGGTGCCCGAGCGCGAGTTGAAGCGGGTCATGGCGATGATTGATTCCATGACCGTGCGGGAACGCCGTGATCATACCTGCATCAATGGAAGCCGCAAGAAACGCATCGCGCGCGGGAGCGGGACGAATGTGACGGAGGTCAATCGGCTCATCAAGCAGTTTCTCTCCGCACGGAAGATCGCGAAGGTCATGACCGGAACGGCGGGACGCCATCAGCTGGCGCAGCTGCTCCGGTCGATGTGATGCGAAGATGTCAGCGAACAGCTCTCAGCTCAGGAGCAAGCATCTCAACTTAGGAACGCTGCCAGCTGAACGCTGATGGCTGTCCGCTTAATCAAGGAGGACGACAGTGGC
>DASTQE010000138.1:0-4376 GCA_035761895.1 Nitrospira sp. | reverse complement strand
GCTCTTCTCGCTTACTCGGCTCCTCTGCCTTCTTTCCTGGCTGTTCAGCCCTGCTTGGCTCTTCGGCCTTCTTGCCCGGCTCTTCGCGCTTGCTCGGCTCTTCTGCCTTCTTGCCTGGCTGATCAGCCCTGATTGGCTCTTCAGCCTTCTTGCCTGGCTCTTCTCGCTTGCTTGGCTCTTCGGCTTTCTTGCTCGGCTCTGGCTTGGTCGGTTCCTCGGCCTTCTTGCCGGGTCCTTCTGCCTTGCTTGGCTCCTCAGCTTTCTTTTCGGACTCTTCGCCGGGGGCCACGCCTTCGGCGGCGCGCGGCGGGCGTTCCCCAAGGCGACCCTTCTCATCGGGAGCAAGGGCCTGCGGCGGTTGCTCGGTCTTCGCGGGCTCGATCAGATTGCGAGTCTCGCGAACAACCGGCTCTTGCTTTTTCAGTTCACCCGGAGCCTCGCCAGGGCGGACCTCAATGGCATCCTTGATCTCCGCCGTACCAGCGAGGACGCGCGGACGCACTTCGTAAGTGCGTATCGGCTCACCGACCTCTCTGGCGATAATGGCCGGCTCGATGCCGGGATTTACCGCAATGATCGAACCTCGCTCGCGCACGATAACAGTGCGGTTGACGATCACCGTTTGCTGAAGAAGCTCTGTGTGCCGCCACGCCGGTTCCACCTCGGTCCAGAGGGTCACCGAGACAAAGTCTCGCGGCTCAACAAAAACCCAGTAGCGCGGGTTGTCACGGATCTCGATATAGATCTCATCTGGGGGCTGCGGTGCCCAACCAATGCGATCACCACCTCGACGCCAAGTAACCCACGCCGGAGCCCATTCCCTTCCGGGAATCCAGATCCAGCCCTCGTCATCATAAACCCAGCGACCATAGTGGAAGGTTACCCAGCCCCAGTCCGCCTCCTCCTCGGCGCTGACCCAATACCAACCCCAGTCGTCGGTGTAGACCCATCGGCCCCTGGTGTAGGGAGCCCACTCTTCCTGTTCGTGAGCGGGAATCCAGACTTCTCCCCATCGGTCATGATGGCTCCAGCGCCCGTGCGGCTCCAACGTGGTGCGGAAATCGATTGAAACAGAGACGTCCTGTGCATTTGCTGGTGCAGCGAGCGGGGCTAAGAGGAGAAAAAGGAGAGCGCCGATTTGCGGCAGAAGTCGAATATGAGAGCACCTGGGCTGACGAGAAGTTGGCATTTCACACCTATGTCCTGAATGGCGGCGACTTAGTTTGGCAACGGCAGGTTGGCCAAAAAGTTCCCAAGCTGTCGGCGCACAGCACGCGCGTTCACGCGAGCAAAAACCAATGGCCGGCTGTCAGGGTTCGTCGCAATGACAATTGAAATAACGATTGAAAGCCCAACAGAAACACTGGTGCGAGCGCGAGTCGGAGTCGATCAGGTTCGCCTCTCCTCGCGCTCGAACTGGCAAACGACAGCAACAGGGGTTCAACGTCAAGCGACCCGTGAGCTACATATCAACCGGCCCTTCACTCAAGAAGTGACCGCCCCCACACTCCGAAAAAGCGTTGTTGTAATCGAACAACCAAGCGTCTTCTCCAGAGCCTCCCAGAAAATCGGTCAACTCTAGCTCAAAAGTAAGTCCCACCCCTGTCTAGGGCGTGTGGCCGCTATTGGCACGAAACTGAAGGTCTGAGACCAGGCGCTGAGGTAAGCTCCTGAAGCGGAAAGAGCATCAAAGTAGGGTTGCAGATGCGTAGAACAACGCCCCAATCAGTGCAGCGGCGGGCATCGTCACCAACCATGCAATCATGATGCTGCCAGCAATGCCCCACCGGACCGCCGAGACTCTCCGCGCTGAGCCAACTCCCATAATAGCCCCAGTGATTGTGTGGGTCGTCGATACCGGCACGCCCAAGGAGGTCGCTAGATAGAGCGTTGCAGCCCCGGCCGTCTCGGCGCAAAAGCCCTGCACTGGTTTGAGCCGTGTGATCCGCGAGCCCATCGTGCGAACGATGCGCCATCCTCCGATTAGAGTTCCGAGCGCCATCGCGGCATGGCACGACAACACAATCCAAAACGGAACGTAAAACTCTGGCCCCAGCAATCCCTCCGCGTAAAGGAGTCCCGCTATGATGCCCATCGTCTTTTGAGCATCATTGCCACCGTGGCCAATGGAATAAAGAGCCGCTGAGCCCATTTGCAGAACGCGAAAGATTCGGTCCACGGCTAGCGGGGCGCTTCGCAGAAATGCCCAGGCGATCCCCAGCCAAAGCAGGATAGCTAAGGTGAAACCCAACAGCGGTGACCAGACGATGGCGCCGACTGTTTTCACTACTCCAGGCCAAACCACGGCGCCGATACCGGCCTTCGCCGTGCCGGCGCCCAAGAGACCGCCTATGAGCGCGTGCGAACTTGACGAAGGAATGCCTCCCCACCAAGTGATCAGATTCCAACTTATCGCACCCATAAGCGCGCCGAAGATCACCCGCCAATCCACAACATCGGCGGCGATAAGACCCACACCGATGGTTTGAGCGACGTGCAACCCAAAGAATAAAAAGGCGATAAAGTTAAAGAAAGCAGCCCAGACAACAGCTACGCTTGGCGACAGGACCCGCGTCGAGACGACTGTAGCTATGGAGTTTGCTGCATCATGGAGACCATTGAGGAAGTCAAAAATGAAGGCGATCGCGACGAGTATGACGATGAGCGCGAGACTGCCAGTACTCATGTAAGCGAACTATCGCTCTCAAGCGTGCTCGATGACAATGCCCTGAATTTCATTCGCAACGTCCTCCAACCTGTCGACCGTGTTCTCTAGATGGTTGTAAATCTCGTTGCCGCGAATGAAGTCCATTGGATCACCCGCTTTGGCCCGTTGATACAGGTGCTTGAGCCCTCGATCGTGCATATCATCGGCGTCGCCCTCGATGCTCGTGACCCTGAGGCAGGTTTCATTGATTTCCGATGCGTTCTTTGCGACATCCGGAAGCATCGATACCGCCCGCTGAACAAGTTCGGCGCATTCGACGATCGCGCCACTCATGGCCTGCATCTCACTGTCAAACGTCGTCATTTCGAACAGCACGATCGCTTTGGCCGTCTGCTGCATCTGATCCACTGAATTGTCCATCGACGTAATGAGCTCCTGGATGTCCGCTCGATCAAAGGGCGTGATGAAGGTGGTTCGAAGACCGATGAGAACGTCCCGAGCGATCTCGTCAGCCTCATGTTCCCGCGCGATGATTTCTTGGCAGAAAGCCGCGAGCTGACCTTCGCCTGCAAGCATTTCGCGCAGCGAGCTTGCGGCATCCACCATGACAGCGGCATGCCGTTCGAACAGGGGAAAAAACATCAATTGGCGCGGTAAAATTCGGCGGAACCAGTGCAACATGGTTTGCCTCTATAACCGAAGATGAGGGGCAATGTCCCTGGCAGGTGGTTCCATAAACGATCAGGACGTTCAAGCCTCCTGAGGACATGGCGGAAGCTTCCATTCGGCTCTGGGTGCTCTTAGGCATTCACGTCGGTCTGTCTGTCAACGGGCATTCACACTCCACTTAGAAAGACTTGAGCGATAGCCTTTGCTGGGACCGTACGACTTTCTTAATGCGACTGTCATGCCATATTCATCCGCCAAGCATTGTGCGTCTCATGGCTCGTTACCAGATCCATTGTGTAGATCTTCAGCACACCAAGGAGGAGACGACCATGAAAACGTGGTTCAAACCCGAAATCACTGAGACAGAGGCCGGTATGGAAGTGACGAGTTACCTTCCGGCCGAACTCGACCGCGCTTAATAGAAGTAGCGTTTTTTGAGAAGGTGGCGGACTCGCATGTGCGGGGGCGCCGTTTTCTTTTGTCCAGTTACAAGGCGTCCGTACGCGGTGTCGAGATCCGGCTACCAAAAGGGGCGACCCGAAGCGCGATTCCGGGTTCCGGCCCCCCATACGGCGCAGCGCTCGACACCTCACCTATAACGAGTAATCGAGTGAGACCAATCTTCTGATGGTGGGGTCCATACAGCCTAGTGGTCCCGATGACGCTTGCGCGCTAATCTGCAGTCAACGCTCCGCCCCACTGTGCTCGAATCATAGCCAAGAAATTTCGAGCATCCTGGGACAATAGGATACGCAGGGCTCTCACGCGATCTTCCTGTGCTAAGGGCACCAAATAGGGCCTAAGCGGCGCAAGCCCACGTGTGGTCAGTGCCCGCCATTGTAAGCAATCTGCACACGTTCAATCCAGTTTGATCCTACCGCGGGAGCGCCAGGCGGCAGCGTGCGACCGCTGGGTCCTGGCTGTTCATGACGCGGAGGTATGCGATGGCGCGCTTGGCCTCGGCCGGGGTCAGCGTCAGGGGAAGCCCGGCCCGGACGGCCAGCTCCCTGCACGCGTTGGGAATGCGCACACGTTCCTC
>DASTQE010000137.1:0-9904 GCA_035761895.1 Nitrospira sp. | reverse complement strand
CCCCCCCATGAAGAACCGGGGATTGCCAGGCACAAAGTGGATATCGTTGACTCCGGCTGCCTCGTTGCGCAAACGCGATTCAAAGTAAAACGTGGCCTGCTCCCATTTGGTATTGAGCAGATTCTGGATGAACAAAAACGCCTCGAGCCGCCCGTGTGAAAGCTTGACGGGGAGTATATATCGCTCCGATAGATCGATATCAATCCATGACGGGGCTTTTGCGCTCCGATCCTCAATCAACGGTCTCACTCCGAGGTACGTGGCTTGTATCTGGGAGCGCAAGCCCTCCGGCCACTGAACGAGGATGGCGCCGTACGCGGTCAATTCCGACGCCAATGGAATCGCCTCACCGTTGTTGAATTCTGCTTTCGACCACGTGAGGCTGCCGTTCAGATAGATCGGGCCCCACAACTGGCCGCGTGCAGCAACCTCCACCCCTCGCCGCCGGGTGGCGCCGCGGCTCTCCGTCGTTCCTTCGTCTCCAACGAACACCAATTCCGACTTGAGATCGATCCCCCACAGGGTTGTGACAAATTCGATGCCGTCGGGCCCCCACGGTTTTGAACGCACCCCTACTTCATACGTTCGCGCTCGAGCGAGCGGTGAAGAGCCGGACACCACCACCGATCGCGCGTCGTTGCTGTGGTAGCCCTCGCCGTAATTGGCAAAGAACTCGCTCCGAAGCCATGGGCCAAGGATCAGATTGGCCTTCGGAAGCACAATGCTTGATGTGCGCCGTCCCGCCGGTTGTTCAGCACAGTCTGGGCACCGGTTTCGCACGTCGAAGGTAAACGTTTCGGCGCGGAATCCGCCCGTCACTCGCATCCACGGGAGCGGTTGGACTTCGGCTTTGATATAGGGGGCATAGGAGGCTTCAAGGATGTCGCTATCCATCGTCGTACCAAGCGGGTTGCGTCTCACCTGCGTCCCCAGCCGCGCATGAATATCATCCAGCCTGGTTTGAACACCGATCGTGCCAACACTCGGAACTCCCAATACCTCTGCCCGCTGCGTGTATCCGATGTCTCCTCCGTACATGACCCTGTTGTCGTGTTGCTGTATGCCGTCGCCGTTGATCGGATCGTGGAGGAAAAATGTAAAATTCGTGTACAGGTCGAAGGTGTAATACTGGGCGTAGGCATTGGCAAAAAATTGGCCTCCTGAGTGGGTATCATAATGATAATTCAGCCGGGCGGTGCTGCGCAGAGTCTTGCCGCCTTCTGAGGGATCGATGGCGCCGAAGCGATCGAGAGTGCCGTCCGAAACCGCCCGCAGCGGGATTTCCCCAGAAGCGTTCCATTGCGCCTTGTGAAAGGTGGCCGTCAGGCTCACTTCATCGCGGCTGGAGAAATTCGTGGTGATCTTCCCAAGAAGATTCGCGCGAAAGTACCGATTGTCGTTCAGGAAAGGGCCGTTCGTGTAGTAGCCCTCACCAGCGAACAACGTGCGGATCCTGTCCTTCGTGGGAGAGAACATGAGCATGTACCGCTGAGTATCGAACTGCCCTCCCGCTGCCTGAACGATTCCCTCCTTGACGACCTGCCGGGTCCGAAAGTTCACCGCGCCCGCCGTGTCGAAGTCGCCGAACTCCGGCAGATAGGCGCCTTTCTGCACATCAAGGCCTTCGATGGTTTCAGGGATGATGAAGTTCAGGTCGGCATACCCCTGTCCGTGCGCATGCGAACGGAAGTTGATGGGCATGCCATCTGAAAAAAACGCGACATCAGTGCCGTGATCGCCATCGAAACCGCGCAGGAAATATTGGTCGGCCTTCCCCGCACCACCGGAATGCTCGACGGCGACAAATCCGGGGATCAGCCGCAGCACCTGGGCCGGCCTTCCCTGTGGCTGGAGCAGATACTCTTTATCCGGAATGAATTGCTGGGAGGACGCGGCGGTCGGGCGCTCGCCGATGACCGACACTTCCGGCACCTCCAGTTCGAGCGCATCTGGATCGTGTGCGAAGACGGGATTCAACGTCGGAACGGCGAGCAGCACGAGAGCGGTCCAGGCCGCCGCCCGCTGACGACCGATCACGTGATCCCAGTTCCAGTGGTCGTCATCGCCAGTTTGCCGTGCTTGACACCTTTCACACTGAGGATGGCGTCCGCGACCCGTCTAATCTGAGATCCTTTTCCCCTGACAACGAGCACTTCCAGGCAATGATCATGGTCGAGATGGACATGCATGCCGGAGAGAATCTGCCCCTGATAGTCGTGCTGAATGTCGGTGAGCTTTGCGGTCAAATCCCTCACATGGTGATCATAGACGAAGGTAATGGTTCCGATCGTGGGCTTGTTCTCGTCCCATTCCTGGCCGACGAGATTGTTGCGAATCAAATCACGAAGCGCTTCCGAACGGTTCGTATACCTCCGTCGCTGGATATGCCGATCGAACTCCTTGAGCAACCGGTCGTCCAACGACACTCCAAATCTCACCAATCTGGCCATCGCGAATCCTCCAGGTAGCACGAATTTTGTTTTGATAGCACGGTGGTGCCATGGCGTCAACCGTGAATCCGTCTTTCAAGGTGCCGGAGGCAACCCTCGCTGGAAGACTGGTCTGAGACTGAGGTGCCTGGGCAATGGCTAGGTACGGGACGGCTCGAACTGCGCCATCATGGTCATGGCTGGGGGCCCTAGCGTTGGCGCTATTCCCCCCGCACGGGAATATAGAGAATGGTCCCCTGGCGGTTGACCAGGAGCAGGGCAAGATCGCTCGACTTCATCGGGTCAGCGAGGCGTTGAAAAGTCGAAAAGTTGGGAATAGGCTGGCGGTTCAATTCTAAGATCACATCGCCCGGCTGGAGGCCGGATGATTCCGCCGAACTCCCTTCTTCGATATCGGTCACGACGACTCCGCTGTTGACCGGCAAGTCCATTTGGCGGGCGAGCGGAGGGGTGACGTCGTCGAACACGACGCCGGACAAGGGATGGGCGCCGGAAGCAGTGGCGGTCGCCGCCTGACTCTTCTTGGCCCGCTCGCGCGGGGCTTCCTGTACGGTCAGTTCGACTTGGATCGTTTTGCCGTCCCGCACGAGATCCAGGCGGTGCTTGCTGCCGATTGCCGCGGCGGCGATGAGATTGCGGAGATGTCCGCTGTCCATGATGTCGCGGCCGTCGAACCGCTCGATGACATCGCCTCGTTTCAGCCCGGCCTTGTCCGCCGATCCCTTTGCCTGTAAGTCCGTGACGATCGCCCCCTTCACATCGGGCAGCTTGAAAATCTTCCCCAACAGCGGCGTGACGTCCTGCGTGGAGGCGCCGAGAAATCCGCGGACCACACGGCCGGTCTTGATGAGGCTTTGCATCGCGGTCCGCGCCATGTTGCTGGGAATGGCGAACCCGACGCCGACGCTTCCCCCGGTGGGACTGGCAATAGCCGTGTTGATACCGACGAGTTCGCCGTTCGTGTTGACGAGTGCTCCGCCGGAATTGCCCGGATTGATCGGCGCATCGGTTTGGATGAAATCTTCGAAATCTGCCACGCCGACGTCCGCCCGCCCGACGGCGCTGACAATCCCGAATGTGACCGTCCGGCTCAAGCCTAAGGGATTCCCGATCGCAAGCACGAAATCGCCGACGGCCAGATTGCTGGAATCGCCCCAGGGCACCGTGGGCAAGTTGATGCCGTGGATCTTGACCACAGCCACATCGGTCTTCGGATCAGTAGCGACGACCCTGCCCTTGAACTGCCGGCGGTCGGCCAAGATCACTTCCACATCCACGGCGTCCGCAACCACGTGATTATTCGTGATGATGTACCCGTCGGAGGAGACAATCACTCCGGAACCCTGTCCGTATTGCCGCCGCGCCGGCGGTTCTCTGAACAGACCGAAGGGCAGTGTTTCATCACTGAACGCCTGATCCCGCACCATGACCGTCGACGCAATGCTGACCACCGCTGGAATCACTTTCGACGCTGTGGTCTTGACCTGATTCTGGAAATCGTTGGCGCCCGCCACCGGGATCAATCGGCCGGCAGCCTCTGCGGAACTTGCGACGGCCACGGTGAGCACCCCAGCGGCGACCACTCGCGCCAGGGAACGGACAGGACCAAACATTATCGCCCTTTCTGTGAGAAGTGCGCGGGAGGTTCAAGAAATGCCGTAGCCTAGCACGGAGGCGGTGACGACGCACTCATAAATCTACATGACGCAGACGGAGCGCGTTGGCAATCACGGAGACGGAACTGAAGGTCATGGCAGCGCTGGCGATCATGGGACTGAGCAGGAGGCCCCACAATGGATACAGCACGCCGGCAGCCACAGGCACACCTGCCAGGTTGTAGACGAAGGCGAAAAAGAGGTTCTGGCGGATATTCTTCATGGTCGCCCGGCTCAGCCGGACGGCCCGAACCAAGGCGCGAAGATCGCCCTTGACGAGGGTCATGCCCGCGCTCTCCATGGCAATGTCGGTGCCGGTGCCCATCGCAATCCCCACATGGGCAAGAGCCAGCGCTGGAGCATCATTGATGCCATCACCCGCCATCGCAACCACACGGCCTTGGGATTTGAGGTCGGCAATGATGCGGCCTTTCTGCTCCGGTAGCACCCCGGCATGCACCTCGGTGATCCCGAGCTGCCCCGCGACCGCTTCCGCAGTGACCCGGTGATCGCCGGTCACCATAACCATGCGCACACCCTGCTCTTTGAGGAGTTTGACCGCCTCGGGGGTCGACGATTTCACCGGGTCTGCCACTCCCAGAAGACCCGCAGCCTTGCCGTCCACAGCGACAAACACCGTCGTCTGCCCCTCTGCTCTCAAGCGCGCCGCTTCCTCTTCCAGCACGGCGAGGCCGGGATCCGTCACGTTCAACTGCCCTCTCAACAGCGCTGCCGTTCCCACTGCCACGGAATGTTCATCCACGAGACCGGTCACTCCATACCCCGTGACCGAACGAAACTCGCGAACCCCTCCGGGCACCACTCCCCGCTGCTCCGCGCCGGCGATGACCGCGGAGGCGACCGGATGTTCGCTGCGGCGCTCGAGACCGGCTGCCAGTCGCAAGACCTCAATGTCATGCCAGGGCGGCACGAAACGAATGGAAACGAGTTTGGGTTTCCCTTCAGTGAGCGTTCCAGTCTTGTCGAAGACCAACGTATCGACCTTGCCGAGCACCTCGAGGGCTTCCGCTTTGCGGATGAGGACACCCACCGTCGCGCCGCGACCCGTTCCCACCATAATGGACATGGGCGTTGCCAGGCCCAACGCGCAAGGACACGCAATGATCAGCACGGCGACGGCATTCACCAAGGCATAAGCCAGCTTTGGCTCAGGTCCCCACAGAGCCCAGGCGATTGAGGTCACAATCGAGACAGCCACGACTGCGGGCACAAAGTAGCCTGCGACGCGATCGGCGATCCGTTGAATAGGGGCCCGGCTCCGTTGAGCGTCGCTCACCATTTGGACGATACGGGCGAGTAAGGTGTCACGGCCGACCCGCTCCGCCCTCATGAGGATGCTGCCAGAGCCATTGATCGTCCCGCCCGTCACCGGAGCGCCGGGCCCTTTTTCCACCGGGATGGACTCTCCCGTCACCATCGATTCATCGACCGCCGAGGCGCCTTCGATGACGACGCCGTCGACGGGCACCCGCTCGCCAGGACGGACGCGCAACTGGTCTCCGACGCGCACCTGATCGAGCGAGACATCCATTTCCTGGCCGTCTACCTCAATGCGTCTCGCGGTCTTCGGTGCCAGGCGCAGCAAGGCTTTCATGGCGGAAGTGGTTTGCCCGCGCGCGCGCAATTCCAAGACTTGTCCCAACAGGACGAGCACGGTGATGATGGCCGCAGCTTCGAAGTACACAGGGACGGCTCCATCCAATCCATGGAATGAATCCGGCAGGATGCCGGGCGCGATTGTCGCGAGGACACTGTAAAGATAGGCGGCCCCTGTTCCCAGCCCGATCAGCGTAAACATGTTCGGCGCCCGATGGACGATCGAGTTCCATGCGCGCTCAAAAAACGGCCATCCTCCCCACAGCACGACTGGTGTGGCCAAGACCAATTGAACCCAGTTCTTCATCGGGCCATCGATGACCCGTTCGAGCGTGATACCTGGAATCATCTCGGCCATCGCCAGAATCATCACAAGCAAGGCGGGACCCAAACTGATCCAAAAGCGCCTCGTCATGTCGACGAGCTCGGGGTTCGGCCGCTCCTCCAGTGTCACAATTTTGGGCTCCAGCGCCATGCCGCAGATGGGGCACGCCCCCGGCTCAGTCGCAACAACCTCCGGATCCATTGGACAGATGTATTCCACTCGGGAGCCGGGCGGAACGGCCGCCGGCTTCGTGACGCGTTGCGCAGGTGGAATCAGAAACGCCGAGGGATCCTGGCGAAACTTGGCGAGGCAGCCGGTCGAACAAAAATAATAGGTCTTGCCCTCATGCACATGGGACCCGGCAGCATTCTCAGGCCGCACCGCCATGCCGCAGACGGGATCAAGATGTCGCTGCGCAGCAGGAAGCGGCATCATCGGAATGGAAGATTTTTTGCCGGGGGTGATCAGGCCAGGCGCTTTGGATCGCAGCGCCTGCTCGGGATCGCGTTTAAAGGTCTCTAGGCAGGATGGGGCGCAAAAATAGTAGGTGACACCTTTGTATTCAAATTGGCCGGCAGCCGTCGCAGGATCGACGGTCATGCCGCAAATAGGATCGATCGCCATTGTTGTGCAGTGATGGGTGATGGGTGATCAGTGATCGCTCATCACTTTTCACTCATCACAGATCACTTCTTCCCGTCCGCATCCAGGATGCTTTGAATTACGAGTTTCAAGTTTTCCGGATCGATTTTTTCCACTTTGATGTTGCCATCCAATAAGATAGTCGGCGTTTGCTGCAGCTTGATCCGCTCTCCCCACTTCCTTCCCTCCTCAAAGAGTTGAGCCGGCTTTCCGCTGGCCATCCCTTCTTCAAAGGCTTTGGGGTCGAGCCCGACTTCCTTGATGAGGACTTCCCGTATGGAACGGTCCAGAACGCCGGTCACCTTGTCCTGGTGAATCGTCCGGAACAGAACCTTCTTCATTTCGTTGCCCTTGCCCATCAATTTTGCTTGCTCATACATGTCGAAGGGAGTCGGCAGTTTCCCCCTGATCACGGGGAAGCCGACCATCGTCGTCTCGAGCTTCTTACCAAATTCCTTTTCAAGCAGCGGGAGTCCTTCACCGTCGAAATGATGACAGTGCGGGCAGTAGAAATCCGCAAACTCAATCAGCTTGACCTTTCCCGGTTTGTGAGTCGAAGGTTCGTCCTTCAGGATTTCATATTTCCCCTTCAACTCGGAAAGTGCTGCCGACGCCGTCTCCCCACGGGAAGAAAACACGGCTGTCATCAGGATTCCTAGAATGAACATCACACCGGTCGCACGCGCGATCTTGCCCATGCCCGCTCCTTCCTCGAGATTCAGTGACAGGCCATTATATCGAATACCGACGGTACTTTGCTGTTTGTTATAATTGCGGTTATGCATGCGGCCCTCTCGTTATGCTCGATCGGTCTCTATTTGATCCTCATCGGATGTGCGACGAGCGAGACCCTAGATGAAGGCTCGCCAGCCAATCAAGTCACGTTTGTTCAAGTCAAAGCCGCTCCCGATTCTTACAGGGGACAGTCGGTCATCTTTGGCGGAGAGGTGCTGAGCGCAAGGCGGTTGAAGGACGCGACCCGGATAGAAATCTTACAGCTACCGCTCGATCGTTCGGATCGGCTCGGCACGGACCGGACTCAGTCTCAAGGCCGATTCATTGCGATGCATAGAGACTTCCTTGATCCCGCCACAATCCCTCCTGGTACAAGAGTCACGGTGACCGGAGAAGTCGCAGGCACCATGACGCTACCGCTCGATGAGACCGAGTATACCTATCCGGTCATCGAAGCCCGTCGCATCGAGGTCTTGCCTCCGCCGGAAACAGCTGAGCTCTCAAGGATGTATCCCTACTATACTGGCCCCTACTGGGGACCCTACGGGAGCCCGTATTGGCGGCCCTGGCCGTATCGCTGGTAGCGAATACGTTAAGCGTCAACCGTTCTCGATTAACGAACAACGATTGACGTCTTTTCGGCTACCGTCCGGCAGTGCCGATGATCCGTTCCACGCGATCGTCTCGTCCACCGAGGTTTCGATACTTGTGATACTGCGCCAGGGCGCGCGGCATGTCCTTCCGGTGCAGCTCATAGAACACGCCAAGATTATAGTGGGCTTCGGCGTAGTCGGGCTTGAGGTCGACAGCTTTCTTGTATGCGTGTTCCGCCTCTTCGAGTTTGTTCATGCTGGTATAGATCACGCCCAGGTTCATGTGCGCCTCGGCATATTCGGGACGGTATCGGATGACTTCGAGAAACTCCCGTTCAGCTTCGCTCGGTTTGTTCTGGCTCCGCAAAATAAATCCCAGGTTGTAGTGGGCGTCGACGAGATCCGGCTTCGCGGCGATCGCACGCCGGTAGGCGTAGGCCGCTTCGAGCAAATCATTGTTCCGTTCCGCCAAACGGCCTGCCTGATACCACCCATCCGCGTGCGTGGGGTGTGCCTTGGTCAGCCGCGCGAGCAACTTGCGAGCGGTATCGTTGTTGCCCTCTCTCTCATGCAGCATTGCTAGCCCGAAGAGCCCGTCCGGACTTGTGGGACGAACGGCAAGCAGGCGCTGATAGACTTGCATCGCGGCGGAAATGTCATGTCGGCTTTCGTATAGCCGGGCCAAATCGAGGTATGAGTCTTCGTGCTTTGGGTCGATTTCGATGGCCCGTCTCAGCGCCTGTTCCGCCTCGGTGCTCTTCCCTTGCGCAACATACACCTCCGCCAAATCGTTAAGCGCGTCAGGATAGGCGGGCTTCAACTTCAGCGCATGTGTGAAGGCTTCGGCGGCCTCGCGGGGTTTTTTCTTGGCCTTGAAATAGATTTGTCCCAACAAGTGATAGGCTTCTGCGGATGCGTTAGATTCAGTCGATTTCTGCAGAGACGCGATCGCGGCATCGGCATCTCCAGATCTCCAGAGTTCCGTGGCCTGCTCGACCGCCCGCTTACCGGAATCGGCCGATGCTGCAGCAGCGAAAGTTCGTGGAAGAAGCAGACCCGCCAGGATAACGATCGCCGTGAGGAGCAATGGTCGTGCGGGTGCCGTCAAGAGAGCGCTCCCTACCAACTGGACAGTGTGATCCAACTATACGGTGGGTCCGCAGTGAAATCAACGCGAGCCAGCGACTGTGATGGTTCCACATGATGCACTCCGACTAGAACAGTCCCAGGGTCACGCCGCCATAAATTGCCCGACCATAGCCCGCAAAGAATGCCTGTTGACCGGCAGCAGCACCCGCCGTTTCACCGGTAATCACTTGCCCCGAGGCGACATATTTTTTGTCCCCAATGTTATCGAGCTGAAGAAAGAACTTGGCGAATCTGAACCAGGAGTTCTTGATCTCCATGACTTTGTGAACATTGACATTCGCAACGACATAGGAAGGAATACCGAACGTATTGCTGTTGTTCAAGAAGTAGCTGTTGTAATAGCTCCCTTCAATCCAGCCGCCCCACCCGGTCGGCGCATGGTCGTACTCCGCCTTGGCGAACAAGACATCCGTTGGGACATTCGGCACTTTGTTCCCATCACGCACCAATAAACCGGTGGCGGTGCGATCGGAGAAATTGATGTATCTGGCATTGATGTGCGTATAGGCCCCCGAGAGCCGCAAACCCGATAACGGGCGCCAATCGTAGCGCGCTTCGATGCCACGATATTGTGAGGAGTCTGCATTGACCGACGCGGTATTGGATCCCGAAATGGTCTGAGTGATGATCTCGTTTTTAAAGAAAGTCCAAAATCCGACGAGTTCCACGACCAGATCCTTGGTCAGCCGGGACTCCGTGCCGATTTCCGTGTTGAGATTTTTTTGAGGCTTGAGATCG
>DASTQE010000136.1:0-14941 GCA_035761895.1 Nitrospira sp. | reverse complement strand
CTGCACTGCGGGCAAGAGAAGGGAGACAACAGGAACAGCGCCGCCACGCGTTCGCTAGCCGAGAGCGGCCTGGCGCGGAGCACCTGCTCATGACGGCATTGGGGACAATTTAGCAGTCGGCCCATCAGATGCGTCCGGAGGAGGCCTGCGAGCGGCACGAAGCGGCCGGAATCCGAGGCCGGACCACGCTTCAATGCTTCTGATTCATCGATAGTGCATGTCCGCCAATCTGTCAAGCGAACCACATAAACGCACGCGGGGAAACCGGTCCGAGAGCGAGTGAATCGAGAAGCTCTCAGTGGGATTCAGCGTGGGGAACGGCCGGCGATTCCGTGAGCGGACCGGGCTCCGTGATGGTGGCGCGGAGAAATTCCCGGTTCAGCATGGCAATGAATCGGACGCTGATGGATTTCGGGCAAACCGCTTCGCACTCATATTGGTTACCACAGGATCCGAAGCCTTCCCGGTCCATCGCGGAGACCATAGCCTTGGCGCGCTTCGTCCGCTCCGGCTGGCCTTGAGGGAGCGAGGCCAGGTGGGAGACCTTGGCGGCGACAAAGAGCATTGCCGACGCATTCTTGCAGGCGGCCACGCAGGCACCACACGAAATGCAGGAGGCGGCATCCATGGCGGTCTCGGCCTGGTCCTTGCTGATGAGGAGCACATTGCCGTCGACCGCCCCTCCGGTATTCACCGAGACATACCCGCCGGCTTGCATGATGCGGTCGAACGCGCTCCGGTCCACCACGAGGTCTTTGATGATCGGAAAAGCCTTGGCCCGCCATGGCTCAATCGTAATCGTCGCGCCGTCCTTAAAGCGACGCATATATAATTGACAGGCGGTGATGCCGCGATCCGGCCCATGCGGCACGCCGTCGATCACCAGCGAGCAGCTGCCGCAAATCCCCTCGCGGCAATCATATTCGAAGGCCACCGGCTCTTCGCCCTTGAGCGTGAGCCCGTGATTCACGACGTCGAGCATTTCGAGGAAGGACATCGAAGGACTAATGTCCCTGGCCTGATACGTCACCAGCCGGCCTTTGTCCTTTGGTCCCGCCTGCCGCCAGATTTTGAGGGTGAACTTCATACTAGAGTGATGAGTGATCGGTGATCAGTGATGAGTTTCAATGAGTTTTAAGTTTTAGTCTGAGTGCTTTTCATGACGCTGATCGCACGGCACTCTTCCTTGCCCAACTCTTCACTCACCACTCATCACCCATCACTTTCTATATTAGTACGTGCGCATCGACGGTTTCACGAACTCAAAGACCAACGGTTCCTTGTGCAGCACCGGCGTACTGTTGGGCACATATTCCCACGCGGCCACATACGAAAACCTGGCATCGTCCCGCACCGGCTCTCCAAGCGCTGTTTGATGCTCTTCCCGGAAATGCGCTCCACATGACTCTTCGCGATGCAATGCATCATGGCAGAGCAGTTCGGCGAACTCGAGAAAATCAGCCACCCGTCCGGCATACTCCAATTCCTGGTTCAGCGCCTCACCGACGCCGAGTACCGACACGTCATGCCAAAATTCCTCTCGGAGGGCGGGAATTCTCTCGAGCGCCTGTTTGAGTCCTCCCTCCTCTCGCGCCATGCCGCACAGGTCCCACATGAGCCGTCCCAATGTCCGATGAAATGAGGCCACAGTTTGCCTGCCCCGTCCCCGCAGCAGGCGGGCGACACGGTCATTCACCCGTTCCTTCGCTGCCCGCACATCAGGATGATCCGGACCGATGGGGCTGCTCTTCGTGGTCGCCAAGTAATGGCCGATCGTATATGGAAGAATGAAGTAGCCGTCGGCCAACCCCTGCATCAAAGAGCTGGCGCCCAGGCGATTGGCGCCGTGATCGGCAAAGTTGGCCTCTCCGATGACGAAGAGGCCGGGAATCGTGCTCATGAGATTGTAATCGACCCATAGCCCGCCCATCGTATAGTGCGGCGCCGGATAGATGCGCATCGGCGTCCTGTAGGCGTCTTCGCCGGTGATGCGCTGGTACATATCGAACAGATTGCCGTAGCGTTCCTGGATGACCTCGAGTCCTTGATGGGCGATGGCATCCGAGAGGTCCAAGTACACCCCTTGCCCGACGGGGCCCACCCCGCAGCCTTCGTCGCAGATCTGTTTGACCGCCCGTGACGCCAAATCGCGGGGCGCCAAGTTGCCAAACCGGGGATAGCGGCGTTCCAAGAAATAGTCGCGCTCCGCCTCGGGGATTTCATCGGGTGGCCTGACGTCGCCCTTCTGCTTGGGCACCCAGAGGCGCCCATCGTTTCGCAGCGACTCTGACATCAACGTCAGCTTCGCCTGGTAGGCTTCGCTCGGTGGGATGGCCGTCGGATGGATCTGCGTGAAACAGGGATTCGCGAAGGCGGCGCCCTGCTTCCAGGCACGGTAGGTCGCGGTCACATTGCTGCCGCTGGCGTTGGTCGAGAGAAAAAAAATGTTGCTGTACCCTCCCGTGGCCAACACGACCGCCTGAGCCGTATGAGACCGGATCTCCCCGGTGACGAGGTCGCGGACGACGATCCCCCGCGCGTGGCCGTCGATCACGATCAAATCCAGCATCTCGGTCCGCGGATGGATCCTCACCTGGCCGCGCTCGATCTGCCAGCACAGGGCGGAATAGGCACCGAGCAGGAGCTGTTGTCCTGTCTGCCCCCTGCAGTAAAACGTGCGGGAGACCTGCACGCCGCCGAAGGAACGATTCGCCAGCTGGCCGCCGTATTCACGGGCGAAAGGCACCCCGAGCGCCACGCATTGATCGATGATCTGGGTGCTGACCTGCGCGAGACGATAGACGTTTGCTTCACGCGAGCGAAAGTCGCCGCCCTTGATCGTGTCATAGAACAGCCGCTCGATGCTGTCGCCGTCGTCCTGATAATTTTTCGCCGCATTGATGCCGCCCTGCGCCGCGATGCTGTGGGCCCGACGGGGGCTGTCCTGAAAGCAGAAACACTCCACCTGGTAGCCGAGTTGTCCAAGCGTGGACGCGGCGCTGGCGCCAGCCAGGCCGGTGCCCACCACGATGATACCGATCGACCGCTTGTTCGAGGGGCTGACCAGCTTTTCGCTGAAGCGGTGACGGTCCCATTTGGTGTCGAGCGGGCCCGACGGAACTTTCGAATCGAGTGGCATCATGCATGCACCAGGCCGAAGGCGATCGCCAGCACGATGGCCGTGTTCCCGACCACCACCAGCATGGCCACCAGCGGGCCCGCGCCTCTGAACAGCCGATCGAGCATGGGATGTTCCATACCCAACGACTGGAGGCTGCTGGATAACGCGTGGCTGAGATGCAGGCCGAGCACGACCTGTCCCACAAGATAGATCACCACCAGCAGCGGATTTTGAAAAGCGTGAACGACGTTGCCGAAGACGTCGCGTTGCCCCCGGATGTCCAGGCGATTGTGCATGGAGGGATCCAGCCAGCCGGCGGTCAAGTGCAGCAGATGAAAGACGATGAACAGGACCAGGAGGCTGCCCGTGATCGCCATCGTTCGCGACGCCAGCGAAGCCCGTCGGTACCGATGCGTCACATAGCCCACCGGCCGGGCGCGCCGATTCTGGATGGCCAACCGAACCGAGAGGCCAATGTGCACCGCGACGATCGCGAGCAGGGTCAGCCGTGCGCCCCAGAGGGCCATCGGCATGTCCCGCAAAAACGCGGCATAGGCGTTCAGGGCCTCCGGCCCTTCGAATACTTGGAGGTTGCCGAGCATATGGAAGACGACGAAGCCGGCCAGGGCCAGCCCCGATAGGGCAATGAGGACTTTGCTGCCGAGGGAGGTGAGGATGTGACCGAGGAATCGGATCATGAGCAACGTGCGCGCCGCAGCGCTTCCTTCACTTGTACTCCCCTCTCGCCCAGACCTCAAGTGTTCGACCGATAGGCACAGCCCTACGCGCAAGAAGCCATCGCAGCAGAGCCAGCCACGTAGCCTGTCGCCCAGGCCCATTGAAAATTGAATCCGCCGATACGCCCGTCGCAATTGAGAATCTCACCAATCACATACAGCCCGGGAACGAATTTTGATTCCATCGTCCGGTAGTTGACCTCTTCAAGGGGGATGCCGCCGGCGGTCACCTCGGCATAGTTCCACCCCCGATCCGTCGTCACCGGCAGGGGCAGTCGAGTGATCGCAGCGACCAGCGCCTCTCGCACGCCGCGCGGCACTTGCGCCACACCCATGAGCGGGTCGCCATCGACAGACCCACAGACCGCCTCGGCCAACCGTTCGGGCAGCACAAGCGCCAGGGTTTTCGCGAGCGACCTTCGAGGGCTGGCCGACGCCTGTGTCATGAACCAGCGCCTGGCGGTTTCCGGGTTCCAGCTCGGAACCAAATTGGCATAGACGTCGGCTCGGTCTCCCTGTTCACGCGCCCACGTCCAAAAACGACTGGCGTCCATCACCACGGGACCACTCACACCGAAATGGGTCCAAAGCAGGCTGCCGGTGCGGACGTCGACCGGCTTGCCGCCCACGACCGTGGTGAGCGTCGCATCGTGCGAAAGGCCGGAGAGTATGCCGTGAAACATCCTCTCGTGCAGGATGAGCGGGACTAGTGCCGGAACGGTCGAGGTGACCGAATGACCGAGGGCGCGCGCCAGCGCATAACCCGAACCGTCGCTTCCCGATTTCGGAAGCGACCTGCCGCCGGTTGCCAAGATCACCGCTCCTGCGAGGATCGCTCCGCCGCTCGATTGAACGGTGAAGCCGCCGTCTGAACGTTCGATGCCGTGAACGCGCCGGCCAGCCTGCACGTCCACATTCAGGCCGTGGCAGCGGTCGAGGAGCGCATTGAGCACGGTCCGCGCTTTGTCGGTGGTGGGAAAGAGCTTGCCGGTGGCTTCGCGCTTGAGCTCGACGCCCATGCCCGCAAACCACTCGAGGGTGTGTTGGACGGACCAGGCGGCGAGCACATTTTTAATGATGCGGCGATTGCCGAAGAAGTCGGCGGCAGTCACCGCTTCGTGCGTGACATTGCACCGACCGCCGCCTGAGACGAGGATCTTTGCCCCGAGACTCTTCGCGCCATCGAGGAGGATCACCCGGCGATTGCCTTTGAGTTGGCCGGCAGCGATCGCCGCGGCAAGGCCGGCTGCTCCGCCTCCGACGATCACGAGATCGGCCCGGTCCATCGAGTGCACTATACACGAATCCTATGGTAGCCGACGGGTGTGGACGACAACTCCCCACCGGCTACCCGCTTCCGCTTGGCTATTCCGGATGGGAAAGACCGGGACTCAGGTATTCGACCAGGAGGCGAAGAAGCTCTTCCACTTCGACTTGGTCATGCAGATAGAACCCGGCGTGCGAGCCATCCTCTCTGCCGACACGCACCCCCATCGAGACCCCGTTTGACAGCGAAAAGACGGTCTCGTCCGTCTCCTCGTCACCGATGTAGAACAGCCCCGTTCGACCCAGATGCTTCATGAGCGCAAAGGTTGCGGGACCTTTTCCGCCCTGTCCCGGAGGCAGGACGTTGATGGAATACTTGCCTTCGAGCAATTCTGGTGTTGGAGTCAGTCGACGGAGGACGGTGAGGGCGGTGACGCTGGCGTCGGCTGGGTGTTGAGCGCCGCGAAAATGCAATGTAAGCGAATATCGCTTGTCCTCAATCTCCACACCGGCCGGAATCAGCGGGTCCAGACTGCTCTGCAGCTGATCCTGCCACTTCGCGCATGTTCGCTCGGCTTCGATCAGTACTGCGCGAGAGGTCAATGGACTTTCGATGCCATGATTGCCGATCAGGTAGGGAACGTAGCCGTTGACCCGGCCCGCCACGTCTGCGAGGGCCCTTCCGGTCACGATGGCGCACGGCGCCTGCTTTGCCAACTCACCCAGCCACCGCAAGGTGCCGGCAGAGGCTTTGACGCCATGGCGATCGCTCGAGATTGGGGCAAGCGTGCCGTCGAAATCGAACGCATACAGAAGCGGCTTGGATGCAGCGTCCCGCAACGCGCGAAGGCCCGCATCAGAGAGGGCATAGATCACGCCTGCCCTCCCGTCGTGGTTCTCGCGTTTCGCGAGCTGGTTTGTCGCGCCATACGCGCTCGCTGTCGCATGCGGGCGGCATCCATGAGCATGCGTCCCGCCCAGCGGTAGACGTTGAATTCCTGGACGATTCCCCTCATGCTCCTCATGCGCGCACGTTGTTCCGTCGGCGGCATGGTCAAGGCGAGATGCATCGCCGCCGCGGACTGATCGATGTTGTATGGGTTAATCACCAGCGCGTCGGGCAATTCGCTGGCCGCACCGGTGAATTGGCTGAGAATGAGGACGCCCTGTTCATCGTCTCGGGCCGCCACGAATTCTTTGGCCACCAGATTCATCCCGTCATGAAGGCTGCTGACGACGCACAGGTCAGCCCCGCGGTAATGCAGCATGACGTCCCGCACGTCGTGATGCCGGATCAATAGATGAATGGGCCGATATTCCTCACTGCCAAACCGCGTATTGATGCGCTCGGCCAGCGCCAATACTTGTTGTTTGAACTGCGCATATTCCTCAATCTTCGAGCGGCTCGGGGCGGCGATCTGGACAAAGGTGAACCGTCCAATCCACTGGGGCTCCAGTTCCAAAAGCCGTTCGACGGCCAGAAACCGTTCAAGGATGCCCTTGGTGTAATCGAGACGCTCGACTCCTAATCCCACCCGGTGATCGGGCGGCAATGCATAGATCTCCCTCATCCGCCTGCGGCACTCGACGACGGAAGGTTGGTGATCCAACGCCCGGCCCGGCCATTCGATCGAGATCGGGTAAGGATTGACGGCGGTCAGTTTCCCTCCGTAGGAAATAGTCGAGCTATCCCAATCGATCCTCGTCTCGAGAGACCGATCCACGGTGTTGATGAAGTTACTGCAGTGGAAACGTGTGTGGAATCCCAAGATGCTGCTGCCCAGCAGGCCTTCCAGGATTTCGACATACCAGGGACAGATCGCGTACCGCTCGGGGTTCGGCCAAGGGATGTGCCAGAAGGTGATGATCGTGGCATGCGGTAGGTGATCCCGCACGATCTTCGGAACCAGCGCAAGATGAAAATCCTGGATCAGCACGACAGGATTGTCGGTCTTGGCTTCCTCGACGACGGTCAAAGCAAACCGTTCATTAATTTCCTTGTATTGCTGCCAGTCGGAGGACCGAAACACGGGACGGACATGGGCCAGATGACAGAGGGGCCAGATGCCTTCGTTCGCGAACCCATAGTAATAGCCGGCCTCTTCTTCCGGCGTGATCCAGACCCTCCGGATGTCAAAGGAGGGTGCCTCAGGCGGCACACGGACATGGCCGCGCATATCCACGACGTCTCGATCGGCGCTGCCGTTTCCATGCGCGATCCATACGCCGGAGCATGCCCGCATGATCGGCTCCAGGGCCGTGACCACCCCGCTCGCCGGCACTTGCACCTCGATGGCTTCATCCTTCCAATTGTGAATGTACGGCTGACGGTTCGACACAATGAGCACTTCATCTCCAGCCAGGTGGTCGCGGAGAATGGCCTTGAGCGTTGCCGGCTTCCAGCTCACCTGGCTTTCGTCTCTCATGCGCTTGTCGCTCTCGAGATCCTGGATGAGGGCGCGCAGATCTTTGGCGACGGGCTGCAACTCGGGCCCATGGTGCTTGTCTTTGATCAATGCAATGAATCCTTCGCCCCGCAGCATGGACCGGACGCCCGTCACCCAACCGCGCCAGCTCAAGTGGGCGACAAGTACGGTGACCGAGGAAATCACCGCTCCGATGACGGCAAACAGGTAAAACAGATACCGCTTGGTATCGCTGCTCCGGTGTTGCACCCAGCTCATATCGTGCACCAGCATCAGGCGGCCGAGGCGAGCGCCGTTGCCTTCGATCCCGACCGCCGACACGTGGACGGCTCCGCGCGGCAACTGCACAAGCGCCGTCGTGCCGGCTGGAATCGTCGTCTTCCCCTCGCACGTGATGTCTTCGGGATAGGACGGGGTCTTGTGCAGCAAACGGTTATTGCGGTCGCAGAACCCGATGGCGAACAGTCGTTCGTCCTGTATGATCCGGTTGAAATACGCGACCAGCTTCGTTTTCGATTCAGCCGCGAGCAGGTCGCCGAGCGGGGCTTCGACCATGCGCCCGATCAGCTCGGCGCGCATTTCAAGATCCTTCACGAACCATTTCAGCGTGAGGCTATCGACCAAGGGGATGACGGCGTAGGCTAAGCCGGCCAGCACCAGGGCCAAGGGGAATAAGAAGCGCAGCGTCAAGCGCATATATCACCTCTCGTTTACTTCGGCCGCGGAATCACCTATGGTGGGCGTATGTACCCCTACGCGCTCATCGGTAATTGTCATACCTCAGCCCTTATCAATGCAACAGGAAGTGTAGAATGGATGTGCCTTCCACGGCCGGACAGCCCGCCGGTCTTCGGACGGCTCTTGGATCCTGATGGCGGCCATTTCTCCATCACCAGCCCGCGGTCATCGTCCGCGGAACCGACGACCAGCCAATCGTATCTTTCGAATACCAATATCCTGTTGACGACCGTCACGCTTGCGAACGGCGACGCGTTTCAGATCACGGACTTCTTTCCCCGATTTGAACAGTACGGCCGCATGTACCGTCCTGCGGCTCTGTTCCGGGTTGTCGAGCCTCTGCAGGGCACGCCTGCCATTCAGGTGAGCTGCCGTCCAATCTCGGGATGGGATAAGACCGCTGCCCCGCTCGTCCGTGGCAGCAATCATCTGAGATACGATATTCGCGGCGAATCCCTGCGCCTGCTGACCAACATGCCCCTGACCTATCTCTGCGAGGAAATACCCGTCGCCCTGACGCGAAAATTTTACTTCGGCCTGACCTGGGGCCTCGGCATTGAGGACGACCTCATTAAGGTGACGCACGACTTTCTGGAACAAACGATGCGCTATTGGCGCTTGTGGGTCAAGCATTGTTCCGTTCCGTTGCTGCATCAGAAGGAGGTCATCCGATCCGCGCTCGCTCTAAAACTGCACTGCTACGAAGACACCGGGGCGATTCTGGCGGCCATGACAACCAGCCTGCCCGAGCAGGTAGGCGGCCCGCGAAATTGGGATTACCGCTACTGTTGGCTGCGCGACGCCTACTTCACGCTCACCGCATTCAACAATCTGGGCCACTTCGAAGAAATGGAAGCCTTCCTGAACTTCCTCCTGAACATCGCGCTCACCCATGAGCAGTCACGGGACCGCCTCCGGCCAGTATATACCCTGAGCCAGGGATTGCCTCTGCCGGAAATCGAGCATGCGAACTGGATCGGCTACCATGGCAGCTCCCCCGTCCGCAGCCATAATCAGGCGGCCGATCAGGTTCAAAATGACGCGTACGGCGAGATGATCCTCACGTTCACGCCGATCTTTTTCGACGAACGGTTCATGGATCTCCGGACACGAGACCTCGACGGCCTGTTGAAACATCTGGCCCAACTGTGTGCAAGAAGCATCGGGCGGCAGGACGCGGGCCTTTGGGAGATCCGAAGCGGCTGGCAGGAGCATTCGTTCACGAATCTCCTGTGCTGGGCGGGCCTGGAACGCTTGGAACGGATCAAGCGCGCCGGATATCTCAAAGCGATCACACAAGATTTGACCGCCGACCGGCAGCGTGCCTCGCAGGCCTTGCTTCGCGCCGTTCGTGACGGCTCCGTCCGCAATGGTCCCCAGGATTCCAGCCATGACGCGGCGCTCGCCCAACTCGCCATTCTCGGATATCCTGACCGCAAGCTCTGTGAGTCCACGCTGTGGCATATCGTTCAGGACCTGTCGATGAAACGCGATCGTCAGGACACAGGATTTTTTCACCGTTATGTCCGCGAAGACGACTTCGGCAAGCCCGACGGCGCATTTGTCGTGTGCTCGCTGTGGATCGCCCAGGCCCTGGCTCGGTTGGGAGGCATCGATGACGCACGCGCCATCCTCGATCGCGTCGTGACAGCGGGCAACCATGTCGGCTTGTTGTCGGAACACTTCATCCCCCGCACGAATGAGCAGTGCGGCAATTTCCCCCAAGCGTATTCCCACGTCGGTTTGATCAACGCAGCGTTCGCCGTCAGTCCTCCGTGGAGCGACGTGCTGTAGGCTGTCCGATGAGGCGTCATCCCCCGCGGACGCTGATGGTCATCGTCGGGCTGATCGCTCCCCGGGGATCCTCGGCGTCGAACCACACGTTGTACCGAAGGTCGCCGGTACGGGCAAAGCACAGGCTGATCGATTCTCCCGGCGCGATCGTGACCAGATCTTTCACCTGCCCGAACACATCAACAATACCCTTCTGGCATTGATGGTGTTCGATGAGGCGCAAGTCCAGGAAGCCGAGACGCACGGCGTTCTCGCGCGTGTTCGTCCAGCGCACCTCGTCTCCAGGCGAGGCATACATCACATGAGGATTGACCTGGGTTGAAATCTCGACCGTTCGAACAGTCCGGCTGGCCTCCATCGACGAGGTATGTCCGCACCCCGCTGAGATTGCCATGGCCATAACGAGCCAACACCTCACATCTATCTGCGTCATTCTAACTCCTTCCTGTGGTCTCCTCGCTGGTATAGAGGGAGACGCTGATGATTTGATGGCAAATATCGCGTTGAGGAATGGGAAGGACGATCAGGAGAGCGGAGGACGAAAGAACCCACCGGCAAGAATCGGCACGCGCGCGAAGGGCCGGCTGTCGGCCACGAGCACAAAGTCTGGGAAAGCGGGCAATTGCGGAGATAAGGTGAGGATGGACCACCCCTCAAGGGCGGACGATTGATCGACCTCGAACGAGCCGGCGGCATCTAAGAGCGGCGCCGGCACGCCGAGCATTTGCAAGAAGACTGAAAGGCAGAGCAGCAGGACGAGACTCCCGCCCACTCGTGGCGCGAGCCAGGATCCGACCCCGTGGCCTCGTTGACCGAGCATCTGCGTCATGCTGCGCCTTTTCTCCGCCGGTGACATTCTAGCGCACGACCAACACCGAGCAGCTCGCATGCTGGACGACACGTGTCGACACGCTACCCAGGAGGAACCGTCCGATGGCGCCCAAGCCCTTGGCGCCGGTGACAATAAGGTCGGCTTCGTGCGTGTCGGCGACTTTTAAAATCTCGTCCGCCGGATTGCCGATCCTTGGTACCTGCTCGACGCGATATCCGGCACGGACCAACTTTTCTGCGAACTCTCCCACCATGGATTTTCCGGCCTGGCGCAGCTCGGGGTATTCGAGAAACGGCATGGCATGCGTCACCGTGACAATCACCGGTTCCCGCCGGGAATCGGCGGCGGGTCTCAGGGTCCGCAACAGGAACTGCACGGCCCGTTTCGAGGCGGCCGATCCGTCGATCCCGAGGACAATACGGCGGATTGCCCGTGGCGCTTCCCTGACGACCAGCACGGAGCAGGACACATGGTGGATGACATGGTTCGATACACTGCCCAGCATGAACCGATCGAGGGCGTCCAATCCACGTGAACCGACCGCCACCAGCTGGACGCCCCGCTTGGCCTCCTTGACGATCGTCGCCGCGACCGGTCCGCGTTCGGTCACGACCCGTCCTCGCAGCCGCAAAGACTTCAGCAGCGCGGTGGCCTCCTCCCTTGCGCGCTTCGCGTGCTTCAAGAACTTCGCAACTTCTGCCTTCAAATAGCGCTCGGTGCCGGCCACGACCGGCTGCAGCATGAATGGCGCCCGAAGCCCTTGGAGATCCACGACATGAAGAACCTTGACGGTCGGCGCCTCCGCCAGGGGCAATTGAGCCACCCACCCCAACGCCCATTTGCCGTATTTCGATCCGTCTGTGGCCACCAGCACGCGCATGACATCACCCTTTCCGGCTCTCCCGCCCTTCGCCTGCGACCGGCGCAAACCGCTGTCTGAACGCCTCCGGCGCCATGTGTACCAGCGCCGCATGGCGTCCCAGTCGGTCCGGATCCTTCACATCATCGTTGTCGAGCCGGATCATGTATTGCCGTGCAATATGATATGACTGCGAGTCGGTGTCCACCATTCGTACCCGTGCGCGTCCCGTGACCGGGTCGATCATCTGTTTGAACGGAATCGGCGAAAACCGGCCGTCCTGAATCGAGACCATCGCCGCAGTCCCGCCATCGAGCAGATATTGGGCCGCGCAATAGCCAAGATCCCGTGTGTACTCGATGTCGAACGGAATCGGATCCGCGCAGCGCAACTCATAGCCGAGGTTTTTCGAGACAACGGTGACTGAAAGACCGAGGGCTTTCAACGCCTTGGCCACTTCCCGCCTGAGCAGGTCTCCGAGGTCCACCTCAGACAGACGCAAATGCCCATGTTCATCGCGTTCGACATGGTCCAGCCCGCCAAGATCCTCCTGGTCAACGATTTCGATCAAGCCTTCCGCGAGCACGATCACGCCGTCTGTCCGTCCGCTTTCAAAGCGCTTGATCATGCTGCCGAGGACCGCGTCGACGAGGCGCTGAAGTTTCAACGGGCGCTCGGTAAATTCCTCGGGAATGATGGTGAGCGTGGCCCCTGCGGCCTTCCCGATGCCAAGCGCCAGATGGCCGGCCTTGCGCCCCATCGTGACCACGAGATACCACCGCGAGGTGGTCCGCGCATCCACCATGAGATTTTTCAAAATTTCGACCCCGACATGGCGGGCGGTCTGAAAGCCGAAGGTCGGGATGCCATTCGGCAGGTCGAGGTCGTTGTCGATGGTTTTCGGCACATGCACCACTTGCAGGCGTCCCTGGGAGCGGGCTTCGAGCTTCAACGCGGAGAAGGCTGTATCGTCGCCCCCGATCGTGACGAGGCGCGTGACGCCAAGACTCGTCAGCGTGGACAGAACGCGATCCAGATGCTCCGGCTTCTTGGTCGGATTGGCGCGGGAAGTACCCAGATGCGAACCCCCGCGAAAATGAATGCGGCTGACTTCTTCAATGGACAGGGGATGCGTGTGGGCGGTGCTGCCTTCCATGAGCCATTTGAAACCGTCGACAAACCCCAGCACGTTGGAACCGCCCAAGATACTGCGGATCGTGACAGCGCTGATCACACTGTTGATGCCAGGGGCCGGCCCCCCTCCAACCAGCATGCCGACAATGGGACGTGAAGCGCTGGTCATTAATACACTCCTTGGTCCAGTTGGTCCAGGGGTTACACCGCTTCAGCGCTGAGCAGCAGCAACTCGCCCTTCATGTTCGGGTGGATCGAGCAGCGGAATGTGTGCCGTCCCGGCCTCTCCATGTTGAACCGGATGACGGCGTCCCGCTTGGCATCCAACATCACGCCCGATAATCCGCGGCCATACACACTGACACCATCTTTTTCGATTTTCGTGAGAATGCCTTCGAACATCGTTGAGCCGAAATCGTGTCGCTGGGAATCCTCATTTTTGATCGTAATGGTCGTCGGCAACCCCAAGCGCAGCACATTCTGTTTCGTGATAAAGGTGGAATCTTTAATGACCACCTCGACGGTTTGCTCGGATTGCGACTGGACTGGCAGGCCGGTGAACAGACTCCAGACAGCCGCTGAGGCCATCGCCAATCCTAGGAACCAATCATGTCTCATAGCTTCCCTCCCTTCGAACATTACCGGGTCTTGCGAACAGCGATGGATTGTCTCAGAATTCGTCGCTGACGACAACAACGCGAACCATACAACATCGTGCGATGACCATCAAGATTGCCGCACTGCTTGGCGTCGTGCTCTTACTGGCTATGAGCGAACGCCTCGTCGCGCAAGACTATCCCGCTGACGTCTCCAGGGGAAAAGCCCTCTATGAACGCCACTGCATGGCCTGCCATGGCCCGCGCGGGTATGGAGACGGCCCGAACGGCCTCCTGCTCACGATTTCTCCGGCCAATTTCCACCGTCCCGGCTCCTTCCTGAAATCGGATGACGCCTTGCTCCGGATGATCGAGCATGGCGGTGTGTTCAGTCCGATGCACTCGTGGCGAGGCCGTCTCACGGACGGCGAAATGCAGGATGTGCTTGCTTACATTCGCGTCTTGTCCCAAGAATCACCCTGACGGGACAACCCCCTTCCCCAGACGGACCGCTGACGCCCCACGAGGATCACACGATCGAGACGACGATGAGTGGTTCCGCCTTGCGTGATCCCGTAGAAGGAAGCACCAGGCACAAGACGCGCCTTGAAGCGCCTGAGGCTACTCCTCGAAGAGTACAGGAATCTTGACCGTGACAACCGTCCCCTGGCCCAAAGTACTGTCGATGACGACATGGCCCCGGAGGGGGCGGACCCGCTCCTGCATGCTGGTCAAACCCAGGCCTTTCTTACTGTCCTCGAAGGTAAACCCGCTCCCGTCATCCAGCACCCGCAGCTCGACCTCCTGATGGCTGCATGACAATTCGACCGAAACGTGCCTGGCATTCGCGTGCTTGCGGATATTGCCCAAGCTTTCCTGCAGTAGCCGGTATAGACAGATGGTGATCGGCATCGGTAGGTGCGGCGCAACGTCTCGGTCTTTGAAGTCCACATCGAGCCTTGTATATTCCATAAACTCCTGGATGTAGGTCCGCATCGAACAGGCCAGGGACACGGTGTCCAAGTGCCGTGGATGGAGCTCGTGAGTCAGATGCCGGAAGTCGTCGAGGATGTCCCCGAGCTTGCTCTTGAGCGAGCTGACGCGGGGCATCAAAGACGGCATGACTGATTTTACGAGTCTTTCCATGGCGCTCGCTTCGAGAATCAAGGCCGTGATGCGTTGACAATGATCATCGTGCAGATCGCATGCAATACGCCGGCGTTCCTCCTCTTGGGCGGTAAAAAGCTTGGCCATCAGTTCCTGTAGTTCAATCCGCTTCGTTTCCAGTTCGAGTTTATGTTGCCGTAAGGTCTCTTCGATTTCCTTGCGGCCGGAAATGTCTTGGAACGCGATCCTAAGCCCTTCTCCTTTGCCTGTCCCACCCTTGAAAGGAACAGCGTGCACGGCGGCAAGGAACCTCCCTCCGTCCCACTTTCTC
>DASTQE010000135.1:0-18988 GCA_035761895.1 Nitrospira sp. | reverse complement strand
TCGATTTGATTGGCGCCGTCGAGGAGACTGAATTGGGTGTGCAGATGCAGGTGCACGAAGGAGGCGGTCATGGAGGCGGATTCTAGGAGAGCGGAGACTTCAAGTCAACGCGCCATTCGCTCGCGCGGCTAGAGTTTCTCGCCGTATTTCTCACGATGCTGTTTTTTCGCGCGGGCGATCCAGTTGTCCGGTTTGATCCGGCCCGGCAGGGTGTCCAGCTTCTTCGCGACGCGGGCAATGTCGCTGGGTTTCCATCGGGCGATCTGGACATATGTGAACGTCCCCATCTTGTTCAGCGCCCGCTCGATGGCCGGGCTGATGCCCTGGATTTTTTTCAGGTCGTCCTTGCGTGTGGCGGCGACCGCCCTGGGCGCCGGCATCTGCAGACTGAGCTGGTTGGCGGGACCATTGGGGTGCGCGAGCACCGGACTTCCATCACCGCGCTCTCGCAGCGCGGCGCGGACTTCCCCGAGCCGTTTACGCAGCCGGGTGATTTCTTCTTCCTGATCGCCTATGATCTTCGCCTGGCCGGCGAGTTCGGCTTGGAGGGCATGCAGCTCCGAGAGACGGCCTTCGAGCGTGGCGATGTGAAGATCCCGCTCCTCTAAAAGCCGAGTCTGTTCCGCCTGTCCGGCGAGCCGGCGGTCACGCGCTGCAAGGTCTTGTTCGAGCCGGTGCACCACATGCCGGTGCTGAGCCTCCTTTTCGCTGAGCTGAACTTCCAGCCAGTGCACGCGACCCTGGGCCGGCTCCAGTTCTTCGAGCTTCGTCCGGAGCCGATTGAGTTCCTCCAGCCGGCTGTCCAGGAGAGCCAGCCGCCGCTGCACGTCAAGAAGCTCCTGCTCCTTGAGCGCGAGGTCCTCCTGTACCTTGGTGCGGGCGGCATTGGCCTGACGGACTTCATTGGCATACGCGGCCAATGTCGTCTCCTGGTCGGCGAGTCGCTCAAGCTGCGTCTGAAGCTCCGATCGTGACGACAGGCTTTGTGCCTGACTTTCCTTGAGTTCCTGCTGCAGCCGGTCGATCCGGTCCTGCCGCGAGGCCAGTTCCTCCTGCGCGGAGCGGCCCAGGCTCTCGAGCGAGGCCACCTTGGATTCCAGCGCCATGACGGCCGATGTTTTGACCTTCAATTCGTAGATCGCCGTGTCGAGGGCCTGTCCCTTGACACGCAATTCCGTCTCGAGGTCGGCCACGCGATGTTCGTCTGTCAGCGCCGAACGGTGCCGAAGCAGCCAGCCCACCGCGACGCCGATCGCGGCCGCAAGGAGCAGACAGAACAGCATTTGGCCTACGGCGGCGATCATCTCGTGGTGGTCTCCAGCACGCGCAGCTCAATGCGGCGGTTGCGTTGAAGGGCGGCTCTCGAGATTCCGGTGGCCAGCGGCTTGGTCGCGCCATAACCCACGGCGGTCAGCTCATGCGTGACACCATGGGTGGTCAGGTATTCCTTCACGGCCTCGGCCCGGCGCCGGCTCAGGTCCTGATTATAGTCCGGCGCGCCGAATCCATCCGTGTGGCCCCCAATCTCTATCGAGGCGTGAGGAGCCTGGGTCAACACGGGAATGAGGCGGTCCAACGCGGCCCGACCGCGGGCGGTCAACGTGGCTTGATTCGAATCAAACTCGATCTGACTGCGGGACAGCATGTCATTGAGCCGTGTCTGCAATGACGGACTCGCCGTCGCCGCGGCGACCGTCATGTGGTCTTCGAGCTGAAGGCCGAGCGAGCGCAACGGCGACACCGTGCGCAGGATGGTCGATTTGACTTCTTCGGACGGCACCACCCCGCTCAAGACCAGAAAACGGCCGTCGATCATCACCGACCGCACTCCTTGCATTTTTTCGAGCACAGGGAGCACCGCCGGCAATTGGTTCACCCAGGACGGGGCAGCGATCCGGTCGTCCACAGTCAGTTGATCGAGCACGCGTACCTGGAGGGGGTCGTAGGCGGCGCGGGCGTGCTCAAGAATCCGATCGCGAGCGCCTGCGTCCGGCAGAGATCCGCGGAGCAGGATCGTGCCGGCTTCCAGGCGGGCATGAAAGTTTGCCGGCACCGGCGCAGGCGGGGAGGCCGAAGGCGGGAGGTGCCGAGGAATGCAGACTAACGCCAGCACTGTCAGAGCAAGGACTCCGCCGCCCAGAATGGTCCTGCGTTCCATGCGCATCAGCCATTCAATTGCAAGCATCACTTGAACCGCACCGTATCACAAACGCACGGAAGCAAGCCAGCCTGGGATTTCGCCCGGGCGGAGCTGTCTATCTGAGTTGAACTTGTCCAGCCTCCTTTGCTATCCTCCGCCCATCCTTCCAAGTAGCCTTCATAACTCGAGTCCGAATGCAAGGAGTTCCCTCATGGCCAGCATAAAGCGGGCGTTGATCAGTGTCTCAGATAAGACCGGCGTGATCGATCTGGCCAAAGGACTTGCCGGACAGGGCGCAGAGATCCTATCGACCGGCGGTACGGCCAAAACGCTGCGCGACGCAGGCGTCGCGGTCACGGATGTGGCGGCCTATACAGGATCTCCGGAAATCCTCGACGGCCGCGTCAAGACCTTGCATCCGAAAATCCATGGCGGATTGCTGGGCCGGCGGTCGCTGCCCGCCCATGTCGAGCAGATGAAGCAGCACAACATCGGGCCGATCGACATCGTTGTCGTCAACCTCTATCCGTTCGAAGCGACCATCGCCAAACCCACCTGCCATTTCGACGACGCCATTGAACACATCGATATCGGAGGCCCTTCGATGCTGCGGTCCGCGGCCAAGAACCATGAGGATGTGCTGGTGGTCGTGGATCCCGGCGACTATCCACGAGTGCTCACCGCTCTGCAGGACAATACCGTGACGCGCGCCTTGCGCCGCGAACTGGCGATGAAGGTTTTTCAACATACGGCCCGATACGACGGTGTGATTGCCGGCTATCTGGAACGACAGGTTCAGGGCGGTGACGGGAAGTTTCCCGCGATCCTGTCGTTGCAATTTGAACTCGGCGAAATCCTCCGCTACGGGGAGAATCCACATCAACAGGGCGCGTTCTACCGGGAACGGCAGTCGAACGAGCCATCGGTCTCGCGGGGCAAGATCCTGCACGGCAAGGCGATGTCGTACAACAACTTCCTCGATGCCAATGCGGCACTCGAGTTAGCGAAGGAATACGACGAGACCGCGGTCGCCATTATCAAGCACAACAATCCCTGTGGGGTCGCGCTCGGTGCCACGCCGGTGGAGGCATACGTCAAGGCCCGGGAAACCGATCCGGTCTCGGCGTTTGGCGGCGTGATCGCGTTTAACCGTCCGGTGGACCTGGCCGCGGCAAAAGAAATCACCTCCACCTTCGTCGAGGTGGTCGTGGCGCCTGGATATGCCGAAGAGGCGCTGGCCGAGTTGAAACGCAAGAAGGACCTCCGCCTGCTCGATGTCGGGCCGCTCACGAAGGTGAAGCAGGAAGGTTACGATCTGAAGAAACTCGTCGGCGGGCTGATCGTCCAAGATCGGGACCTCGGTACTCTGACGGATTTGCGGGTGTTACCGGTGCCGACCGTGCGAAAACCGACCGACGAGGAATATACGGCCTGCGCGTTTGCCTGGAAAGTCTGCAAGCATGTCAAATCGAACGCCATCATTTATGCCAAGCCGGGGCAAACGGTTGGGATCGGCGCCGGCCAGATGAGTCGCGTGGATAGCGTGAAGCTGGCGGCCATGAAGGCGCAGCTGCCCGTGAAGGGGTGCGTGATGGCGTCAGACGCGTTCTTCCCGTTCCGTGACGGCCTCGACGCGGCCGCCCAAGCCGGCATCACTGCCGTCATCCAACCCGGAGGCTCCATTCGCGACGCGGAAGTCGTGAAGGCGGCCGATGAACATGGGATGGCGATGATCATGACGGGCATGCGCCATTTCCGCCATTGAGAAGACCGTGACCCGTGATCTGTGATGAGTGAGCAGTGCGTAAACAGTGATCGGTGAGGAGTGATCAGGGATCAGTTCCTATGGTATGAGCACATCATCTTGATCGTCTCGCCTCCATTTGCTTACCACCCATCACCCATTCCCCATCACCCATCACTCTTCACCTTTCCTGTGGGTTCCCCATGAAAGTTCTGATTGTCGGCAGCGGCGGTCGCGAACACGCCATGGTTTGGATGCTGGCGCAAAGTCCCCGACAGCCCCGGCTCTATTGTGCGCCCGGCAATGCGGGAATCGCCTCGCTCGCCACCTGTGTGCCGGTCAAAGCCGACGACATTGGCGGCTTAAAGACCTTCGTGCTACAAGAAGGCATCGATCTCACCGTCGTGGGACCGGAAGCGCCGCTGGCCCTGGGCATCGCTGACGAGTTCCGCAAGGCGAAGCTCAAAATCTTCGGTCCCACCAAACAGGCGGCCAAGCTCGAAGCCAGCAAGATTTTTTCGAAGGACATCATGGCGAGGGCCGGGATTCGCACGGCCCGCGCCAAGGCCTTCGATCAACCGGGCGACGCGCTGGCCTATGTGGAAGACCACGAGCTCCCTGTCGTCATCAAAGCCGACGGGCTCGCACAGGGCAAAGGTGTCCTCATTGCGGCCACGCGCGAAGAGGCGCGCCGCGCCATCGTCGACTCCATGGAAAAGGCGGTCTTCGGCGAAGCCGGGAGGCAGGTCTTGATCGAGCAATACCTCCAGGGCGAAGAACTCACCATCATGGCGTTTACCGATGGGCGGACCGTGGCGCCGATGTTGCCCGCACAGGATCACAAACGGATCGGCGACGGCGACACCGGCTTGAATACCGGCGGGATGGGGGCTTACTGTCCGGCGCCGCTTGGCACGCCCGCGCTGCGTGAACAGGTCACCCGTGAGATCTTGCAGCCGATCGTAGACGTGATGTCGCGTATGGGGTCGCCCTTTCAGGGGGTGCTGTATGCGGGGTTGATGATTGTGCACGGAGTTCCGTATGTGTTGGAGTTCAACGCCCGCATGGGGGATCCCGAAACGCAGGTGGTACTGCCGTTGCTGAAGACGGATTTCCTCGATGTCGTTGAAGCCGTGGCGGAGCACCGGCTGGACCAGGTGCCGGTCGAGTGGCACGACGGTCATGCGGTGTGTGTCGTCATGACCTCCGCCGGCTATCCGGGCCCCTACGACGTCGGTGAACCCATTTCTGGACTCGATGGCCTTGATCTGCACGATGCGATGGTCTTCCATGCTGGAACGGCGAGGAACGGGGCGAACATCGTCACTGCCGGCGGCCGTGTGTTGGGTATCACCGGCCGAGGATCCACACTGCCGGAGGCGCAGGCGGCGGCGTACCGCACGGCAAAACAGATTGCGTTCAAGGGGTGCCACTACCGCCAGGACATTGCGTATCGAGCGCTCGCTGCCCGCTAGCCGGTCTCCGCGTCTCCTTATGGCTGTGATCATTCCTTACGGCTCCACGGCACTCGAATCTCTCTCGACCCAAATCACACTCGTGCTTCGGCGGGGAGGGCTCACCGCCATTCCGACTGAAACGTTTTACGGGTTGGGCGTGAATCCGTTCGACCGGACGGCCCTAAGCCGGTTGCGTACGGTGAAAGGCCGCGGAGAAGGACAGCCGATTCTCGTCTTGCTCGGCTCGCTCAACGATCTGACGTTGTTTGTGGAGCACATTCCCTCCGCCGCCGCCCTGTTGATGGAAGCCTTTTGGCCAGGGGCCTTGACCATTGTGTTTCCCGCTCGCGCCTCGGTCCCTTCGGCTGTGACCGCGGGAACCGGCAGGGTCGGAGTCCGACTGAGCCCGTGCCAGCCGTTGCGCGAATTGCTCGAGCGGGTTGGTCCGCTGACGGGCACCAGCGCCAATCGCAGCGGAGCTCCGCCGGCCCGGACTGCCTGCGAAGTGGAACAGGCGTTCGGCGAGGAGGTGGATCTGATCATCGACGCCGGACCGACACCGGGCGGGGTGCCTTCCACGGTGGTCGATGCCGGCGACCGGCTTCACATCGTCCGTGAAGGAGCCGTCGCAGGGGGCGCGATTGAGGCGGCCCTTCGCGCGGGAGGATTTTCCCTCAAAGACGCGCAAATGTGATATACAGCACGCTCAGCAGTGCCTATATAAAGGAGGGGTCGATGCCAATCCGTCGCGAGCGACAACAGGGGCGAGCGGTAGGGCTGGTCATAGTCATGGCAGCGATGTTGGCCGGATGCGATTACTGGCCGCCGGCATTGCAGACGCAGATCGAGCAGCTCCGGTCCGAATTGCAGACGGTGACGATGGAGAAGGCCCAGCTGCAAACTCAGCTTGCGTCGCTGGGCAAGGCCAAAGACGATCTGCAAATGCAGGTGGACGACCTCGTGAGGACGAACCGGGACAAAAGCACGATGATCGCGAGTCTGCAGAGCAGTGTGACCACGCTTCAAGAACGCCTGGCGAAGGCGTCCAAGCCGGCGACGGCCAAGGTCGCGAGCACGAAGCCGACAACCCCCAAGCCTGCCGCGAAGCCGGCGGTCAAGACCGCCCAGAAAGCGCCGGTGAAAAAGAAGACGCTCACGAAGTCGGCGGCCGCGCACTAGTTCGACCGCGATCACCTGATCATTTGTTCGATGTGTTCGCCGGCGACGGGCTGGCAGCCGGTGGTTCGTTGCTCGTGGTGCCACCGGAGGGCGTGGCGGACGGACTCGCGGGCGAGGCCGTCGTGGTGGATGAGCTGGTCCCGGCCTCTTCTTTTTTGTCTCCAGCCGCGGCCGGAGCTTTCTCGCCTTCCGATGGTGGCTTCAGTTTGTTGGAATAATCCGTCACATACCACCCGCTGCCCTTGAACATGATCCCCGGCGAGGAAATGAGCCGGCGAAGGGATTTCCCGCATCGCTCACATGTGGTCAAGGGATCGTCCTTGATGCTTTGTTTCACTTCGAATCGGTACGAACAACCATCGCACTGATACTCATAGATCGGCACCGGTGATTCCTCCTACGCTGTGGCAAAAAACTCCCCTGTGCTTTCCGCCTGCACGAGGGGGCCGGTTACGTCAGTTTCTCCAGCGCGATCTGCAACCGTTTCAATCCGTTCGTGATCGTCTCCATGCTGGTCGCATAGGAGAGGCGGATGTGGCTTTCACTGCCGAACGGCTCGCCCGGCACGACGGCGATCTGGGCGTCGTTCAGCAGATAGGTCGCGAGATCCGTCGGTGAGTTGAGCGGCCCGGTCGGACCGCGCTTGCCGAGCACGCCTTGGATGTTGGGAAAGGCGTAAAACGCGCCGCCCGGCATCGTGCACGACACACCGGGAATCGCATTCAAGCCCTCGACGATCGCGCGCCGCCGCCGATCGAATTCCGTCACCATCTGTTTGGTGAAGGAGTCGCCGAAACGAAGCGCGGCCACCGCCGCCTTCTGGGAAATCGAGCAGGCGTTCGACGTGCTCTGGCTTTGAATGTTCCCCATCGCAGTAATCAGGTCCTTCGGTCCTGCGGCGTAGCCGACCCGCCAGCCGGTCATGGCATAGGCCTTCGAGACGCCGTTGATGACGACGGTCCGGGCGGCGATCTCCGGCCCCAGCGAGGCAATGCTGACATGGCTGGCGCCGTCGTACAGCACTTTCTCGTAGATCTCATCCGAGACCACCACGAGATTATGGCGCACGGCGATGGCGGCGATGTGCTCGAGCATCTGGCGGCCGTAGGTGGCGCCGGTGGGATTGCAGGGGCTGTTGATGATCAGGGCCTTCGTCCTGACGCTCAGGCGCCGCTCGAGCTCCGTAGGATCGATGGCATAGCCCTCGGACTCCTTGGTCGGAAGCAATACCGGCGTCGCATCGTTGAGGAGCGCCTGGTCCGAGTAGGAGACCCAGTACGGCGTTGGGATGATGATTTCATCGCCTTCTTCCAGTAACGCTTCCGCCAGATTGTAGAGCGAATGCTTGGCGCCACACGAGACGAGGATCTGTGACTTCTCGTATTGCAGACCCTGCTCCACCTTGAGCTTGTCGACGATTGCGCTTCGCAATTCATCGATGCCCGAGGAGGGCGTGTACTTTGTGAACCCCGCTCGGATGGCCGCCTCGGCGGCCGCCTTGACCGGCTCCGGCGTATCGAAATCGGGTTCTCCCGTCGAAAAGTCGATGACGTCGATGCCTTGAGCCGCCATGGCTTTCGCGGTCGCCGCCATGGCTAAGGTTGGCGAAGGCGCAATCCGACCGACGCGGGCGGCGAGTTTCATGACTTGATGCTCCGGATGCGGGCTTGAAGACGGCGTGCGACTTCGGGATGGAGAAACTCGGTCAGCGAGCCGCCATGGCTCGCCACGTCCTTGATAATCGTCGAGGAGAGATACGAATATTCCTCGCTGGGCATCAGAAACACTGTCTCCACCTGTTTCGCCAGTTTACGATTGATGAGGGCCATTTGAAATTCGTGCTCAAAGTCCGAAATGGCGCGGAGCCCGCGAATGATCGCGTGCGCGCCGGATCGCTGCACATGATCGACGAGGAGTCCGTCAAACGTCACGACTTCGACTTGGCCGATGTCCTTCAGCACCAGCTGCACCATCTCGAGCCGCTCGGACAAATTAAACAGCGGATGTTTGGTCGGGTTCGGCGCGACGGCCACCATGACTTTATCAAAGACGCGCAAGCTGCGGGTGATGATGTCCGTGTGCCCGTGCGTGATCGGATCGAAGGTGCCCGGGTAAATGCCGATCTTCATGAGGCCGGCCTGTCCGGCGTCGGCCCAAACACGAACAGGGCGGTATCACCATACTCATAGCGACGCAGGAGCCGGCCACCATCCGTGGCCATCGGCAACTCGGCTCGCGCGTCTTGCTCAATGACCATCACCCCCTCAGGCGCCAACAAGTCCAGGCGCCAGCCGCCGAGGACGAGCTTAACGGCCTCGCGATCGGCATAGGGAGGATCGGCGAACACCACATCATACCGGCCGTTCCACCACTGGGGCTGTCCCAGAAAGGTCTCGGTCGAGCTGACTCGCAGGTCCGCATGATCCAGCAGTCCGCACACCGTCAGATTCCTCCGCATAATCTGCACCGCCTTCGGATCCGATTCAACGAAGGTCACGCGCTTCGCGCCGCGACTCAACGCTTCGATGCCCACCGCTCCCGTTCCCGCGTACAAATCCAGGAACCGGCCGCCGGGGATGCGGGTCCCAAGGATAGAAAACAGGGCCTCGCGAACCTTGTCCGAGGTGGGCCGTAGCGAGACTCCTCGTGGCCCACTTAAGCGCCGACCTCGGTGGGAACCGGCGATGACTCGCATAATGTGGTCGTTGGTTCAGGAAGCGCCTGTTTCAGATCCCGTCGTCGCGCTGTGTTCTGCATGCTGATAGGCGAGCGGCGTTTCAGGAGTGCCAAACTCTAACACAGCGTTTTTGAAGGGGTCAAGGTGACGAAGGCCCGGCGCAGACGGTCAGGCGCGGTTGAAGGTCACATCCAACGAGTCAGCGGGGGGGGATTGGTGGCATTTTGACGCTGAGCATGAGGCTGTCTATAATTCTGCACCGTGAGCGTGCAGCCGAATGAGAAGGGCGTCAGGCAGGAGACCTCAGGCGGTGTCATGGGCACCACCCAGCGCTCGCGCTTGCAACGCGAGCGGCGGGTTAACGTGTGGCGGCTGATGGTTGCGGTGGCTGCACCGGCTGTGCATCGCGAGCGGCCAGGCTTTTACGCCGGTTATTCGAGATCGTCCGATCGATGATGGCGCCGCAGTTGATGCATTTCCATGCGTAGAAGATCAGAAAGAAATCTGAGAACCGCTCGAGCATCATGAGCCCTTTGCATTTCGGACATTCCATCGAGTCCTCCCTGGTTGCGGTGCACAGCTGGGGCGAAGCAAAGCAAAAGCCGAACCACTTTTTGTCGATACGTAATTTCAACACGTTAGGGGGTACGTAATTCTTACCAGGGGGCCTTGAGAGGGCTTTTTCTCAGTACAAAAACGTTCAACGTGTCATATTTTGTTCTCAAGGAGACGCGACGTGGGCAGAAAGACGGTCCGGCAAGGGATTGTCCACTGGCCGGCGAGTGAGCGACCGCGCGAACGGCTGCTGGCGCAGGGTGCCGACGCCCTGACTGATGCGCAGCTCCTCGCCATTGTCCTGCGTGTCGGTCGACAGCGATCTTCGGCGGTGCATGTGAGCATGGAAGTGCTTGATCGTCTCGGCGGCGTCGCCGGCCTGGCCCACTGCGGCATTGAGGAGCTCTGCGCGGTGGAGGGAGTCGGGGAGGCCAAGGCCGCGCAAGTCAAAGCCGCGCTCGAACTGGGCAAGCGGTCGCTGGCCGCTCCCTTGTCGAAAGGGACGCGTATTGCCTCCAGCCGCGAGCTGTTTGAACACTATCATCCCGCGCTGCGAAACCTTCGCCACGAGATCTTCAAGGTGGTGCTGCTGGACGCCAAGCATGCGATCCTGCGCGACGCCACTGTCTCGGAAGGCAGCTTGACGCTCAGCATCGTGCATCCGCGAGAAGTGTTCACGATGGCCGTCAAGGAATCTGCGGCCGCAGTGATTTTCTTGCACAATCATCCGAGCGGTGATCCGACGCCCAGCCAGGAAGATCATGAGCTGACGGCACGGTTGGTCTCGGCAGGGGACGTGCTGGGCATTCGGGTGCTGGACCATCTCGTCGTCGGCGACGGGCGCTACGTCAGCTTTGCCGACCAGGGCTGGCTGGCTCATCATGCATAGCATAAAGGAGCAAGCGACCATGTAACGTGCCATGATCTGCGAAAGCCGGACGGCTTTCGCCACGAACCAAGGAGGGTCTCATGAACGAGCCTGGTGCGAGGTCTCTCAGAAATGTGGCTGTCATCGCCAATCGAGGGGCGGGCAAAACGTCATTGACCGAAGCGATCCTCTTGACGACGGGCGTCATTCCGACCCTGGGTTCGGTGATGCAAGGCACGACCGTCTCGGATTTTGAGCCTGAAGAAATCCAGCATCGCAGTTCCGTCAGCACGAGTCTCCTCCGCTGTGCCTGGAATCAGACCGCCATCAATCTGCTCGATACGCCCGGGGCGCTCAGTTTGCTCGGCGAAGCCATTGCAGCCGTGCAGGCCGTTGATGCCGTGATTGTCGTCCTCAGTCCGTCGAGCGGGATTCGCAGCGAACTTATCCGACTCTGGGCGCATGTCAAAGCCCTCCGGCTGCCCTGCCTCATCTTCGTCAACGAACTGGAAAAAGAATCCGGATCCATGGAAGAGTTGCTTGCGGCTTGCCATCGGGATCTGGAGATCACGCCGTTGCCGATGTCGTGCGTGCTCAAAGACGGCGCCCAGTGGATCGGCGTCGCGGATTTCTTGACCCAGGCTGCCATTCATTCCCGTGCCGACAACCCGAAATGGCAGCAGCAACCGCTGCCGACCGGCGACGAAGCCACGGTCGCCGATGCCCGCAAGCGGATCCAGGAAGCGGCCGCTGAGTGCGACGACCAATTGCTGGAGCAGTACCTCTCCGCCGGAGAACTGCCTCAGGCGGACGTGCTCAGAGGACTTCGTACAGGCATCCAGGCCGGGACCGTGGTTCCGCTGTACGCGGGATCGGCGCTCAAGAATATCGGCATCGTCCCCTTGCTCAACGCGATCGTCGACTTGCTGCCTTCGCCGGCGGAACGGGCGAAGACCCGGCCGCTGGCCGGGCAAGAGACCGACGGAGGAGAGGGGGTGACGCGCGCTGCAACGCCCGAGGCGCCTTTTTCCGGCGTCATCTTTAAAACCATCATCGACCCGTTTGTCGGGCGGCTCTCATACGTGCGCATTGTCTCCGGCTCATTGCAGGCCGATTCGCTGCTGTACAATGCGACGCGAAAAATCAAGGAGAAAGGCGGCCACTTGTATCACTTGCTCGGCAAGAAACATACGGCCGTCGGCGCGGCGGTCGCGGGCGACATCCTGGCCATCGGCAAACTCAAGGATGCGCAGACCGGAGACACGCTTTCCGACGAGCAACATCCCATCGTCTATGCGTGGCCTGCCCTGCCCAAGCCGGTGCTGTCGTTTGCGATCGAACCCAAGTCGAGCGCGGACATCGATAAGGTCAGTCTGGGACTGCACAAGTTGATCGAAGAAGATCCCACCCTGGGCTTCACGCGAAATGCCGATACCAAGGAAATGGTCCTCAGCGGGACGGGCCAGCTGCATTTGGATCTCGCGTTGGAAAAACTGCAACGCAAGTACGGCGCGGAGGTGATCATTCACACGCCGAAGATTCCCTACCGCGAAACGATCCGCAGTACGGCGCAGGCCCAAGGCAAATATAAGAAGCAGACCGGGGGCCACGGGCAGTACGGTGATTGCTGGCTGGAGCTGACGCCGTCTCAGCGCGGGGAGGGGTTTGCGTTTACGAACCGGGTCGTGGGCGGCGTCATCCCCCGGAATTTTATTCCGGCGGTGGAGAAGGGGGTGGTCGAGGCCATGCAGCATGGCACGCTCGCGGGGTTTCCCGTGGTGGACGTGCGGGTGGCGGTCTACGACGGGTCCTATCACGTCGTCGATTCGTCGGAGATGTCGTTCAAGATTGCGGCCTCCATGGCGTTTAAGAAAGCGATGGAAACCGCGCATCCGGTGTTGCTGGAACCGATGATGACGGTGGAAGTCGAGGCGCCGGCAGCGCACATCGGCGCCGTCATCGGCGACCTGAACGCGCGTCGAGGACGCATTTTACATGTCGAGGCGCGCGGGCATGCCGAGATCGTCAAGGCGCTGGTGCCGCTGAGCGAGATCATGACCTACACGACAACACTCAATTCCCTCACGGGGGGAGGGGGGAGTTATGTGATGGAATTGGCGCGTTATGACGAAGTGCCGCGCGAGGTTGCGGCCAAGATTGTCGAAGAAGCCAAGACCACCCGGCAGGCCGTGGCCACCCATTAGCAGGGACTGCGAACGGCGCGTCTTTCGGCTCTGGAACGAATGAAGGACGCGTCGTCTGCCCGCGGTCACGGGCCATGACGGATTCGCGCTGCCGCGTCAGGGTTCGGTGGGTTTCAGGACGACGTAGAAGGCGCGGCTTTCGCGCAAGACCCGCAGGAGCACGGTATCGCCGCGCCGGACCTTGGTCACTGCAGCGGTGAAGTCGCCCACCGATCCGACATCGACGCGATTGACTTCTTTGATCAGATCGCCCTCCCGAAGCCCTTCCGACTGCGCCAGGCTGCCCGCTTCCACTTTCGTGACGAGCACGCCGCGGGTTTCGCGCAACTTGAATTTCTCGGCCAGCGCCGCCGTGAGATCCTGGACGTCGAGGCCGAGCTTGGATTCCGTGCGGGATTGCGGCAGCGAGGCCACGGTCGCCTGATCGCGGCGTTCCGTGAGGGCCACTTCCAGGACCATGCGTTGTTGATTGCGCACGAGTTCCACTTTTGCCTTGGCCCCCGGTAAGAGACCGGCCACGATGCGGGAGAGCCGGTTGGGGCTATCGATCACCGATCCTTCGATGCGCGTGATGACGTCTCCGGGCTTGATGCCGGCGGCGGCGGCCGGGTCCTTTTCGAACACCTCATTGACGAGCACGCCTTCCTGTTCGGTCACGCCGAATTTTCTGGCCAGCTCCGGAGTCAGCGGTTGAATGCCCACACCCAGCCAGCCGCGGATCACGCGGCCTTGCTCCACCAATTGCTGGAGGACCTGCTTGGCCATGTTGGAGGGAATGGCGAAGCCGATGCCTTGCGCAAAGTTGATGATGGCCGTATTGATGCCGATCACTTCACCGCGCAGGTTGAAGAGCGGGCCGCCGGAATTTCCGGGATTGATCGAGGCGTCGGTCTGGATGAAATTTTCGTACCGGGAGAGATTGACGTTTTCGCGCCCGATGCCGCTGACCACGCCGAGTGTCACCGTGCGCTCCAAGCCGAACGGATTGCCGACGGCGAGCACCCATTGGCCTACGCGAACCCCGCTGGAGTCGCCGAATCTGGCGTTCGGCAGCGGATGATCGGTGGTGACCTTCAACACCGCGAGATCCGTATCCGGATCCTTGCCTATGACTTGGGCAATCAGTTTTGACTTGTCGGACAGCCGGACTTCGATCTCGGTAGAGTCGCCGACGACATGATTATTGGTAATAATGTGACCGTCCGGCGTGATGATGACGCCCGCTCCGGACCCGGGCGTATTGGGTACCCGCTCCGGCGGAAACTCGCGGCTCTTTCCGCTGAGGTTGACCGGAAAGAGACTGACGACCGATGGCTTGGCCGCCTCGGCCAATTCGGTAATGACGGTCTGCATCTCCTCGAGGAGCCGCAAGCCGTTGGAGGCGGTGGGCGATAGCCCGGCGGGCTCGCTGCTCCGGACCGTCGGGGAGAACACGAGCGCGGCCGCCGCGAGTCCCATCGCGAGCGAGATGACGATGCAGAGGCGGGATCGCATCAATGCTAGTGTACCTCACGTGGCGTCGAAAAACCTATAAGGCGGGAATCGGTCGGGACGCCGCGTCAGCGTCAGGCTTTGCCCTTGCGGGCGGCGGTGAACCAGCTGGCGATGTGATCAAGGTCGGCTCGAAGGCCGATGGCAATGACGATATCATCGGCTCGAAAGACAAAGCCGTCCGACGGAGGAATCAGAAATGGGCCGCGAAAGACTGTGACCAAACGGACGGTCGGCGGCCAGGTCAGCTCCGACACCTGTTTGCCGGCGGCGGGGCACCCGTGAGCGACCGACAGCCGTTCAATGGCGGCGGCGCGCAGGCTCAGGTCCCGCTGCAATGTCAGCAGATCGCCCTGAATGGCTTCGAGTTTCAAGGCGCGGATCTGGGCATCAACCTGGACGAGGGTCTGTTTGAGCAGATGGACGCGGTCGGTGGCCTGGTTCAAGGGACGTTCGACCTCGGAGGGTGACGGCGCGGGGCGTCCTGGCGCCCGGCGGGACAACGTCGCCGCAAGCTGCTGTCCCAGTTCGCCCTGGGCTGTTTCGATTTGCGTCAAGAGACTGGCCGCCTGGCCGTGCAGACGCAGGACATGCACCTTGCGGTTGACGCGCTCGGCCACGGCGACGACAGACTCATACACGGCGCTGCCGGTCAGTGAGAGTTCTTTTTGAAGGCGGCCGAAGAATTCAAGCGACATGCTTGCCGATAGGATGTCTGATAAGGAATATTATGTCAACTTACGTGTATTCCAGTGTTGCGACGCGCCCGCGAACCCACCAAGCTGCCGCCTCCCTGTGGGAAGCTCCGCTCGTTAGCGCTTGCCGGTCCCACTGTCCGCCTGGTGAAGATCGATGACCACACCGGCTTCATTCACTTCAACCGTGACCAATGTGCCATTGGGGAGATCTTTCGTTTTGAGCCCAAGCTCGACCAGCGGGAAAATTTTCTCGCCGTCAGCAGTTTGAAGCTTGATTTCTTGGTCTTTCCGACATGGACGAGCGTGCCCGTGACCAGTTGATGTGTTCCTGCCTCCCCTTTGAGGTGCATATCGACGATGTAGTTATTCTCGTCGAGTACCGCGGTCAACCTCGTCTCTCGCTTGAAACGGCGGCCGGCCATGACGGCGGGCCAGATTCGCATTGAGTTGATGGGTAGCCCCGGCGGGAGTCGTCACTACGAGCCCGCCTCCTTTTTGTGCGACGACGCCCGTGATTTGCCGGTGTCCACGCGGGAGATCGTCGGGCCCCGTGGCTCCTGGAGCGGCAACAGGGCCAGCAAGCAGTGTCATGATCAGCACTGCGACCGCGAGCGCGAATCATCATCGTCGGCATGCGCGTCTCCCTTCTCTGCGAAATATTGGACTTCTACGCTGATTGGGCAGTGGGGTCAAGGGCAAGCACACGCGGTCCGCTCTCCGTATTGACACGACAGATTCAGGACGGCTACAGAAGAAGCGTATGGCCATTCATGCGTTAGCTGGAAAGCCGGCTCCTGCCTCGATGCTGGTTGATCTCGTGCAGCTGCGGGAGGCGTATCAGCGGGATGTCCCTGATCCCGCCGTTCCCGCACAGCGGGTGGCCTTCGGGACCTCCGGTCACCGGGGCTCTTCTTTCAAGCGATCCTTTAACAGTCATCACATTCTCGCGGTGGTCCAAGCGATTTGTGAGTATCGGACACATCAAGGAACGACCGGCCCGTTGTTTTTGGGCATGGACACGCATGCCCTGTCCCGGCCGGCATTCGACACCGCCCTCGAAGTATTGGCGGCTAATGGCGTGGAGGTCATGATCGATCAGGACGGCGGCTACACGCCGACGCCCGTCATCTCGCACGCCATCCTCACGTACAATCGCGGCCGGTCGTCGGGTTACAGCGACGGCATCGTCATCACGCCCTCGCATAACCCTCCCGAGGACGGCGGGATCAAGTACAACCCGCCCCAGGGAGGGCCGGCCGATACGCAGGTCACCAAGTGGATCGAAGAACGGGCCAATGCGTTGTTAGCGGCCGGTCTCGAGGGCGTCAAGCGGCTTCCAGCGGCATCCGAGGCGGTGGGAGCGCCCTCTGTCCGTCGGTATGACTACGTGGGCACCTATGTGAAGGACCTGGAGCAGGTTATCGACTTTGAACCGATCCGAGGTGCGAACTTGAAACTGGGGATTGATCCCCTGGGCGGCTCCGGGGTGGCCTACTGGACCCCCATCGCTGAGCGGTATGGGCTCAATCTTGAAATTGTAAATCCGGCCGTTGACGGGACCTTTCGGTTCATGCCGCTCGATTGGGACGGCAAAATCCGCATGGATTGTTCCTCCGCCTATGCGATGGCAAACCTCATCGCGCTCAAAGACCGTTTCGATGTCGCCTTTGGGAACGACGCGGACAACGACCGGCATGGCATCGTGACCCGTTCGGCCGGCCTCATGAACCCCAACCATTATCTGGCCGCGGCGATCGCCTATCTCTTCTCCCATCGTCCGCGCTGGTCCCCTCGCGCCGGCATCGGCAAAACGCTGGTGAGCAGCAGCCTCATCGATCGTGTCGCTTCAAAACTGGGGAGGCGGCTCGTTGAAGTGCCGGTGGGATTCAAATGGTTTGTGGATGGACTGCTGGACGGGTCGCTCGGGTTCGGCGGAGAAGAAAGCGCAGGCGCGTCGTTTCTCCGAAAGGACGGCACCGTCTGGTCCACCGACAAGGATGGTATCATCATGGATCTGCTGGCGGCTGAGATGATGGCGAGGACCGGCCGCGATCCCTCCGGACTCTACCAGGACCTCACGGGGGAATTGGGCGAACCGCGGTATGCCCGCATCGATGCACCGGCGACGCCCGACCAGAAAGCCAAGCTCTCGAAGCTCTCGGCCGAACAGGTTCGCGCCACCACGCTCGCGGGCGATCCCATCGTCTCGAGGCTCACTCATGCACCCGGCAACGGCGCTGCCATCGGCGGACTCAAGGTAGTGACCGCCCACGGCTGGTTTGCCGCCCGCCCGTCGGGGACAGAGGATGTGTACAAACTGTATGCCGAGAGTTTTAAAGGCCAGGACCATCTTGCGCAGATCCAAAGGGAAGCCCAGGCGCTGATTACCCAGGTGCTATCGGGAGCAGGATCAGGGTAAACATGGCCAGGTGAGCGGCCCTCAGACCGTTTTGCTGTAACCGGGACGACGGAGGATCGGCGTGTTGCTGAATCTCCATTTATCGAGCGGATCCGTGCGATCTTCGTGACGCCATGAGGGGCTGGTCTGCAATCCCATTCCGATGTTTCCGTACTGCACCGTCACGCGATTCCCATTGATGAATGCCACGGTCCGGCCCCACCGGTAGGAGAGCGAGCGCGCTCCCATGGGAATCTTGATGGCGACCCATCGGGAGGCGGACCATAGCACGACATGACTCCCCTCTTGTTGTGAATGGACGGCACACCCGTCCTCTCGCACCCACGCAGGCCCCTCGGGAAGCCAATGCACTGACGCTTGAAGCAGGCAATCGGGTCCATCAACGAATGCCAAGACCAACCACGCCAATATCTCGACGCCTGTCGGCATGATTACTTAAGCCTAGCACTCGGCTACAGGATGTAAAGAAAGGAGTCGGGGTCAATGACGTGCGTGCTGTGCGGCGTGGTAGGAACTGCGTGTCAGCGGGCTCGCTTCCACATGAACGAAACCCATGGCAAGGGCCTCGGTTTTGAAGCCGGCAAAGTCGGCAGGCTCGTAAAACCGGACGACCGGCACATGCGCTTTGGTCGGCTGCAGGTATTGGCCGATCGTGACGACATCGCATCCCGCCGTCCGCAGATCGCAAAGTACCTCGCGGATTTCGTCCGTGGTCTCGCCCATTCCGACGATGAGGCCTGACTTCGTGCGCAGCCCATGCGTTTTGGCCCGCGCCAAGAGCTCGAGCGATCGCTGATATTTCCCTTGCGGCCGGAGGATGGGAAACAGCCTGGAGACAGTCTCGATATTGTGATTGAGGATGTCCGGCTGCTCCCGGCAGACGACCTCGAGAGCGGCGGCGTTGCCTTCAAAATCGGGAATGAGCACTTCAATGGTACAGCCGGGATTGTATTCCCGCGTCAGGCGGATGGTTTCGGCAAAAATGGCGGCTCCGCCGTCTGTCAATTCATCCCGATTCACCGAGGTGATCACCGCGTGGTGCAGTGCCAGGGCCTGTACGGCTTCGGCGACTCGCCGGGGCTCCTCCCCGTCTAGGGCCCGCGGCCGGCCGGTTTCGACCGAACAGTAGTGGCACCGTCTCGTGCAGATATCTCCAAGAATCAAGAACGTGGCGGTGCGGGCGTTCCAGCATTCCCATCGGTTGGGACAACGGGCCTCTTCACAGATGGTGTGGAGTTTCAAGCGGTCGATGGTGTGCTTGACGTCCAAGTAGTCCGGGCCGGTTTTCGCCTCGACCTTGAACCAGGTCGGAAGCCGTTCGGTCGAAGCAGTGCGTGACCGCAGTTGCGTGAGCGGGATCAGGGTCATGCCGATAGTTTCTCTCGATGGAACCAGTTCCAGATGGCGGCAAAGACGCCACCCTGGCGCTCATACGGGTGTGGCGGATCGGGATATTCAATCCAGGATTCCCGGGAGCCCAGATAGATGCCGTTGCGAAAGCTGATTTGGGTTTTCAGCTGGCGGTAGCCCTGCCCGTGCAGGGTGGCGATCAGCAG
>DASTQE010000134.1:0-9308 GCA_035761895.1 Nitrospira sp. | reverse complement strand
CGATTTCGGAGTCTATTTCCGATGAGTACCATCCAAGCCGCACTCAGGGCGCTGGGCATCCAAGCCGTCAACTCCGGAGGCAGCACGGGCAAGCAGTGGTGGTCGGACCATGCGGCCGGCTCGCTGATCCAGTCCGTCAATCCGGCGACGGGGGAAGCAATCGCCGCAGTCCGCTCCTGCACGGCGCAGGACTACGAGCATATTCTGACGCACGCATGCGAGACATTCACCACCTGGCGCATGGTCCCTGCGCCGAAGCGAGGGGAGCTGGTTCGCCTCATCGGCCAGGCGCTGCGGGAGAAGAAAGACCAATTGGGCACCCTCGTCTCGCTCGAAGTGGGAAAAATTAAAGCCGAGGGCGATGGGGAAGTGCAGGAAATGATCGACATGGCCGACTTCGCCGTCGGCCAATCGCGCATGCTCTATGGCGCGACCATGCCGTCCGAGCGGCCCGCGCACCGGATGAGCGAGCAGTGGCATCCGCTGGGACCGGTCGGCGTCATCACGGCCTTCAATTTTCCGGTGGCCGTCTGGGCCTGGAATGCGTTCCTTGCCGTCATTGCGGGCGACACCGTCATCTGGAAACCCTCGCCCAAAGCCCCGCTGTGCGCGATAGCGGTCCAGCACATTTGTAACCAGGTCATGGAGCAACAGGGATACTCGGGGGTCTTTTCCTTGTTCGTCACCGATCAGGCATCGCTGGCCGAGACGATGGTCCGCGATCCCCGTTTACCCTTGATCTCGTTCACCGGCTCCGTCCCCGTCGGCCGCCATGTGGCCGCGCTGGTCGGCCAGCGTCTGGGCCGAACCCTGCTCGAGCTGAGCGGCAACAACGCCGTCATCGTCGACGACAGCGCGGATATGGATCTGGCGGTGCGGGCCATCGTCTTCGGGGCCGTGGGGACCGCGGGCCAGCGGTGCACCACAACCAGGCGGGTGCTTGTCCAAGACTCCTGCGCCGAGGAGTTGCTCGACCAGTTGGTCAAGGCCTACAAGCAAGTGCGCATCGGCAATCCTCTGGACCCGGGGGTGCTCTTGGGCCCGCTCATCGACCACGCCGCCGTCGAAACCTACCGTGCCGCGATCGACGAGATCAAAAAGGAAGGCGGTGGCATCCTGTACGGCGGCCGCGTGCTGAGTCGCCCCGGCTACTTCGTCGAGCCGACGATCGTGCAGGCCCAACCTCAATGGCCGCTCGTGCAGCGCGAAACGTTCGCCCCGATTCTCTATGTCATGACCTTCCACACGCTGGACGAAGCTGTGGCGATGCAGAACGGCGTCCCGCAAGGCTTGTCGTCAGCACTCTTCACGAATAATTTGCGGCACGGCGAACGGTTTCTCTCGGCCTCCGGCAGCGACTGCGGTATCGCCAACATCAATATCGGCACCTCCGGCGCGGAAATCGGCGGAGCGTTCGGAGGCGAGAAGGAAACCGGCGGCGGCCGGGAAGCCGGGTCGGATGCATGGAAAGCGTATATGCGGCGGCAAACCAATACGGTCAACTGGGGGACCGAACTGCCGCTGGCACAAGGCATCAAGTTCGGCCCCTAGCCTTGGCTGGAGAGGATGGGCGTTATGGATACAAACCGCGAACTCGATGGATTACTGGAACGGATGGTGACGGAGTATGTGGCGCGCAACCGGGCGGCCAAAATCCTGCGCGGCCTGCTCGAGGAGGCCGGTGTCGGGTTCTATCCCGTTGTGGATCACCTGACCTTGCGCACGCTCGACATCGACCGGCGCGCCCAGCAGTTCGTTTCGCTCGGTTATGCGTACGATGAAACGCTGCAGTATGACGACTGGTACGCCAAGGTCTATCGGAAGACCGGCTATCCCGCCTTGTTCGTGGATCAGGCCTATCCGGACGCACGCGGCAGGACCAGCATCATTCCCCGCTGGGTCGCCGCCTTCGGCGACCAGGTCTTTCACCACGTGGCGGTCCGTGTGGAAGACATCGATCGGGCGGTGGCCCGGCTGAAAAATAACGGGGTGGAATTTGCCGGCGCCGTCGTCGGCCCCGCCGGCGGTCAGCTGCGTCAGATCTTTTCAGCGCCTGAACTCGTGAATGGCCAGCCGTTCACGGTCCTCGAGCTGGCCGAGCGGCACCGCGGCTACCAGGGATTTCTCCCGCCGCAAGCCGACAGTTTAATGAAGTCGACCGCGCCTCAATGAGGGGTTAGACGAGGTTCTGCGTGGTCTGTGGCAGGCGTGTCGGTCATCCGCAAGAAGGCCGGTCCCTCAATCGGCAAGCGGATGTCGAAGGTCGTGCCCTTGTCCGGCTCGCTCTCTACGCTGATGCGCCCTCCGTGCATGTCCACCACATCCTTCACGATTTTCGAGCCCAAGCCGGTACCGCCGGTCTTACTGCTCACCAGTCGGTTTGTAAATAAATGGTCGCGAATTTCGGCTGGCATGCCCCGGCCCGTGTCCGCCACCCGGAGCCGGATGTGATCCTCACCGGCCTGGTGGAACCCGCTGATCGTCACCAGGCCGTGAGGCGGGACCTCGGGGATGGCGTTATTGACCAGATTGTAGAGCAGTGAGTACAGCCGCGCCTCGTCTCCCGCAATGGCGGGCAAGGCCTCCAGTCCCTCTACACTGAGCCTGACCTGTCTCTGCTCAGCAGCCTGGCGCAAAGATTTCATCACACTATCCGCAATTTGTCCGATCACGCAGGCTTCGAACTTCTGCGAGACCCGGGTGAGGGCCGCGTAGTCGGCAATCGCTTTCATCCGGTCCTGGATACGCCGGGAGGTGTTGCGGAACATGGCGATCACTTCTTCGCAGGCCGAGTGGCTTTGTTCCGCGCGCGACGGCTCCATCGTCGAGAGGTGACGGAAGACATCGTCGATCTCGTCGGCGAGAAGGTCCGTGCCTGCCACCAGCGGCATCAGCAGATTCTTGACGTCGTGCGTGATTTCTCCCATGAGCTTGGTGATTTCCACACGCTGTCCCATCCGTTCTACGAACGTCGACACGGTCTGGTCGATCTGACCCTGTTCAAAGGGTTTGGTGATGAAATCGACGGCGCCTTCTTTCATGGCTTCAACGGCCAGCCGGATCGTGCCGTACGCCGTCACGACCACAACCGGCAAGTTCGGCCACCGCTTTCTGATCAGCTTCAGCGCTTCGATCCCGGTGAGGCGTGGCATGGAGACATCGAGAAACGCCAGGTCTAATGCATGCGCTTCCACGGCCGCCAGTGCTGCCTGGCCATCACCTGCCGTAACGACCTCGTGGCCGAGCCACCGGAGCCGCTCGGACAAACTCATTCTAATGTCCGGATCATCGTCTGCGACGAGTATGCGAATGCCCATGGTGGTCCCTCCTACGGCAAGTGGGTCAGCAAGAAATGCGCCATTCTCAGCCACACGGATTTCCGGAGGTTTTCGATGGAACCACTTGAGGGAACAGCTTGAATTGAATCAATTTAGATGAAGCGGCCGGATCAAAATGGATACGCTAGCCCATGTCCTTCAGAATGTGATCGGGATTACGATCGCGACCGATGCTCTTCATTAAGGCGTCCTGAAAGAGCACAACAACCCGGCTCCGCTGATCCTTCACGATCATGGAGGTGGAAGGCGCCTTGAAGGTGGCAGGATCGCCCTCCAGCCATGCGCTGCACGTGAACGGTAACAGGTCGAGGACGGTCTCGACGCGATATTCATGACGCAACCGGTACTGCAGCACGTCGAACTGTAGCCGGCCGACCGCCGCCACCAGCGAGTCGAGATCGTTAAGGCTTCGCATGATCTGCACGGTGCCTTCTTGCGCCATCTGCTCCATCCCTTTGTCGAACGCCTTGCGCTTGGTGACATCGGTCGGCCGGATTCGCGCGAAAATCTCGGGCTGAAACTGCGGCAGCGGCTTGAAGGCAAACCCGCCCGTGACCGAAATCGTGTCTCCGATCGCGAAGACGCCGGGATTGATAATGCCGATGATGTCGCCGGGAAAGGCTTCTTCGACCGTGCTGCGTTCCTGTGCTACCAGGCTATGCGGCCTGGACAAGCGGACATCGCGGCCCAACCGCTGATGCTTCACGACCATGTCCCGTTCGAAACGGCCGGAACAGACCCGGAGAAACGCCGTGCTGTCGCGATGCTTCGGGTTCATATTCGCCTGAAGCTTGAAGACATACGCGCTGAAGGGCCGTTCTATCGGATCGATAGCCAATTCGACTCCATCATCGCCGTCGGCCGGCCGTGCACCGGGAGACGGCGCCAGGCGCACGAAGGCATCCAGAAAACTTTCGACGCCGAAATTCGTCAGCGCCGACCCGAAAAACACCGGCGTCACGTCTCCGTCCAGGAACCGTTCGTGCAAGAACGGATTGCCCGCGATCGCCAGCAATTCCAAATCATGCTGGACCTGCGCCATGACGTCCGGAGACACACGGCCGCTCGCCGCCAGATCCGCCAGGTCCATGGTCTGCACGTCGACTTTCGTGGCGCCGCCGTGCGCGGTCTTGCTGAAAAGCGCGACGCGGTTGTCCTCGCGCGTCACAATTCCGGCAAAATCGCTGCCCGATCCGATGGGCCAGTTCACAGCGCTGGCATGGATCGTTAGGGCTTGCTCGACCTCGGTCATGAGATCCAATGGCGGCCGTCCCGGAAGATCCATCTTGTTCACGAACGTGAGCACCGGAATGCGGCGCATGCGGCAGACCGCAAACAGCTTACGCGTTTGGGCTTCAACGCCTTTCGCGGCATCGATGACCATGATCGCGCTGTCCGCGGCAGTCAGCGTCCGGTAGGTATCCTCCGAAAAGTCCTGGTGTCCCGGGGTATCAAGCAGATTGATGACGGCATCCTTGTACGGAAACTGCATGGCGGACGCGGTAATGGAGATCCCACGCTCCTGTTCCATCCCCATCCAGTCGGAGGCCGCCGTCTTTCCGCCTTTGCGTCCACGCACCATTCCGGCCGTCCTGATCAATCCGGAGTAGAGAAGCAGTTTTTCCGTCAGAGTCGTCTTTCCGGCATCCGGGTGACTGATGATGGCAAACGTCCGGCGCTTGGCCGTCGCGGCCGCCAATTCGCTCTGTTCGGTGGAAGTGGGACCCATACTGTTGCGCAGCATAGCATAGAGGACGACGAGGCGGGAGGTTCGAGTTGCGCTCGATAGCCTCCTCCCAACGACGAGGCGCCGACTAGGTCGACCCCTTGTTGCACTGAACCGCATGACTCCCTAGAGTGAAGGGACTAAGAAGGAGGCGGACATGAACGTCCTGCTCGTGCATCCCGGTCCGCTCATGTACACAAAGATCTATCTGCGCCTGGAACCGCTCGGCGCAGAGCTGGTCGCCTCGGCGGCGCGCGCGCTCGGTCACCGGGTGACGCTGCTCGACCTGCAGGTGGAATCGCACCGCGACTACGTGCGCCTGCTGCATGAGCAACGCCCGGAGGTCGTGGGATTCTCTTGTAATTATCTGGCCAACGTGCCGGAGATTGTCGATCTCGCCAAGCTGACGAAACAACTCCTGCCGGCGTGCAGGGTCTTCGTCGGAGGTCATAGCGCCTCCTTCGTCGCGGACGCCCTACTGACACATGCCGATGGCGCAATCGATTGCGTGTTGAAGGGGGAAGGAGAACCGGTTATCGGGCCGCTGCTCGCGGCGCTCGCCGGTGAGCGGAAGGATCTGCGTCTCGTACCCGGCGTCGTGACGCCCGCAGGCGACGGGCCGCCGGCTCGGATGCTCGAGCACCTCGACGATCACCAGCCGGCCCGCGACTTGCTCCGTCATCGGAGAAAATACTTCATCGGTGTGCTCGACCCCTGCGCCTCCATCGAATTCACACGGGGGTGTCCGTGGGACTGTTCGTTCTGCAGCGCCTGGACGTTCTACGGCCGCAGCTATCGCGTCCGGAGCCCCGAGGCCATTGTCGATGACTTGAGCCGGGTGCGCGAGCCCGGCGTCTTCATCGTCGATGACGTCGCGTTCATTCAGGCCAAACAGGGGATGGCCATCGGCGAGGCCGTCGCCCGCCGCGGTATCCGCAAACAGTATTATCTGGAGACGCGAGGCGACGTGCTCCTGCGGAACAAGGAGGTCTTCCACTTCTGGAAACGTCTCGGACTCTCCTACATGTTCATCGGCATCGAAGCGATCGACGAGGAGGGCCTCGCCCTCCATCGCAAACGGATTACACTCAATAAGAATTTCGAAGCCCTCGATTTTGCCCGGTCCCTAGGCATCACAGTCGCCATCAATCTGATCGCCGATCCCTCGTGGGATCGCCAGCGCTTTGAGGTTGTGCGCCAGTGGTGTTTGGAGATTCCGGAGATCGTCAACGTCAGCGTCAATACCCCCTATCCTGGCACGGAGACCTGGCATACGGAAGCACGGCGTGTCACGACTCGCGACTACCGCCTCTACGATATCCAACACGCGGTCCTCCCGACCACGCTGCCGCTGCACGAGTTTTATGCCGAACTGGTCAAGACGCAACAGGTCTTGAATACCAAGCACCTCGGATGGACGGCGTTGAAGTCTACGGCCCGTATCGCCGCAGGGCATCTGCTCCGTGGGCAGACCAACTTTGTGAAGATGCTCTGGAAGTTCAACAGTGTGTACGACCCCAACTTGCAGCTGGCCGACCATGGACGCCCGGTCGCCTATCACATGCCGTCGCCGCCGGAGCCGGTGCCCGGGATCGCACCGCGCTTGCTGTACATTCATCGCAGCCAGGGTCGGGCGGGCCGCGTCTTAGACGACGCGACCGAGCAATTCGTGGAGGCGACACGGATGAGGAGGACCGGCTAACTCACCAGCATCAGCGGGCACGAATCAGATCGTTCCTCGCTGTTCGGCCTGGCCTTGCCAGAGCATGTCGTAACCGAGTTCCTTCGTGTCCGCACACATGGCGGTCAAGGCGGCAAACTTTCGCGTGAACAGCTCGTTGGCATGAGATCGTTCATGATCGTCGAACGAGCGCCAGTAGGTAACGATGACATAGTGATCATCCGCGCTCTTGATGGCGGATAGGGACCCCTCCTCTGACACGAATCCCGAGAATCGAAACACCTGCCCCGCAAGAAATCCACCCTTGTCGCCGCCGTACGTGTCCTTGACGACACTGCACAGCTCTCCGACGGCCAGTTCAATGTCTTCGAAGGTGACCCCCGGCTTCAAGGTGACAGTGTTGAACAACATCTTCGCTCCAAACGGGACTGTGATGGGTCCAAACATGTTCTCCTCCGTGATGTGACATGGACACCGGCGCTAGACATCATCTTACCCGCGCGGCGCGCCGTTCGCCGATGCCCAGACGAAGAGCTTCGATGTCCAGCTCATGCTCAAGCCGGTGTAGCACGTCATCGCTAATGGTGCCGTCGTTGCGCATGCCGATGAGCGCGGCCCGTTCCGCGGTGAGGGTCTCGTGGCGCAGCCGGCGGAACGCTTCCACCGCCTCGGCGGCACACTCAGGGTCCACCGCGCCGTTGCCCGCGAATCGCTGGCGTTGCCGGTTGTAGTAAAGACGGAGGCGATCCACGTGCTCGGCGGCCGACCACGGTTGCCGCGCGAGTTGCTCCAGCCGCGTCAAGGCCATCGTCGCGGCATGCTCACGAGCCAGCATCTCTTCTCGTTCCATCCCCGCATCATCGTCTTCCAATCGCAAAGCGCGGATCAGCGGCGTGAGCGTGAGTCCCTGCACGACGAGCGTGGCGAGGATCACCGAAAAACTGATCAAAATGATCTCCGCGCGGAAGGGCAGCGGCGCACCTGCGCCGGTGGTCAGCGGCAGAGCCAACGCAGCCGCGAGCGTGACAATACCGCGCATGCCGGTCCAGCCAATGAGGAAAATATTCGGCCAGGCCGGCATCGGATCTCGTGTCCGGATGGCGCGGCTGAGCCAACGCGGGATCAATGCGGCGAGCGGCACCCAGCCGAGGCGGACCACGATGACCGTCAGGCTAATGACAGCACCGGTCACCATGAGGGGACCGAGCCGGTCGGCGGGAATCGCCTGGCGGAGCGCCCCGAGCTGCAGGCCGATGAGGATGAAGATGAACCCGTTCAACACGAAAAGGAGCAGATCCCAGACTGCGCGGCCTTGTATGCGGGTCATCGGCGAGACAGCCTCGCTGAAATGCTGTCGGAGCAGCAAGCCTCCCGCGACACAGGCCAGCACCGCCGAGGCATGCGCCTGCTCGCCTATGACCCAGGCCACATAGGGAGCCAGTAAGGTGATCGCGATTTCCGTAAAACTGTCCTGGGTGGCACACAAGGCCCACCGAGTCGCCATCCCAACAGCCAGACCAATGGCCACCCCTGCAATCCCGGCAAAGACCATCTGCAGGACCGTCGACCCAAAGGCGACGCTTCCACCGACCGCGGCAGCGACAGCCGCCCGGTACAGAACCAACGCCGTGGCATCATTGACAAGGCTCTCCCCTTCGAGGATCGTGACGATGCGACGGGGAATCCGAAGACGCCTCGCAATGGCCGTGGCAGACACCGCATCGGGAGGTGAAACAATGGCACCCAAGGCGATCGCCTCCGCCCATCCCATGCCGGGCAAGAGCAGACGCGCCACGCATGCGACGGCCGCGGTGGTCGCCAGCACGAGTCCGACCGCCAGCAGGGAGATCGGACGGAGGTTGTACCGAAATTCCCGCCAGGAGGTGAAATACGCTGCCGCCCATAAAATCGGCGGCAGGAACACGAGGAAGACCAGATCAGGGTTCAGCGTAACGACCGGCAGCCCGGGAACCAACCCTAACACCAATCCGCCGGTGACGAGGAGAATCGGATAGGGAATCACTAGTTTCCGCGCGAGGGTGGTGAGGGCAAGCACGACACCGAGCAGGAGGATCACGACTTCAAGCTGATGCAACCCGTCCATGGAAGAGGTCTCGAGTAGAAGGGCTCGATGGTGTCTGCCTGGCGGTAGGCTACGTGGCAGCGGTAACGGAGTCAATGAGGACCAGGCATGGCGGGCTTATCTGTTTCCTGGCGCCGCACAATCACGGAGAGACAAGGAAACCGGACTATCGAAGTGCCCCTAGTAGAGCACAGGCTTACCTCTCCGAGAACCTTGGTCAATCGGAGTGTAAAAGGATGAATAGGCTGAACGGCCTGATCAGCGGGCCGGCGGTGCGCTGCTGTCCGGGATCTGTAAGATAATGGAGAGCGCCGGGCCGTCCGGAGCGACTTTCGCCGCGATCTTATCTCCGGTCTTTAATTTGCCGGAGGTGCCTTGTATCTTGGTCTCTGGGGTCACCCGCAGGCGTACCTCATGCCCGGACATTTCCCTCACCACCAGCTCGTCCCCTTCCCAATAGAGAACATCGCCCTTGATCTC
>DASTQE010000133.1:0-9376 GCA_035761895.1 Nitrospira sp. | reverse complement strand
GCGAGCCCTTCACGAATCCCTGTCAGGATGGCTTCGTACTGTTCCGGGGTCAGCCGGTGCATGCCAAGCGCGAGTCTCCGCGTGAGTTCCGTCTGATCCTGTATGCTCAGCGCACGCAGCAATAGGGCCTGACTGGCGTGGGCCGACCACGTCCAACGCTTGATGCCGTCGATCCGGACAAAGCCATGCCGCGCTTCCGTCCGCAATTCATCCTTGAGAAACTCATCCAAGACGGAAAAGTCCTGCACAGGAGGCACAATGTTGAATTCCGCACAGAGGCCGACTTTGAGGACATAGACCAAGCCGCGCGACTGGGGTGTGAGATAGGTTTGGAGGTTGGATCGAATCAGGGCGGTGCACAGCCCCCACAGTCCGTGAGAAAGCTGAAGGTCGGCGCTTGCTTCGGACGTCCGTTCACGCAGCGCTGGAACAATAAAAAGAAAATCGCTCACGAGAAAAGAATTCGCCAGGACGTCAGCAAGTGTTCAACCGGCTCAACGCGGCAGAAATGGACAGCAGATTGGAGACAGCTGTCAGACCGGAAGCTAACAATCAGGTGAGTGGACAGTGCTCAATGTCGATAATCGTCGGAGTCATCGAGGATATCGTCTGACTTCTCAATATAATCGACGTCTTCTTCATCATCGTCGAGAGAGAGATCCTCTTCCATGTCTTCGTCCATTTCGCTTTCGCCGCTCAGATCGATCTCCTCCTCACCCAACTCATCGTCATCCAACTCGGGCTCCTTGGGCATCGCCGGGGCGCCCTTGGCCGCTGACGGCTTCCTCGTTTCCTCGTCGGATCCGGCTTTCTTGACGACCGCGGGCTTGGACGGAGCCGAAGCTGCGGCGGCCTTCCTGGGAGCAGCTTTGGACTTGGTCGCGGTCTGTTTTTTTGCCGGTCGCTTGGTGACTTTCTTTGACGATCGCTTGGTCTTGGCTCTGGCAGTTTTCTTTTTCGCCGGGCGCTTCTTCATCTTCGCCATCGATCCTCTCCTCTTTCATCCGCACGCACGTTGATCAGTGATGCGGCCTCCATCTAGCATGAACCTACGTAGGGTTGCAACGGGGTCTCTAGGAGAGTGCGGCCTGCCCTGATCCAGGGTCAAGGGATGACCCATACGGTCACAACGGCCGGAGCGCTGTCCGCGCCTTTTATGGTATCCGGTCCGGCCATATCCGTAACAACCAGAGAAAATTGATACTGTTTCTGTTCTGAGACTTTTGGAGCCACGAAGGTGGCCTTGGCCTCGTTCACATTACTGAGGGTGACGCGGTGACCCAAGATCTGCTTCCACTCAAAGTGCAGCGGATCGCCATCAGGATCACGACTCTTGCGGCCGTCCAGCAGCACAAGATCCCCTGACCTCGCATGCAACTCTTTGACCACTTCGGCAATCGGCGGACGATTCACCTCTCCATCCGTCTCCACCGTCTCCACGATCACATCCACCGTCCCCGTTTTTCCGCGATTTTCCACGGTAACGACCGCCTTGCCCGCACCGGCAACTTGCATCACGCCGTTGGCCTCCACAGACACGACCCGCGCATCCGATGAATGAAGATGACTGCCGGCACTCGGTCCGATGAGCGGCCGCGACACGCCGTCACTGAATTGTCCGACCGCAGGCACCATCACTCGCTTGCCGACCTGCTTCAGTCTCCAGGGCTTTTCCACGGCAAACTCGATCGTCTGTAACTCCGCCGTCGTCCCGACGGTCACCAGCACCTCGTCAAACTCTTCATGATTTTCCATTCGCCCCCTGACGACCTCGCCCACGGCCAAGAGTCGCATCCTGCCGAGCGCGTCGGCGGGCACCACGACGGTTCCAACAAAGGGAACACCGTCTCGTGACGGAGTGAATGGTGCGGGGTTCGCCTGATGGGAAGCCAGCGGCTCCTCGTCGATCCGGTACCAATAGTAGCGAAGGCGCCGGAGATTAACCTCTCTGCCCACCTTCACAGCAACCGGTAGCACCTGACCGCTAAATACATGAGCGTCGGCTGCCGGCATGGTCAGGGTCAGCGCCCATGACAGGTCTGAAAGCAAACGATGGGAGCCTGCGCTCCATCCCAGCAACACCAAGGTGACTGCGACCAAGAATCGACGCATTGGTCCCCCTAACCCTCCTTGAAATAAGGCGAAGAATCGTACAAACCCATCCCTAGGTCAAGACTGTCGCTGCAAAATTCAGCTGATCCGCTCGACTACTTGTCTCCTTGACCGGCATGGTAGAATGGTTAATAAAAAACCAACAGCTATGAAACGCGCAATTTACGGACGAACCTTCTTCGCCATGCTGGCCTTCTCGGCTTGGACCGCGTGGCCTACCTCGGCTACACCACCGTATACCGCCATCACCATCGACAACGGATCGCCCTACTTTGTTCCAAAGTCCGCCACCGTTTCAACGGGAGCCCCGATCAAATGGGAGAATCCCACGCCGACGGAACACACTATTACGCATGTCGGTTGCCTCGAGGACGGTGGAGGCTGCGCCTTTGATTCGGGCATTGTGCTTCCCAACGACACGTACACGCATCCCGGCCTGGCTCCAGGCAAATATCAGTATCTGTGCCGTATCCATCCGATCATGCATGGGACGATTATCGTCACGGATTCAACCCCGGTCCCTTCGCACCTGTAACCCCGCCAGCGCCATAGCTTGTTGCAGAAAAACTGGACGCTCGTGTAGGCTTCTGCGCGTAACGCGCCACGAATAGAATGAAGCCGGCTGTTGCTGTTCACGAACCCCGCCACCTCACGGGAGAGACCCTGAATCTCCTGGCCTGGCACATCCCCGACCTGGTCGCCTATCAGCATCGTCCCGACGAATGGTGGTTTGCACCGCTTGACGACAATCTCCCCATCGTGCGGTTAAACCGAACCGGTCTCGAGATGCTCAGAGCCATGAACGGCCATACAACCGTGCGCACATTGGTTGAACGATACGGTGCAAAAGTCTGTGGGCCGGACGGACAGCCGGGGCAATGGCATCTAGAGCGGTGGGCGCTCCCCAATTACTCGCTCTGTTACTACGGAACCGAACCTCCCGGTGGACATCGCCATAAGGCCAAATGGGATCTTCTCCTTCAACAAATTCGAGAAGGCTGGTCTGGACAGGATGGCTTCGAGGGTGAAGCCCACCTGGAAGACTTTCACGTTCATGAACTGAAGGATAGTACGGAGGATGACGGCCATTTTGATTTGATCGAAACCACAGTCTCACATCTCTTTCGTGAGCCCAATGAAGCGTTGAATGGCCTGACCTACGGTAGGCTGCTCATGCAAAAGCTCCGGCGCCTGGGGTGGTTCACCCCGAAACCGCACATTGTCGTCGAAGTGGGTGGAGGGCTCGGCTATGTGGCGCGGGAACTCGGTAAGGAACTCCTGCCGTTCGAAAAGCAGAGCATCAGATACTGTTCGGTCGACATCACGAAGCCCTTCCTCAAGCTACAAATTATGCGCGCCAAAGCCGGCGGTTGGCCGTGCAGCGGCGCCCAAGCCAATGCGGAATGGCTGCCCTTCAAGGACAATTCAGTAGATCTCGTCATCGACAACGAGAACATGGCGGACATGACACCCGTCAAGCTGACCAAACAGGAATTGCTGTCCGGAACCGGCGCCACCCGGCAACATCAGGAAGCGTTGGACTGGATCAGGCGTGTCCGTCTACCGGTGGGCGATGACCTGCCCGACGACGTCATCTTCAATTTAGGTCCCTTTCGATTTGTCGCTGAGCTGTGGCGCGTGCTCAAACCGGGCGGACGGGCCTTCCTGACCGAGTTTGGCATCGAAGAAGGCTGGCCTGCTCCGGTGAAGCTACCCGGCCACACGGAGTATGAAGTCCAGTACGGCCATTTGCGGCAGGCTGTCCGCTGGCTCGGATTTCAAGAACAATACCTATCGCTCCCGCAATTCTTGACGATGAAGCCGGACACGAAGGTGCTCTGCACCGGCGCCGCCTATACGATCCAACGGTTTTGCCAAGCCGTAAACAAACCATTCGTCGTCCGCGCCTATACGGAAAATGAGCTCAAACAGACGCTCGGCGATCTGCACCCCAAGTTCCAGGGAACGCACTATCATGACGTGGCCGATCCGGCCTGGTTCGGATTGATCGATTTCAAAGTGCTGTTACTGGCAAAACCCGGCGGCACACCCAAGCCCAGCTTTACCGAAAACAAGGGATATCGTTGGTACAGTCAGCGGTGATGCCGACCAGCTGCCTTTTTGCTCGCGAAACGCAGCACACAGGAATGGGTACTGGAGGTGGATGGTCGCCTTTGCTCCGGCGATGGGTGAAGACGCACCGCCCTACCACTGCTCGGCTCCGCAAACTTGATCTAGTCTTTCGAATTTCGCATAGCCAGTTCGATGAGCACCCCTTCGCGTAATCCGACATCGCTCACGAGACAAATTCCTTCGTCCAGCGTTTCCATGACCGTCCGAAGTATGATGGCTCCGGCAGCGATGACGTCTTCACGATTTTTTTCGAGTCCCGGCATACCAACTCGCTGAGCCTTGGTTCGCGTCAGCAACTGCTGCTCAAGATCGGCGATCGTGTCCAAACTCAGGCGGTAATTGTGAATCCTTGCCGGCTCATAGGCCGGAAGCTGCTGGGCCATTGCCGCCAGTGAGGTGATCGTCCCGGCCGTTCCGACAAAGGTGGTTCCTGCCGCTCGCGGGAATCCGGTCAAGGCCTTTTTGGTCTCACTGCTGATCCAGTCACGCGCCCGACGAATTTCCTCACTCGTCGGGGGATCATGATGCAGGACCCGTTCCGAAAGCCGTACGACGCCAATATCGATCGAGCGCGCGACCGGCGATCGGCCTTGCAGTACAAAGATGAATTCCGTGCTGCCTCCACCAATATCCAGAGCCAGTACATCTGTGATTTCGGGCGGCATCCCGGAGCGAATACCGAGCATCGTCCGTCTGGCTTCTTCTTCGCCGGTAAGAATTTCGACCTCCATGTCTGTCTCGGATTTGACTCGATCCAAAAACTCCTGCCGGTTCTGTGCGTCACGGACGGCGCTGGTAGCCACCGCGACCCGCGAATGAACGTGATAGGTGTCGATGATCGCCCGCCATTCTCGAAGGCATTCCATGACACGATCCATTGCGTCGCGTTTCAGCTGTTTCGACTGATCGACTCCTTCACCGAGCCGAAGAATCCGTCGCTCTGAGTGAAGCTCCTTCAAGGGGCCGGAGGGGGGCAGGTCTGCGATGAGCAGTCGGCAGGTGAGCGTGCCAATGTCGATGCCCGCCAGCCGCTGCACGCTCATTGCGCGTCGCGAATCTCCTGCATTTCAGCTTCGAGCTTGCTGCTTGTGTCTTTCAACTGCTGGATGTCTTTGACCAACCTGGCGATCTCCGTGTCGTACAGAACACGCTCGACGGGCTCGCCGGCCTCACGAAGACTTACGGCTCGCTCACCCACGTCGCGATACAAATCTTTAAGTTGCTGATCGACCCTCCGAACTTCGAGTCGCAGACGCAATAGTTCCGTTTCCTCCAGCGCGCGGTTGGCGGCCTGGGCCGTGCCCAATCGCAGCGTCGTCAGCCCCGATTTCAAATCATGCTTCAAGCGCTGCAGCAATCCCATGAATGTCCCAGTGATCAGTGACGAGTGATCGGTGACGTGTGGAGAGTGGCTCGGGTCCTCTCAGTCGACCTCGGCCCATCATCACTCATCACTCATCACCCATCACAGTCCCTAACTCACCGATCCCAAATCCAACTTTTTTTCCCATTTCCTCAGCATCGTCTCCTTGATGACCTGGTGCGCGGGCGCGCTCAACTGCGGGTCTTGCTTCACCAAAGAAAAGGCTTCGGATCTGGCCTGTTGCAGTAACTCCCCGTCCCTCACGATATTGGCGACACGGAATTCCGGCATGCCCCACTGCCGAAAGCCGAAAAATTCCCCCGGCCCTCTGATTCGCAAGTCTTCTTCCGCGATCACGAATCCGTCGTTTGACCGCACCAAGGCCTCCAGCCGCTCTTTGACCAACGAGGCCGGCTCCTCATTGCCCGTCGGCCGTTTACCCAGCGGCATCCTATGTCGACCGAGGGTCGCCGCCATGAGCAGACAGTACGACTGGTGGCCGGCTCGCCCGACCCGTCCGCGCAGCTGATGCAGTTGGGCGAGCCCGAAACGTTCGGCGTGCTCAATCATCATGATGGTCGCATTCGGCACGTCCACACCGACCTCGATGACGGTCGTAGCCACCAGCACGTGAATCTTGCCAGCGATGAAATCCGCCATGACTGCTTCCTTCTCCCCTGGCTTCATCCGGCCGTGCACAAGCCCGATCCGGAATTCCTTGAACTCCTCATTCTGCAAGCGCTCAGCCCCTTGGATCGCCGCCTGCAGATCGGATTTTTCCGACTCCTCGACGAGCGGATACACCACATACGCTTGCCGTTTATTGTGCAATTCGTCGCGCAGAATCTGATAGGCGCGCCTTCGCTGCGCTTCGCCAAACAGAAACGTTCGTACTGGTTTCCGCCCGGGCGGTAGTGCGTGGATGACCGAGACATCCAGATCACCGTAGACGGTCATGGCCAGCGTCCGTGGGATCGGCGTCGCCGTCAAAACGAGCACGTCGGGTTTATAGCCCTTCTCGCTCAGCGTTTTCCGTTGCAGTACTCCGAATTTGTGCTGTTCATCCACCACCGCAAGTGCCAACTTGTGGAACTGCACTCCTTTCTGGATCAAGGCGTGTGTGCCGATCGCCACCTGAATCTGACCCGACACGAGCCGTGCCAGGTTGGACTTCTTGACCGCCGCTTTATCACTGCCCCGCAGCAACGCCGCCTTCAGCCCCAGACCGTCCAACAATCTGCTGAGATTGCGATAGTGCTGTTCGGCAAGGATCTCAGTCGGCGCCATGAGCGCGGCCTGATAGCCAGACCCGCAGGCCATCACGATCGCATGGAGTGCCACGACCGTTTTCCCCGATCCCACATCGCCCTGCACCAAGCGGTTCATCGGGCGGGGCGAGATCATGTCGCGAAAGACTTCTCGCACGACGGAATCCTGAGCGGGCGTGAGTTGAAATGGGAGGCACTTCCCCAGTTTTTCGAGCAGAGGCGTCCTCGGATTGAACCGGAAGCTTTTCTTCTCCGTTTGGACGAACCGCTGCCGCGCAGCGAGGGCCACTTGCAAAAGAAAGAGTTCTTCGAACGCGAGCCGTCGATGCGCAGGCGATCGGCCTTGCTCAAGGGATGAAAGGTCCGCACCGGTTCTCGGAAAGTGCACTTCGGCCAGCGCCTCTTGGACAGGCATCAACCGTTGTCTCGCCCGCACAGCGACCGGCAATCTATCCTTGAGATCTCCCTCGTGCTCGTCCAGCAGTGTCTTCATCAACACGCGCATCTGCCGGGAAGACCAGCCTTTCGTCTCATGGTAAATCGGCACGATGCGCCCCACATGCAGCGTGGACTCCTGGCCTTCTCCCACCACTTCGTACTGAGAAACTTCCATTCTAGGGACCATCCATCCTTGCCGCCCGGCAATGATCCGTCCGCTCATCATCACTGTTTTGCCGACGGCGAGCACCTGCTCCAAATAGGGCTGGTTGAAGAACACCACCTGCATTCGTCCCGTTTGGTCCTCCAAGCCCACCTCCAACACAGTCAAGCGCCGGTTCCTGGTTCGCTTGACGGTGCTTTTCGTCACCGTTCCACACACGGCCGTGACCATGCCGGGAACGAGATCACCGAGCGGCGTCATCACCGAGCGATCTTCGTAACGCCAAGGCACGGTCCAGAGCGCATCTTCGACGGTCTCAATGCCCAGTCGTTGCATGAGCGAGCTGCGCTTGGGACCGACGCCCTTTGCAAACCGGATTGGCAGAATACCCAGGTCGCGCAAGGGGGCTCGCCGGAATGCAGGCTCTGAAGTTTGGGGCGGTTCAGGCTCTCCCCAGGCATGACGCGGGTCGTGGGCGGCTTCCCGCAGGCTCTTCAGAATCCCGGCAGCCTCAGTCAACCTGCGCTGTTGCTCCTCGGTGGCCAATCGCGTTTGGTCTTCCATGAAGAGGGCCCGCAGCTTGAGGAGGGCTGCCTCAACGGATTTCGGATAGACGCGGTCCGAGAGCGCCCAAAGGACTTGCGAAGACACGAAGCTGCTCAGATTCTTAACCGTGGGCAGATGCGCAAATGCGTCGCGGCTGGCGAATTCAATAGGGCGCGCAAGGCGGTCCAACCATTGCTGAAAGTGGGCTATGGCTTCAGCCGACTGGTGAAAATCCATTGCCGTACGCTGAAAAGGTGAATTCGAGCACAATCGCGGAGATAGAATTCGTTATAGGGATGTTCAAAAAGCCCAGACATCTCACCCGCCCGACCCCCGACGCGCCAAGACCCGTCCACCCCAAGCGAGGCCGCAAGATTAAACGATATTTGCGCATACTGCGTCACCCTGTTTCCAGAGACGAGGCGAGAACGAAGCTTGGTGAGAGGCACGTCTCGACGTGTCCGGGTGGGTGGGTGTGATGAGCGGCTTTTTCAACATCCTGCTCGGCTCGGAGGAGCGCCACATGGAGCCTGGATCGTATCACAGGCTAAAAACCTGCTCAACGGACGCCGGGCCAATGACGCTCCGGGGAAGTCATGTAGATTTCCTTACATTTCTTTGGGGGGCTCACCCTTGGTGCTACACTGGCCGCAGACTCAATAGGTCCGTCGTTATGTACCGTCGAAACATTTCCAATATCCTCTATCCGATCGCAGGGATCCTCGGGCTCTTTATCGTCTATGAGGCGGTCGTCAAGCCGGCCCACATCCAGGCGCCTCTTCCATCGACACCGGCCGAGCAGGAGTCGGCGGTGGATAGCAAAGAACAACCTCCTGATCAGGCTTATGAACCGCCTTCGGAAAAGCCCGCGGCCCCTGCACAAAAACAACTACGCTTGATCGATGCGGGCGGCTTGCCAGACACCAAACACCATGAGGCGTTAGAAGCCATACGAGATGAGATCGAGAAAGGCAATCTTGGGACCGCCGAAACGCAACTGAAAGGCCTTCCTGCCGCCCTGCAGGCTGATTCCAAGACCCGACCATATGCAGCGATTCTCTGGAACAATCTCGGCATTGAACAGGAGAAACTGGAGGGGACCAAGAGTTCGCTGAAGGCGTTCAAGAAGGCGGCCTCCCTCGATCCGAAGAATCCCGTTATCCAGATGAACCTCGCTCACGCCTACTGGGAGCAACGCGACCCGGCCATGAATCAGGACTTCCTCGAACGGCTGATCACACTCGCACCGCAGGAGCCCTTCCCGCATGTCGCGTTAGCCGACTGGCTTCAAGAGCACGGCCGCCTCGGTGAAGCGGCCCGGCATTTGGATCAGGCAGCCGAGCGCGCGGCACG
>DASTQE010000132.1:0-18857 GCA_035761895.1 Nitrospira sp. | reverse complement strand
GGTAATACAAGGGGGGAGCCGACCTGGTTTGCGCCTTGAATCAGGCCGATGGAAAGCCGGGGGCCCAAGGTCATGACCGCGCCGCTCCAGTATTGGCCGGTGCTCGGATTTTGGAAGCTATAAGACTGAAAATTATTCCCTGGATTGTAGAGAAAGCCCTGTGTCCCAAGATTATCCAAATACAAACTCCCGGGACCGGTCAGGCTGAAGAGCGGCGCCACGCCTCCGTCAAAGCCGCGAACGCTGGATACCGTTTGCGCCAGGGCGTATTGCTCGAGTCCGCAGAGGAACCACAGCATGCCCGTCACGAGCAGGACCGTAACGCATCTGGCAGGAAATTCATGACAGAAGAACATGAACTCATTATAGTATGGCCAACGATTTTTGTCGACCAAAGGGGGCACCATGAAAGATCGAACCGCTCCTCGCCTCTGGCCGTTGCTTGCGCTGGCTGCCGTAGGCAATCTCTCGCTGGCGGCCGGTCTCTGCCTCGCCGCAGACGAGACGACCAAAACCGCCAACGGTGAGCGGCGGGAAGATATTTCGCTTGCCGACGCGGCGCTCCGTGCGCTCAAAAACAATTTGGACATCAACATCAGCCGGCACACCAAAGAGAGCCGACTGACCGATATTGTGGTCGAGCAGGCAAAGTTCGATCCCACGCTGAGCGTCAACGGTCAGTACAACCGGACCGTCAACCCCCTGAACCGGCCTGTATTCGGTGGAACCGGCGGCAGCCTGAACGAGATCACGATCTTCGATCAGCGCAATGCATCGGTCACCGTGGATGCCACCACCAATCTACTTACCGGCGGCAACATCGACTTGAACTACAGCCCGGCCAGGACGAACGTCAATCAGGACGTCGCAAGCGGGTTCTTGTTCAATCCGGCCTGGACAGGAGGCCTCGCCCTCACACTGACGCAGCCGCTATTGCGCAATGCCGGCATCGACCTCAACAAGACCTTCATCCGGATCGCCCAAAACAATGCGACGGTCGAAGAGCACGTGTTTCGGGATCGGGTCCTGACCGTTTTGGCGACCGTGGAGCAGACCTATTGGGAAGTGGTCTTCGCCAACGAGAACCTGAAGGTTGCCGAAGCCGCATTGAAAGCCGCGCAGGAACTGCTGGCCAGCAACAGGGCAAAGGCCAAAGCGGGCGTCATGTCGATCGTCGACGTGCTGCAGGCGGAAGCGGCCGTGGCCTCCCGCGTTGAGCAGATACTGCTGGCGGAGAAGTCCATCCGCGATCAGGAGGATCAGTTGCGCCGGCTCTTGAATCCCGGCGAAGAGGATCTGCGCTTGGAGGTCCGATTGACGCCAAAAGATGCGCCGGTCGTCGCCTTGGAACCGATCAGTCTCCAGGAAGCAATCGACATCGCGATCGAGCAGCGCCCGGAAGTCGTTCAAGCCAAGAAAAACGTCGAGACCAGCACCCTCAACACCAAGTTTGCCAAGAATCAGTTGCTGCCCACGCTGTCCTTCCAGGGCACGATGGGCCTGGCCGGATTGGGGAAAGATTACTCCGATGCGACGAACCGCAATTTCAGCGGCGACTTTTACAACTATGGAGCCGGTCTCGTGCTGAGCTATCCCCTTGGCAACCGCTCAGCGTGGAGCACGTTCAACAGACGGCAGATCGAAGGCAAGAACGCCGAAACGTCATTGGCCAGCGTCAGACAGCAGATTATCATCGGCGTGAAGGAGGCCGTCCGGCGGGTCCAGACCGATTTCAAGCGGATCGAGACGACCAGGTCGGCCAGAATCATGGCGGAGAAGCAGCTCCAGGCCGAGCAGGAACGGTTAAAAGTCGGCCTCAGCACGACGCGGTTCGTCCTGGACTTCCAGCGCGACCTCGCGACCGCGCAGGGCAATGAATTGCGCGCCATCGTCGATTACAACAAGTCGCTGTCCAATTTATCTCGGCACAAAGCCACCACCCTGGACCGCTACAGCTTGCAGATCTATTAATGGCCGATGCCAGTGCCTGCTCATCCGGATTCCACGACTCGAACGGACGAGCGGGGCGCTGCGCTGGCGCTGCTTCCGGTTGCCGCCACCATCGACTATTACGCTCTTCCCGACTGGCTGCAGGCACAGCCGCTGGTGCAATTCGCTCCCCAACTCATTGGCTATCTCGCATTCGCCTTGTGGGCGACCCACAACGGCTCGATCCTGACTCGGGTCGGATTGCAGTGGCCACACCTCACTCGCAGTGCAGCGCTGGGCACCGGCACGGGCCTCGTGCTGGGCTGCCTGAATTCGATCGTGATTCTGCGTCTTGTTCCCGCCCTTGGACGGAACATCACCTTTTTGATAGACACGCCGCATGCGCAGGTGCCCGTGCTGATCATGGTTCCGTGGTTCATTGTGGGAATCGCTCTGTTCGTCGAATTCAATTTTCGCGGATTCTTGTTGGGAAGGCTCGCTGCGCTTGAATCCAACCTGTGGCGCCGGACGAGCCTGCGGCGCCTTCCTCCATTGGCCCTGATGACTAGCGCCCTGGTGTTCGCCTTTGATCCTTTCATGGTCAGTACGTTCCGTCACTTGCATTGGATCGCGCTGTGGGATGGTCTGGTGTGGGGACTGCTCTGGCTGCTGACGAGGAACCTTTATGTGACGATCGTCGCCCATGCGGTGGAAGTCATCGTAGTGTATAGTGCGGTGCGGTCGGTTCTAATGTCGTAGTGACGATGAATCCTTCATTTTCTAGCTATCTGGTGAACGACTGCTTCGGCGATCCGGGCGTCTACGTCGAAGTTCGCTGGTCGAAGCGGGCGCTGCTCTTCGACCTCGGAGAAAATGACTCGCTAGGATCTACCCGCCTGCTTCGGGCGAGCGAGCTCTTTGTTTCTCATACGCACATGGACCACTTTATCGGCTTCGACGCCGTTGTCCGCGTCGCGCTGGGACGGGGGAAAACGATTCGCCTGTATGGGCCGGCAGGCCTGATCGACAATGTCAATGGCAAGCTGCGCGGGTATACCTGGAATCTGGTCGACGGCTATCCGTTGACCATTGAGGTGCATGAGTTCGACCGACAGGAAGTGCGGCAGGTGACCTTCCACGCCATGAACGGGTTTCTTCCATCCGATCCCACAGCGCGTCCGCTGACGGTGGATCCTCGCACCGGCCTCTTCCCCGTGCTCGAAGACGCGATGTTTACCGTACAGGCGGTGGCCTTGAACCATCGCATTCCCTCGTTCGCCTATGCCTTGGAAGAGCGCTTCCACATTAACGTCAACAAACAAAAGTTGCATGAGGCCGGTCTCCCGGTCGGCGGATGGCTGAAGGACGTGAAACAGCATCTGTGGGAAGGGAAGCCGGAGGACTACCGCTTTACGGCCGTTCTGTTCGATGAACATCGCCGGATGGAACGGGAGTTCGTGCTGGGAGATTTTGCACGGCAGTTCTTGACGATCACCAAAGGCCAAAAGCTGGCCTACGTCGTTGATGCGCGCTACGACGCAGACAATGAAGCAAAAATCGTGGCCCTCGCAAAGCATGCAGACCTGTTCTACTGCGAATCGCCCTATCTCGATACGGACGCAGAAAAAGCACGCGACCGCTATCACCTCACCGCCCGGCAGGCCGGCATGATGGCGCGCAAGGCCGGGGTGCGAGATCTCATCGTGTTTCACTTTTCACCGCGCTACACAGGACAGGGCGAGGCGCTCGAGCAAGAGGCCCAGGAGGCCTTTCAAGGACACTGAACGAGGAGCCGTCACGTGAATGACTGGGGAAAGTACGTCATCTATTTTCTGTTGGGAGGCACCATCGTCAGTCTATCCACCTATTTGGGCGCGCAGGGCCGACCCTATCTGGCGGCCTTCGCCAGTACGTTTCCCGCCATCACAGGCGCGACTTTCGTCCTCCTCTACATCAATGGCGGCAGCGACGCAATCGTGGCCTACGCAGAAAAACTCTTCTGGTTTGTTCCCCCCTGGATCGTCTATGTCATGGCCATGATCTTTGTCGTACCCCGACTGGGATTTTGGCCGGCCATGGCATTCTCGCTGGCGCTTTACATGGGCTGCGTTTGGATCGTGAAGCTGGCCCTGCGCTGAACATTCCCCATTTTGTAGGGTCTTCGAGACAATCCTGCCGATGCGGAAGCCGCTTCCAGAGCGCTGGTTCAGCGCATCCCCTTCTTTGGAAGTACCTTCTTTGGTGACCTACCGGACGACCCCAGGGGGCGATACAGTCAACAGAGGCAGAGAGACAGCGGATGCACCCGAAAGATCCCCACGGGGAGGCAGCCATGATGAGCTTGCTGGAATTCGTTTCGATCTGCAGCGTGGTTACCCTGACCGCTGCCGGAGCCTCGCAAGGGCTTCAGTGCTTGCGACGATCCCGCGAACATCGCTCGGACCCACACACCGGCCGCACCGACGAAGGGTCCTCCGGACGACCGGCCGCAGGGGCATGGCACGAACCGCGTTATGGAAAGCGGCACGCGGTATGCTGCCCGATTGAGTATCTTTTGGGAGAGGCCAGGTATGAGGGCAGTCTCGTCGACATGTCACGGCGGGGATGGCGTGCCCAAGGGAGGCATCCCGTCGCAAAGGGAGCGCCCATGATGGTACGGATTCTAAGCTCTGATCCCGCTCAATGCATCACGATCGACGAAGCCGTGGTCCGGTGGACGGACGGCATGGAGTTCGGCCTAGAGGTGACGCGCATCAGTCCGGACTCGGCCGCGCGGCTCAGCGATTATCTCACCGCGCATTACCCGCCCGAAGAGCCCGAGCCCGTATATGCGCTCTCCCCCTTCTCGTACAACTAGGGAGACAGTGGATGGGGTGTCGCTGATCGCGTGAGGCTGCTTGAGGGCCGGTGCTCAGGCGGCCCGGCCAAAATGAAGCCGGCTCATCTCTGTCATCGCAGACACCAGATGATCGACGGTTTCCGTCACGCAGGTGCTGGCCTTGTGGGAAGGTCCCTTCCCGCCCGCCCAGATATCCGGCGGATGTTCGATTTCACGCACGTTCTGGCAAAACTGCGCAATGGACCGCTTCCAAAACACGCCGTCGCTGCCTTCATCGAGGAAATGCTCCCGGTCCTCCGTAAAGGGGCGGTCAAACTGCTTGGCCCGCATCTGCCACATCTGCTCCATCGCATCCTGTCGTTCCTGACTGAACTCAAGACCCGTGGCCCGTTCGTTCAAGGCGGCAAACAGACCGCCGATGACGCGCTCCACTTCCGCGCCGGGAAACATGCCGACGCAGGTTTGCACAATTAGATACTTATGGAAGAGAAAGACTTCCGCGCTGATGCGTGCTTCGTTGGCGGACGGGTCGTAGGCCCGTGCCAACTCCTTCAACGCCTCACCCGAAGGCCCTTCCAGACTGGAGCCCAGTAGTCTGGCTAATTGACGTCCGATTCCCATGTAATCCGTCGGTGTCGCCGGCTGCGTCATAGACGAGTGGGTCCTTTTGTCAGACGATCAACTGCTGTTGTGACACGGGAACTTGAACCTGTCCATCCTCTCATCACACCTCAGAATCCCCAAGACAAACCACGATTCCCACCGCATGGAAATCTGCAGGGAACGATGCTGGCAGTGTCTGATAGGGCCTGCTAGGATGGCAGATCGTCCTCCGGGGATACGTCGCCGTGCCTCACACTATTGAATCCGGATCGCCTTCAGACGCCCTTATCGTGGAAGGGGCCAGGCAAAACAATTTGAAGAACATCTCCCTGAGCATCCCACATAACCGGGTCACAGCGGTCACCGGCTTGTCAGGATCGGGGAAGTCCTCTCTCGCCTTCGATACCCTCTTCGCCGAGGGGCAGTGGCGATACGTTGAGTCGCTGTCCACCTATGCACGCATGTTTCTCGATAAGGTCGCACGCCCCGACGTTGATCGCATTCTCAATGTCCGTCCGGCCATCGCGATTGAACAGAAGAACCAGGTGAGGACGGCGCGTTCGACCGTCGGTACCGCAACGGAAATTGCCGACTTGCTCCGGCTCTTCTTCGCCAAACTCGGAAGACCCATCTGTCCCGACTGCCATGAGGAGGCTCGCTCGTTCCACCCGGATACGGTCGCCTCGGATCTGCTCGCGCGCTTTTTCGAAGCCAGAGCCATGCTGCTGTTTTCTCTGGCAGCTCCTTCCGCAAAGGCACAACCGGCTCTCGTGCAGTCGCTCTTGACCAGAGGATTTACCAAGGTCAGATTCGGCGAGGAAACCGTCGAGCTCCAGGAGGCCACCCTCCCATCCTTCCATCGTCAGCCCTCTTTCTTTGTCGTCATCGACCGGCTCGTGATACGAGAGGACAACCGGTCGCGTCTCTGCGAGGCGGTTGAAACGGCGTTCCGCGAAGGAGACGGCCGCTGCGTTGTCGACGTGATCGGTCAGGGACTGCACACCTACCATTCGGGTTTCCGCTGTCAACGCTGCGGACGCTCGTTCGAACCGCTCCGTCCCGTGTTGTTCTCGTTCAATCACCCGCTGGGCGCCTGCCCCGAATGCAAGGGCTTCGGCAACGTGCTGCGCTATGACCCGGCGCTCGTCATTCCGGACCATAATAAGTCGCTCGTGCAGGGCGCCATCGAGCCCTGGAGCAAACCGGGAACGGACTGGTGGCAGAAGCAGATGCTGTTTGCCATGAAGCGGAAAGGCGTCGACCTGACGGTCCCCTACCGACTCCTCGGACAAGACACGCAGCGACTGCTGTGGGACGGCGACACATCGTTCGACGGGATCCATGACTTTTTTGAGTACCTCGAAGGCAAGCGGTACAAGCTCCATGTCCGTGTCCTCCTCAGCCGCTACCGGACGCCGTTCGAGTGCCCCAGCTGCTATGGCAGTCGGTTGAAACCGGAGGCGCGCTTCGTGAAGGTGGCCGGCACCGATATCCAGCAGGTCACGGCCATGACGATCGAAGGTGCGATGGCCTGGCTCACCTCTCTCGCCTTGCGCCCCTACGAGTACGCGGTGGCAGCGGATCTGATCGGCCAGCTCAAGGCCAAGCTGGGGTTTCTTTTGCGCGTCGGCCTCGGCTACCTCACGCTCGGGCGGCAGACCAAAACCTTGTCCGGCGGCGAAGCCCAACGCGTGTCTCTGGCCAACCAATTGGGCGCCCGCCTGGTCGGAACACTCTACGTGCTGGATGAGCCGACGATCGGCCTGCACCCACGGGACACGGAGCTCTTGGCCGGCATTCTCAAGGACCTGGCGGCCGCGGGCAATACCGTCGTCGTCGTCGAACACGATCGCCAGATGATCGAAGCGGCGGACCATATCGTCGAACTCGGGCCGCAGTCGGGAGAAAAAGGCGGGGAAGTCGTGTGCGCTGCACCAGCCGTAGACTTTGTGCACGACCGCCGTGCCATCACCGCACGCTACCTCAGAGGCGAGGAGGAGATTCCGGTGCCGCGCTCAAGGCGCTCCGGTTCGGGAAAATTCCTCGTCATCGCAGGAGCCAGCGAGCACAACTTGAAAGACCTGGTGGTGCGCTTTCCACTGGGCATGCTGATCTGCATCACAGGAGTGTCCGGATCCGGAAAGAGCACGCTGGTGGAAGACACGCTCTATGCCGCCCTGGCCCGCGCGTTCCGTGTCGAGACTTTGCCCATGGGCCGCTTTAAAGCCATCAAGGGCATCGAACATCTGAGGGGCGTCCGCTTGATCGATCAGCAGCCGATCGGGCGGACGCCACGTTCTAATCCGGTCACGTACCTCAAAGCCTTTGACGAGATCAGACAGCTGTTTGCAGGAGAGCGGGAGGCCTTGCGCCAGGGGTTTACGCCGGGCCATTTCTCCTTTAACACCGAGGGGGGCCGCTGCGAGCGCTGCGAAGGGGCCGGCGTCGAAAAACTGGAAATGTACTTTTTCGAAGACATGTATGCGCCGTGCGAACGCTGCGACGGCCAACGATTTAAACCGGAGATCCTAGCCATCCGCCATCGAGGTAAGACGATTTCAGACGTGCTGAACATGACTGTCGACGACGCGCGCGCATTCTTTTCCGGCACACCCCGGCTCCAAGAACGGCTGCATTTGCTGTCCTCCATCGGCCTGGGCTACCTGCGGCTTGGCCAATCGGCGACCACACTGTCTGGCGGCGAAGCCCAGCGATTGAAGATCGCGGCAGAGCTCGTCACGACGGGGGACAGGCACCGGCAGGGCCGGAGCCAGTCCTCCAATCTTCTGTACATCATGGATGAACCCACCACCGGCCTGCACATCGATGACGTGAAGAAACTGCTCGTCGTGCTCCAGAAACTCGTGAACGCGGGCAACACGCTGGTGGTGGTCGAACACAACCTCGACGTGATCAAGTCAGCAGACTGGCTGATCGACCTCGGACCGGAAGGAGGCCATGCGGGAGGCCGGATCGTCGCCGAAGGCCGGCCCGAGCAGATAATGAAGAACACGGCGTCTATGACGGGCCGCTGCTTGGCCCAGATGCTGACGGCGGCAGGCGCCCGGTAAGTCATCCCTTCGCTGACGGTGACTCGTTCGACGAACCTTCACCGGACAGTTTCTTGTGCAAGTACTTCTTGCTGAACGTGGAAATGCCGAATGCGAGGCCGATGGCAATCGGCACGAAGACTGCCGACACGAGGTTGGCATTCCTTAGCCATCCCATTTCCTCCAGTCCCTTGAAGATATAGCTGCCGAGGCCTGCCACATAGTAGGCGATCACAATCACCGACAGGCCTTCAACTGTATGTTGCAGGAGCACCTGGCTCTTGGTGGTCTTGTCGACGCTCTGTAGCAACGCGAGATTTTGTCCCTCCAGGATCAAATCGACCCTGGCGCGAATGATGGAGATGATGCCCTCGAAGCCCGCCCGCAGCGTATCGATTCGCTTCAGCAGCTGTTGATAGCCCTCGGCGACCCCCGTAATGCCGCTCAACACGTAATCGGAGACCGGCCGGTAGGCGTCCAGCGGCTTCTCGGTCAGGGAGGCCAGCGTCGTATGGACGATCTTGTCGTAGGGGACCGAGGCGGACAGCTCGAAATGGAGCTTGCCGGCAATCCGGTTGGTCTTCAACAGATCCTGCGTCAGGCTGTTGAGCCAGCGTTGTAGCGTCTGCGAATCGGCGTGCGCAATGTGCCCGCTGATGACCTCCCGCTGCTTCAGATGCACCTGCTCAAATTTATAGACCTGGTCGATCGCGACAGAGAATAACGGTTTCTGCATCAGAAGGAGATGATAGTAGGTCTCGATTCGCACGATGGCATCGACGATCTCTTTCAAACGCGACGCCTGCACATGAGCCGGACCAAGAGCGACCCAATACCGTTCCCGATCAAACTCGTCTGGGGTGAAGCTCGTGACCAGGCTGGTCTGCTCATCAAGAATCCGGCTGCCGTACAGGATCGCCCCGGGCAATACGGTTCGCATTTGCTCGCGCGACGGCAGGGACTCGGACGAGAGCAAGATGTCCAGCCGGCACACCTCCGTTCCGAGCGGCTGAAGAGGAAACTTGTAGTCGGGGTATGCCAACGGGCCGAAGGTCACGGCGGAATTGGGCAAATGCCAGATCTGATAGTTGTAGTACTCGGTATGGGCCTGCCAGATCACGATGAGTCGCTCGCCGTTGGCGGCTTCCTTGACGCCGTAGCCGAAGTTTTCCCGGAGCGAGATATTGCCCTGCGGCACACCGAGCGACGTCAGACAGGATTGAAACTCCTCCCGGCTCAGCTTGCGATGGGCCGGCGGGTCCGCCATGCGGAACGCTTTGTAATGCACGTGCGCGGGTGCTCGAAGCCAGTCGGCGAGCGGGACGTGCGGCTGCTCATGCAATTTCTTAATCAAGGCAGCGGCGCCAGGTTGTCGCGGATTGTGATCCATACTTCCTGTCTTCCGTCGCTCGCTACAGGCCCGGCCGCTTCTCCGCCGTGACGAATAGCTCGATCGGACTGTTGGCCCGCCGGACCTCCAACTGCAGCGTTTCTCCCGCTTCCACCCGGCAGAGCCGCTTGGCATCCCGGTCGGTTCGAACAGCGGCCAGCGAGGCGCCGTTGCAGGCCATGATGCGGTCACCCACCTTGAGCCCCGCCTTCTCGGCCGGAAGTCCTCTGCGGAGGTCCCGTACCATGTAATATCGCGTCCCTTTCTCCTCCTGCAGCTCCCAGTTCACGCCGATCCGTCCCGATCCCAACAGGCCGGTCAGCGACCCGAAGCGGGCGAGGATGCGATGCACGATCAGGCGCGCCGAGCTTTCCGGATCGTCCGTGGTGAAATCGGCCAGATAGCCTTCCCCGTTGAACAGCAACTGTCCGGTTTCCACATCGATCATCCGCAAGGACAGCGAGACCTTGTTGGTGCGTCCCTGCTCCTGACGTTCCCACTGCTGCACATCGCCGACAATGATGGCCTGAGCGCCGACCAGTCTTCCGACTTTGAGCACATTGGCGTCGTCGGCATGCGTCAGCTGAATGACCTGTTCTTTCAAGACCTCATCGAGCTTGGCACGCTCGACCATATTGATGTCGAGGTCCAGCAAGAGCGTCGTCACAATGCCGGCCACACGTGAACCGGAACCGGGCGCGCCAGGCGCATCCTCCATCAACATCACCGCCATCGTCTTATAGTGATCGATGGTGTCGCGATTGATCGGTCCGATCCCCGTTACCACCGGTTCGGGACGTCCCGTGGTCCCAGCCGTGCGTGCGGTTTGGAAGCCGATGGTCTCGCAGGCTCTGCGGCGCCGTAGGATGGCGGCGGGAGTCCCCCACGCGCACAACTCTTCGTTGACCAGCACCACATGATGCGGATACTCCCGCTGGTGCTCCATCGCAATGTTCGTGAACGGGTAGATGATGCAGCCGCCGATCCAGACGGAGACCGGACAGAGGCCCAGCTCATAAAGCCATTGCCTGCGCGCGGTGAGGGAATACTCCCAGACCAACATCCGGCCGTCGTCCCGGAGCACGCGATCCGGGCCGCCGATTTCCTCCACCACCTGGGCTTTGGTCATGGGCACGGACAGTTTATCGAACTTCGATTCGGATTTGACGATCGTGTAGGCAACTCCGCAGCCAGCGAGCAGCGCGGGAAGCGCCAGGAGGGTAATGACCATGTTGTGGATGGAACATCGAAAGGACGATTCCTCGGATGGGTCGGGCATCGCGTCGAGGGTAACACCCAGATGCCGGACGTCGCAAGCAACGCCCACGGCGAGGCTAGTTGAGAGAAGGATCGAAGGGCATATCGGCGTACAAGCGAAACTCTTCGCCCAATGTACTGACAATCTCTGGCCAGACGCGTGTCGGATCATTTTCGAAGACCATCGCTGGATCGGCGGGAACCGTGATCCATGACCCGATTCTCATCTCGGACTCCAACTGCCCAGGCCCCCACCCGGAGTAACCGACGTAGGCGCGAAACGCTTCCTTGCCGTGACTGGTGGTCAGAATCTTATCCACGAGTTCCATGTCTCCACCCAAACAGACGCCATCGAAGACATGATGGGAATTATCGGGCAGCTGATCGAGCCGATAGAGCAACATGACCTGATTCGGCTGCACAGGCCCGCCGGAAAACAGCACATGACGCTGTCCTTCCAAAACCGGCACTTGTGGCAGCGCTTCGGACACCGACATGGCCGTCGGACGATTCACGACGACACCAAGCGCGCCTTCAGCGCCATGTTCACACAGCAGGACAACCGTCTGTCTGAAATTGGGGTCGCGCAGATTGGGTGCGGCGACGAGGAAGATGCCTTTCCCGAGCTGAGCCTTCAGGGGAATCTGCATGGGAATTATCCTATCCTGCCAGTGCCTCATGCGCAAGATAGGGAAACCACGCGAAGCCGGCCCTTCACGCGTACAGCGATTCGCGACGGTCCCTGAGCAGATCGTTGTAGGGGGTAAGGGACTTGTCCCGGGCTTCGGCAGGATCGATTTCCACGACGCACAGCGCTTCCTGGTCGCGTGGCGCACGATGAAGGATCGCACCGCGCGGGGTGACGACTTCGCTGTTGCCGATGTAGGTCAGCCGCTCCTTTCCCTGTCTGGCTTCGCTGCCCGTCCGGTTACACGTCACGGCAAACACCCGATTTTCAAGGCAGCGCACGGGCATGGAATCGGGACAGTTCGGCAGCACAAGATTGGACGGATGACAGATGATGTCGGCACCTTTCAACGCCAGCGTCCTGGCTGCCTCCGGATAGTACCAGTCAAAACAGATCATGACGCCGATTCGCGCGGATCCAATGTCCCACACCTGAAAACCGGTGTCGCCCGGAGTGAAGAACAGCGTTTCCTCAAAAAAAAGATGCGTTTTACGGTAGCACCCGATGAAGCCTTGTGGACCGACAACAACCGCGCTGTTGTAGTACGACGTTCCGGCCCGCTCCGGCAGCCCCGCGACGATCACCATCTGCCTGCGCTTCGCGAGCTCGAGCAGTCGTTTGGTCGTCGGTCCGGCGGGAACCGGTTCGGCCAGGTCACGCACTTCATCGTTCGAGACGAATTGGTATCCGGATGCGCAGAGCTCAGGCAGGACCAGGAGGTCGGCTTCGGCCGTCTCGAGGGTGGTGACAATGCGATCCAGATTGTCGGCCACCTTTCCGAACTCCGGATTGTTTTGATAGTACCCGACCCGCATAGGCACCGGTGACACGTGTGAGGTGAGAGGCGCACCAAACACAAAGGGCAAGAGACAACGGCCTCACAACTTCCAGCCCTCGCCTCTTGCCCTTTGTCGCGACGCTTACTTGACTTCAGAAAGATGCGTGACAGCGGCTTCCGCATGCTCGGTCGCCTTGTCGGCATGACCGGCCTTGCCGTGAGTGATGGCCTCGTTCAAGTGTTTGATGCCCTCGTCCAGATGAGGATTCTTCACGCCTGCGGCCTGTGCATGTTTCAGCGCCTCTTCCGCATGCTTCGCCACGGCATCAGCGTGGCCCTGCTTGCCATGATCCACTGCGCCCTTGGCATGCTCAACGGCTTCAGCCACATGTTTGTTGTCGGCCTGGGCCACCACCGGCAGCCCCAGCAGTGCGACCACGGCGAATGCCGCCGCTCCACGTCGGATGCTCATTGTCATGGGTTCCTCCTCATGGTTTGAGTGCATGTCGTGCGAACGTCGAAGAAATCGTAACTAGACGAATCACCTTACACAGCCGGTTTTTGAGAGTCAAGAAGGCCGCGCCGGCGCTTCGATACCCAGGACCTTTTGAAGGCCTTGAAAATCTTTTTCGACCGGGCACGCAAAGTCACGGCTCCATTCCCACCAGGACCCCGGATAGTTCCGGACCTTCCGATAGCCCGCAAGCTTCAGGACAAAATACAGCCACGACGAGCGCACGCCGCCCGTGCAGTAGCACACGATGTCGTCATCCGGCTCCAGTCCTTTGTCTTCCAGACCAGCCTTGATGGTTGCAAGATCCTTGACCGTCGCGTTGGTATTCAAGAAGCCGTTCCATGCCACGTGAAGCGCAGTGGGAATATGCCCCGGCCGTGGAATGCCCGAGACTTCCTTTCCCAAATATTCTTCCAGGCTTCTGGCGTCCAGAATCTTCGTGCGTGACTGAGAATGCTTGACCAGCGCCCGCAGTTCGTCTTTGGTGATGATCGTGTGGCTCACCGGGTTGATCGTGAAATTGCCGGGTTTCGGCGTCACGCGCCCATGCTCGAACGGCCGCTGCTCCGCCACCCATTTGACCCAGCCGCCGTCCAAAATTCGTAGATTCGTGTGCCCGAAATATTCGAGCATCCAGTACATCCGCCCTTCGTCGCCCCAGTTGTCGAATGGATTGGAGTAGATGACGACCTCGCTGCTCTTGCTCAGACCCAGGGCGCGCATTTTCTGTTCCATGCGGTTCATGTCGGGATCCAACAGCCCCTTCGCCACCGCATTGGGATCACTATATTGGTGCCAGGTCGTATGCACCGCGCCGGGAATATGCCCGCCGTATTCGTAGGCCGCATCGCCGCGCACGTCGATGACAAGAAGCTCTGGCTTTCCCAATGTCTTCTGCAGGGTGTCGGTATCAATGAGCAACGGATGGTTCATGGATCTCCTTCAGCCCGGTGTAACCGCAGGGTTCGGCGCTTCCACGGGACAGCTCTCGTCGTGACGCGAGGTATTGGCAGGGGGAAACTGATTGCTCGCCGCCAGCGCCGTCTCCAACTGGTCCGACAACGGAAACTCCCGCTCGTACACGAGGAACCGGTACGGGTCGTGGCCTGTCAAGCCGTACTCCTGTCGCAGCATCTCGTGCTGCGCATCGGTCACAATGTGGTACTGCACGCGAGTCTTGACTTTCAAGCCCCCGGCCTTGTCGGGCACCCGATACGCGAACTGGTATTCCCGGCTCGCCAGCGGCAGAAGGCGGTTATCATACAACTCCAGAATGGCCGGCTGCCACATGATCCAGCGCCCCATGGTCGACTTCTGCTCCTCCAGAACGCGTCCCCGAGCATCTTCCACCATGAACTCGACCGTGAAAAATCGATCCGGATCGCCAGTCGGAATCTTGTGTCCTGCGCCGGCATTGACCAGTGTCAGGGTGAACGTCACTCGCTCCCCGGGCTTCGGCGACGCCGTATCCGCCTTGACCTGTATGGCCACCGCCCGCTTGACCATGTCCGGATCATGCCCTCCGCGCCAGAGGTGCTGTCGGCCCCGCCGGATGGGGCTGTTGGTGGCGACGGGTCTGTCGATCTCCGGCATATGGCAACTCTGGCAAATGAAGCCACGTTCCTGCATGAAGAACTTCCCTTCGTATTCCGCATACGTGCCGCAAGGGCCCACACGGTAGAACTGCGCCGGGCCGGAGACGACATTGTGGCAGCGATAGCACACCTGAGTCGTCCGGAAGTTCGGATCAAATTTTGTGGGATGCGGCGCGGCTGAATCCTCGAAGGGGCCGTAAATGATCCCGTCTCGGACGTGGCAGGCGGCGCAGGTGACCGACTCCTTCTGATACTCGGGGTCGTAGTGCGGGTTCGGTTCCTGAACGGCTTTCTCGACGCGTCCGCGGGGTATGTGCTTGATGATCGTCGGTTGTTGGTTTTCCAGCGGCGTATGGCAGTTCAGACAAACCCAAATACGCTTGTCCTTGTTCCAGTAGGCCTGAAAATACGGATCTTCATAGGCACGAGCATGGATGCTGGACTTCCACTCTTCGTAGATTTCGCGGTGGCATTGCCCGCACGACTCCGCCTTCAGGCTCGTCAGCCCCGCCGGGATTTTCTGAAACGGAATCGCATGAGCATAATCCGACCGCAAGCCGAAGATGACAACCGGCTTGATCTCCGTGTAATAGAGGTAGACGGCGCCGAGCAGCGTCAAGGAGGCGACCGCGATGGTTCGCCAAGGCGTCATGCGGCGAGCAGCGCCCTCAGGTGCGCATCCACCGACGCAGCCAGGGCGGTGAGATTATAGCCCCCTTCGAGAGCGGACAGGAGGCGGCCCCGGGCGTGACGTTTGGCAATCCCCGCCACGAGGCCGGTCAAGTCGCTGTATCCCGCTTCCGTCAAACCCATGCTTGCCAACGGATCGTCCCGGTGGGCGTCAAAACCCGCGGAGATGATGACGAACTCCGGCTTGAACGCATCGGCCGCGGGGAGCAACACATTCAAGAAGATTGCCTGGTATGCCTCGTCTCCATCACCGGCCTCCATCGGCACGTTGATGGTGAAGCCTTCGCCGGCACCGGTCCCGCGCTCCGAGGCCCTCCCTGTGCCGGGATAATGCGGATATTGATGGGTACTGAAGAAGAGAATGGACGCGTCCCGCTCAAAACTGTGTTGCGTGCCGTTTCCATGATGCACGTCCCAGTCGACGATGAGCACGCGGGTCAGCCCGTGTTTTTTCTGCGCGTAGCGGGCCGCAATGGCCACGGTGTTGAACAAACAAAAACCCATCGCCCGGGCGGTTTCAGCATGGTGGCCTGGTGGCCGCACTGCGCAAAACGCATGCTCGACCTCGCCGCGCATAATCGCATCGACAGCCGCGAGCGCACCGCCTGCAGCCAAATACGCCGCCAGCAGCGAGCCCGGCGACATCGAGGTATCGGGATCGAGTGCGACCCTGCCGCTCCTTGGCTGATGTTGATTCAAGGCAGCAACGTATGAAGGGCTGTGGATTTGCGTGATCCATTCGTCTTCCGCTTTCCGGGGCTCGATTCTCGTGACCTGTGCAGCTGTGCCGCTCCGCTCCAAGTGCTGCATGATTGCCCTGAGGCGATCTGGAGATTCCGGATGCCCGGCCCCCATGTCGTGCTCGAGATAGGCAGGATCATATACGAGGCCGGTCTTCCCCATGTTGCAACTCAGCAATAGGCGGTCGTCACTCTTCAAAGCCACTTATCACCTCATCAGGTTAGCACGCAGGAAACGGCGTAGACAACGCAAGACCTGCGCTGCTATCGTCTATTCGCCGGAGGTCACGATGCCAAACCCACGAATCGAACCGCTCAAGAAAGTGTTGGCCATCGATCCGAACGACGAAGTGGCGTGGTTCGGATTGGGGAAAGCCTACATGGAAGACGGAAACTTCGAAGAAGCCGCCACGGCGCTGCGCCACTGCATCACAGTGAAACCCGCCTATTCAGCTGCCTATTACGCGTTGGCGCAATCGCTCAAAACATTGCACCAACTGGACGAATGTCGGACGGTCTGTGCCACGGGCATCGACGTCTCGACGAAGAACGGCGATGCCATGGTGACGAAGAATCTGGAAGCGCTGAAAGCCTCCCTTTAGAGCAGCTGATAGAACCCGTCGTGCTGGCGCTCGCTGAGAGGTGCGCCGGCAGCCGGATTCGTGATCAACATCCGCACCCGCGGATGCCCTCGCTGATGCGTGCTTCGCACAACGAGGTCCACATTCGCCAATCTCGTGCCGGCCTTTGACGGCAGTGGCACCACATCCCAGAAAGAGATCAAAACGGCAGTCACGGCGGCCAATTTCGTGAGCAGCAGCGTCACGGCTCCGGCCAGCGACTTCAAATCCAGCCAGATGGCTTCCACTCGTGAACGATGCTCCCCACGCAGGTCCGCACGCGGGATGGAGATGCACAGGACGACGGGAGCCGCGTAATCGGCCAGCTGCTTGGCCTTTTGCTGGATGCGGGCCAGGATTCGATGGACCAGAATGACGCCCCGGTCTGTCTCATCGATCCCTTCTTCATCCTGGAGCAGCCCGCGCAAGGGAAGCCGCTGCCGATCCGCAGATCCCACCATGGCCGTGATCTCCACGAAGAACCGCTCGCGACCCAGGCGGCATTCAAGGTCCGCGGTTCTGGCTTGCGATTCCGGCAGAAAGATGACCCTGGCACCGACCCGGATCAGCTGGGTCGCCAGCTCCAGCTCGGCGAGAGCGGACTCGCGCACGCCGTAGTCGTTATGAGTGAGGCGCCTGACGAGACGGGCGAGCCGCAGATGGCTCGATTGGTCAGCGCAATGCTGGCGGAGCGTCGTCCACCGGTCCTCCAGATTCCCGGAGAGGCCGAGTTCCTCCCGCTTCCAGGCCGGAAGGGGCTCGTGATGCCCGTCACGCAGAGTGACGAGTCGGAACGTCTTTCGCGGACGAAACCGTGGCATGGCGGAAGCTCATAACGGCCGGAGCCCTGGGAGTCACACCGGCTCCGCGCCCTCATCGTCATCGTGTGGAGGCAGACCGAGGGATTCCGGCTGCCGTTTGGACACTTCTTCGTAGACTTCATCGAGCCAGCGACCGGCACAACCCAGGACCTCACGAACAAGGGGTTCCGGTTGTCCGGTCCTCCTAATTGTCCACTGAGACACATACTCCAACAAGTCGTCACGCTCGAATTGACGCGTGGACTGGACCGCCAGCTCTGTGAGTTCTCCCAGGCCAGTTTTGAGGATAGTGGCCACGGTGTCACGGCCGTAAGAGGTGCTGGCCGTGACATACTGGACCGCGCGATTGATTTCTTGATCGTTCATGAGCACCGATCCCCAGGAGATTTTCACATCCTGTTCCAACGCTGTCAAACGCCCTGGTCGGATGTTGATCCTCCAAACGATGCACGATTTGTTTGCGCGCCGGCATGCGACGGATGATAAAATCCTGGATGGAATCAGCCGAGAAGGAGATATGCATGGCCGCAACCAAGAATGCTCGCCCCCCGTCACGCACGGAGATACCGGATCGATGGGATCTGACAGACCTGGTCAAAGACCCGGTCGGCCAACTTGACGCGCATATTTCGGCCATTGAGAGGCAAGTCACTCAGATCGAAGCCGCACGCGACAGCCTCAGTCCTGCCTTGTCGACCAGCGACTTCGCCTCGATCCTGAACCTGAGTGAGTCCGTGGCTCAACGCTCCTCGCGGCTTGGCGCCTATGCGTACCTCTGGTTTTCGGAAAATACCAAAGACAGTAAGGCCCGCTCCTTTAAGGCCCACGTGGAAGAACGCCTGACCGCCTTGCAGAACCGCCTGCTGTTCTTCGAGCTGTGGTGGCAAAGCATCGACGAAGAGAATGCGGCGCGCTTGTTCGAAGGATCTGGCGATATGCGGTACCACCTGGAAACGATCCGCCGCTATACGCCACATACGCTCACCGAGCCTGAAGAGAAGATCATCAACATCAAGAACGTGACCGGCCGGAGCGCCATCAACACGCTGTATGACGTGGTGGCCAACGGGTTGACGTTCAGGTTGAAGGTCGGCGGGAGGACGAAGGTCCTGAACCGCGAGGGGCTGATGACCTATGTGCGGAGTCCCAAGGCGGCAGTGCGCCAAGCCGCTTACCAGGAGCTCTACCGGGTCTTCTCCGCCCAGCGGGACGTGCTCGGAGAGATGTACAAGACGCTGGTCAACGATTGGAAATCCGAGAATGTCGGTCTGCGGCGCTTCGCGTCGCCGATTGCCGCGCGCAATCTGGGGAACGACGTGCCGGACAGCGCTGTCGACGTGCTG
>DASTQE010000131.1:0-14016 GCA_035761895.1 Nitrospira sp. | reverse complement strand
TTCGATCCGATCGTTTTCGACGGGCGCGATCCGGCCGCGTTCGTGTGGGCGATCCTCGAGATCGAGCGGCGACTCGGTGCGGCCGCGGACGACGTGCGCGCGGGCCGAAGCCGCTACCCGGTGCTGCTGCCGTACGGGATCGCCGTCGCCCCGAAAGGCGCGGGCTTTCCCGGCGAAGGCACGAACCTCGCCCACAACCTGCCCCTGATGGCAAATCCCCGGATCGACAGCCGGGCGGCAGATCTCTTCAACGAAGGCACGCGACGATTGTGGGTCCCGCCCGGCGACCTCGCCGATGCCGTGAGCCCGTTTCAGCAGCATCACACCTCGGGCCGCGTGCGAGAGCGGGATCATGCGCTCGCCCATCGCGACGTGCCGGCGCTCACGATCCCGGATCCTCCGTTCCGGCACGTATCTGAAGAGACGCGGCGCTCGAGCAAGGAACTCACCACGGCCTCGCCGATGACGGCGATCGATCGCATGTTCGTCGCGATTCTGGAAGCCAATCCCGGCTTGCGCCCGCGGGTCGGCAACCCCGACGAGATGCTGTCGAACCGGCTGGTCGCCACGTTGGGACATCTCAAGTTCCGGGTGACCGATCCGGAGCCGGCCGTGCCGGAATCCGTGGACGGCGCTGTCATCACCGCGCTCAACGAGGAGGCGGTGGTCTCCGCCGCGCTCGCCAACAAGGGTGGCATCAACCTGGTGCACACCTACGAAGCCTTCGGCAGCAAGATGCACGGGGCAGTGCGCCAGGAAGTCATCTTCGCGAACCACTGTCTGGAAGCAGGCCGTCCGCAGCGATGGCTGTCGCTGCCGCTGATCCTCACCTCGCACACATGGGAAAACGGCAAGAACGAGCAATCCCATCAAGATCCGAGCATGGCGGAGGCCATGCTGGGCGAGCCGTCGCACGTCGCACGCGTCCTCTTTCCGCCTGACTTCAACAGCGCCGCCGCGGTGATGGAGCAGCTCTACCGGACGCACGGCCAGATCTGGACGCTCGTCGTGCCGAAAGCGGACGTCATTCCCGATCTCTTGACGCCGGAGGAGGCGCGGACGCTGGTCAAGGAGGGCGGCCTGCGGTTGGACTGGGCCGGCTATCGGCGCGAGCAGGCGCGCGTCATCCTGACCGCTGTCGGCGCGTATCAGTTGATGGAGGTCCTCACCGCCTCGCGCCGCCTGGCGGAGCAGGAGATCCCGCACGCCGTCCTTTGTCTGCTCGAACCGGGCCGCTTCCGGGCGGCGCGCTCCGCCGCTGAACAGAGCTTCGTCACGTCTCCGGACGTGATCGCGCGGCTCTTTCCGGCCGAAATCGCGCCGCGGCTCTTCGTCACGCACACACGACCCGAAACCATTCTCGGCCTGCTCGGCCCGCTGCATACCGGTGCCGACACCGCCGGGCTCGGCTACATCAACCACGGCGGCACATTGAGCACGCCCGGGATGCTGTTCGTCAACCGCTGCAGCTGGGCCCATTGCGTGCGAGAGGCGGCGCGGCTGCTGCATCTGTCCGAGGGCGAGGTGCTGAGCCTGGACGAACGCCACGCGCTCGACGGCCAGCGAAGCCCGCATGGGGTCATTGTCCCGGAGACGGTGATATGAACGAGCTCGGCGGGGCGTCCCCTCAGTTATCCATTTTACTGTGGGCGGTGACCCTCGCGATCGGCCTGCTCATCGGCGTCGGGATCTATACGTTCGTGTACGCGCGCGGAGGCTCGTACCTGACGGATAGGCCGGACGCGTGCATCAACTGCCACGTGATGCGGGAGCAGTACGCCGGATGGATCAAAGGCAGCCACCGCTCGGTGGCAGTCTGCAATGACTGCCATACGCCGGACGGCCTGATCGACAAATACGCCGCCAAGGCGATGTACGGGTTTCTGCATGCCTACGCTTTTACGACGGGTCGCTTCCCCGACGAAATTCAGATCACCCCGCACATGCACGCGTTGACCGAACGGTCCTGTCTCAAATGTCACGCGCCGATCGTGGAGGCCATGACCGTGACCGGTGCCCCTCACAACACGCCGACGTGCCTTCGATGCCACAGCGATGTCGGTCATCAATAAGACAAAAGCAGGCGAGGAACCTATGAATCAGAAACGCAGACTCCTAGTGGCCCTCGTGCTTACGACCGCAGCGACGATTGCGCTTGCCGCCCTCCTCGTCAACGTGTTCCAGCGCAAGCAGGAGGAGAAGCAGGTGTTTTTCCGCGTCGTCGAGTTGACCGACGACACCGACGACCCCGCCGTGTGGGGGAAGAATTTTCCGTTTCAATACGACGCCTACACGAGAACCGTCGATCAGGTTCGGACACGCTTCGGCGGCAGCGAAGCAATCCCGCGGACGCCGACCAAGGCCGATCCCCGCTCGGTGGTCGCGCAATCCAAGCTCGAGGAAGATCCGCGCTTGAAAACCATGTGGGCGGGCTATGCCTTCGCTCATGATTTCCGCGAGGAACGTGGTCATGCCTACATGCTGGAGGACCAGACCTTTACGCAACGCCAAATCGTGGCCAAACAGCCGGGGACCTGCCTGCAGTGCCATTCGTCGGTATACACCGCGATGAAGAAGCTCGGCGACGGAAACCTGTTGAAGGGCTTCGAGCAGATCAATCGAATGCCCTATGACCAGGCGCGAGCTTTGGTCACTCATTCGGTCACCTGCATCGATTGCCATGCGCCCGATACGATGCAGCTCCGCATCACCCGTCCCGCCTTCATCGAAGGGCTGCGGGCGCTGAAAGAGCACGAGGGCGTCAAGAATTACGACGTGAACACGATGGCGACGCGGCAAGAGATGCGGTCCTTCGTCTGTGGCCAGTGCCACGTCGAGTATTACTTTAAGGGGCCGGAGAAGCGGTTGGTCTATCCCTGGGCCAAAGGGCTGCGGGTCGACGACATGCTCGCCTACTATGAAGAGACGCAGTTCAAGGATTGGACGCATGCCGAAACTGGGGCGTCCGTGCTGAAGGCGCAGCACCCCGAATTCGAAATGTGGAACCAGGGCATCCATGCCCGCTCGGGCGTCGCCTGCGCCGACTGCCACATGCCGTACAAGCGCGAAGGCGCGATGAAGATCAGCGATCACCACGTCCGCAGCCCTCTGCTCAACATCAATCGAGCGTGCCAGACCTGCCACAAGTGGCCGGAGGCGGAGTTGAAGGATCGTGTCGAGACCATCCAGCATCGGACCTTCGAGCTTCGCAATCGCGCGATGGATGCGATCGTGGCGTTGATTCACGACCTCGCCGCCGCCCGTAAGGGCGGCCGAAGCGACGACGCACTCGCGCCGGCGCGGGGGCTTCAGCGCAAGGCACAGTTCATGGTGGACTTCGTGGAGGCGGAGAATTCGATGGGGTTCCACGCGCCGCAGGAAGCGGCGCGGATTCTAGGAGAGGCGATCGACTATGCCCGGCAGGGGCAATTGGCCTTACGAGGCGAGCCGACGCTGAGCCGCTAGCACGGGGCGCACACTGGCAGGCGTTCTTCACTGTCGGAACTTGTATCGCCCACAATACTTCTCTATTGTCGGGCGTCTAAGGTGGTGGAGAACTCCATGAGGAACTTATGACACACGCCGGTGCTCGCCCCGGGTCGCGGGTCATTGTCTTGCCTACTGATTTTCAACGCCCGGCTCGGCGGGCGTTTCTCCATGGTGTGAAGCTTGCCATAGCCTTCAAGGCACGTCTTCACATTCTGCATGTCATCAAGACCCCGACGGATCGCTCAGGCGAGGCGCGGGACAGCCGCTTCCTCCGATCGCTCAGAACCTCGGCGCTGTTGGAGCTTGGCCGACTGGTACGCACGGCTCGAGACGGCGGCGCGTCCGGACATCCGCAGTTGCTCTATGGCGATCCGGTCTCCTGCATCCTGGAGACCGTCAAGCGGACGCACGCCGGCATGATCGTGATGGGCACCGAAGGACGCATCGGCTGGGATCGGCTGCGGATCGGCAGCACGGCGGAGGCGCTGGTACGGGAAGCGCCCTGCCCCGTGTTGACCGTCCACGGCGGCCTAGCGGGCGACGTCGCCAGGCATCCGGCACGAGTGCGCCTCCGGCGCGTGCTCATTGCGACGGACTTTTCACGCCCCGCCGACGCGGCACTCCGGACCGCCTCCGGTGTGGCGGTGAACCTCGCAGCGACGGTCCGACTGGTGCATGTGGTCGATCCGTCCTCGGACAAAGCCCGTGCAGAGCAGAAGATCGCAGCACAGGTGCACAATCTTCGGCACCGTGGGCTGGAAGCGGAAGGCCAGTGTCTCGCTGGAGAGCCGGTCCAGGCCATCCTGACGGAGGCTGGTGTATGGCATGCTGATCTCCTCGCTGTCGGCACGAGCGGGCGGCGGGGCCTGCACCGTCTCGCGCTCGGCAGTGTCGCCGGGGAGTTGCTGAGACGCTCGGGGTGCCCCGTTCTCACGGTCGGAAAAACACGCGGGCAGTGGTGACGTGCCATGATGCTGACCATTGAATATTTCCTGCTCGCTGCGGCGGGCCTATTACTGCTCAGTGTGCTCGCCAGCAAGGCCTTCGGGCGCATGGGGATCCCCGCGCTGCTCCTGTTTCTTGGTATCGGAATGCTGGCCGGATCGGATGGTCCCGGGGGCATTCACTTCGACAATCCCTGGCTCGCTCAATCCCTCGGCGTTGTCGCCCTGACCTTCATTCTCTTTGCGGGCGGAATGGACACGGAGTGGGCCAGCGTACGGCGGGTCCTGGGAATCGGTATCAGTCTGTCCACCGTCGGCGTCGCGGTGACCGCCGGGCTGGTCGGGTGGTTCGCCACCACCGCCTTGAATATGTCGTGGTTCGAGGGGCTGCTCATCGGCGCAATCGTCTCGTCCACCGATGCCGCAGCGGTGTTTGCCGTGATGCGTTCGCGTTACGTCGGCTTGCGCAGCCCCTTGAAGCCTTTGCTCGAACTCGAATCCGGAAGCAATGATCCGATGGCGGTGTTTCTCACCGTCGGCCTCATCTCGTTGATCACGGGGCAATCGGACTCGCCGCTCGACCTGGTGCCCATGTTCATCCGACAAATGGTCCTCGGAGCGACGATCGGATACGGGATCGGCAAGCTGATGGTGCTCCTCATCAATCGCCTCCGCCTCGAATACGAAGGACTCTATCCTGTACTGACACTGTCCCTCGTGTTGCTCACCTATAGCGGCAGTGCATGGCTCGGTGGAAACGGCTTTCTGGCCGTCTATATCGCCGGGCTCATGATGGGCAACAGCCAGTTCGTCCATAAGCGCAGTTTGACTCGTTTCCATGATGGTCTCGCCTGGCTCATGCAGATCACCATGTTTCTTGCGCTGGGCTTGCAGGTGTTTCCCACGCAGCTGGTCCCGATTGCCGGCACGGGTCTGTTCCTGGCGTTGTTCCTCATGGTCTTTGCCCGTCCTGTGGCGGTCTTTGTCACACTCGCGTTCGCCAGCCTCACCATCAAAGAGAAAACAATGGTCGCGTGGGTCGGGTTGCGAGGAGCCGTCCCCATTATTCTGGCCACCTTCCCGCTCCTGGCGGGGATCCCTCAGGCCACGACGATTTTCAACCTCGTCTTTTTTATTGTCCTGACGTCAGTCCTGCTCCAGGGCACGTCCATCCCGCTCGTGGCCCGCTGGCTCGGTGTCGATGAGCCATTGCAGCCCCGCATGGAATCGTCGCCGGTGTGGGATGCACCGACCGACCTCAAGAGCGGATTACTCGAAGTCCGCATACCGGACCATTCCGCGGTGATCGGCCGCCGCCTGCTCGATCTCGGCCTTCCCAAGCGGGCATTCATCATTTTGATGGCTCGAAATGGGCACTGTTTCGTTCCCGACGGCAGCACGGTGCTCGAGGCGAATGATTCGCTCCTGGCCTTTACCGATCAAACGTCCTTCCTTCGGTTGCGTTCGATTCTCGAAGGCCGGCGTCCCACCCCGCCACCGACCGATGCTTCCGGCGATAACCAGTCCGTCGAGGTCGCGTGATTCCGTCCCGCCACCACTTGCCGATTCATGAAGTCGTGGTCCTGCTCGAAACGGACCTCGTGAAGGGTCTGGAAACGGAGGAAGCGGGGCGGCGGCTCGAGCGATTCGGTCCGAACGTTCTGCCCAAGTTTCGGCGCCACGGTCCCCTGATCCAGTTCCTGCTGCAGTTCCACCATCCGCTCATCTACGTGTTGCTCGCGGCCACTGCCTTCACCTTGCTGCTCGGCGAATGGGTCGATGCCGGCGTCATCTTCGGGGTCGTGCTGGTGAATGCCGTCGTGGGCTTCCTCCAGGAGTCCCGCGCTGAGGCAGCGCTTGAATCTCTGGCGTCGATGATGAAGACCGAGGCTACGGTGCGTCGCGACGGGCGAAAAGTTCGTGTTCCCTCGGCCGACATCGTCCCGGGCGACGTCGTACTGCTGGAGTCGGGTGACAAAGTCCCCGCGGACCTGCGGCTCACCGCGGTTCGTGAATTGCGGGTCGACGAATCGGCGCTAACGGGAGAATCCGTGCCGGTCGAGAAATCTGATCGCGTGCTGCCGCCCGAGACCGTGGTTGCGGACCGAAACAATATGGCTTTCTCCGGCACATTGGTGACCTACGGCACCGCAACCGGCATCGTGGTCGCAACCGGCACGGAGACCGAACTCGGACGCATTCACCAGTTGATGGGGGGAACGACCGAGATTGCGACGCCACTCACGAAAAAGTTGACATCCTTCAGCAAGGTCCTCACGGCGGCGATTCTCGGGCTGGCCGCCGTGACGCTGGCCTTGGGCCTCTGGCGGGGGCAGCCGATGACGGACATCTTCATGGCGGCGGTCGCCTTGGCCGTCGGCGCCATTCCCGAGGGACTGCCGGCAGCGGTGACGATCACGCTCGCCATCGGGGTGAGCCGGATGGCTCAGCGTCATGCCATCATCCGCAAACTTCCTGCGGTGGAAACATTGGGGAGCACGACTGTCATCTGTTCCGACAAGACAGGCACCCTGACCAAGAATGAGATGACTGTGCAGGCACTGTGGGTCGCGGGCCGGTCCTTTGTCGTCGAAGGGGCCGGCTACGAACCGGTCGGCGCGATACGCGAGGCGAGGGGCGAGGGGCACGAGGCTAGAGGCGAGAGCCGAGTAGCCGGGGGTCCGAGGTCGGAGCCACAGACCGGTTCCCCCTCGCCACTGGCCTCTCACCCCTTGCCTGATCGAGGTCCCGGTGTGCGCGAGCTCCTGATGGCGGGGGCGTTATGCAACGACGCCCAACTCATCCAGCGGGAGGGACGGTGGATGATCATCGGTGATCCGACGGAGGGGGCCTTGCTGGTGGCAGCCTGCAAAGGCGGCATCGATCTGGAACGCGCCGCGGGCGAATGTTTGCGTCTGGATGTGATTCCCTTCGAATCGGAGCGACAGTATATGGCCACTTTGAATCGCGCAGAGGCTGAGGGTGGACCGACGTTGTATGTCAAAGGGGCGGTCGAGAAGGTGGCCGCTCTCTGCGACCGGCTGCTGGCGCCGGACGAGACGGAGCAGAAATTCGTGTTGGAGAGCGTGGTCGCTCAAGTGGAGGCCTTCGCCGGCCGGGGCCTCCGCGTGCTCGCCTTTGCACGCAAGACCATTGCGGCGGAAACCGCCACGCTGGCTGAGCGTGATCTCGCCGGAGGATTCGTGTTCCTGGGGTTGCAGGCCATGATGGACCCGCCGCGACCCGAGGCGGTCGCAGCAGTTCGGGCCTGCCAAGGCGCCGGGATCGCCGTGAAGATGATCACGGGCGACCATGCGGGCACGGCACGCGCCATCGCAGCACAGATTGGATTGAACGGCCGGTCACACTCGGAGAGCGGCGACTTGACCACAATGACGGGCCAGGAACTGGCGGCGACGCCTCCGGAAACCCTGGCGGAGGAAGCGGAGCGAACGGCGGTGTTCGCACGGGTGTCACCCGAGCAGAAGCTCCGGCTCGTCGAGGCCCTGCAGGCGCGGGACCAGGTCGTGGCAATGACGGGCGACGGCGTCAACGATGCCCCAGCGCTCAAACAAGCAGACATCGGCGTGGCGATGGGGCGCGGCGGAACGGAAGTGGCCAAGGAAGCCGCAGACATGGTGCTGACTGACGACAACTTCGCTTCCATTGAAGCCGCCGTCGAAGAGGGTCGCTGCGTGTTCGACAACTTGACCAAGTTCATCGTCTGGACGCTGCCCACCAACATGGGCGAAGGTCTGGTGTTGTTGACCGCCATTGCCGTAGGTGCGGTACTGCCGATCCTGCCGGTACAAATCCTCTGGATCAACATGACGACGGCGGTGGCGTTGGGTTTGATGTTGGCGTTCGAGCCGAAAGAACCGGGGATCATGAAGCGGCCGCCCCGCGACCCCGGTCAGCCCATTCTCACCGGTGCGCTGGTTGAGCGGATCGTCCTGGTATCGCTCTTGATGCTGGGCGGTGCCTATGGAGTGTATCTGTGGGAAGAAGAGCGCACGAATTCGTTGGTAGAGGCCCGCACGGCAGCCGTGAACGTCTTCGTCATGGTGGAACTGTTCTACCTGTTGAACTGTCGCTCACTGGAGCACACGATGTTTCACGTCGGACTCTTGAGTAATCCATGGATCTGGCGCGGGGTCGCGGTGATGGTCGGCCTCCAGCTGCTGCTCACCTACACGCCCGTGATGAACCAGTTGTTTCATACGGCGCCAATCGACGGACCGGCCTGGCTGCTGATTCTCGCCACCGCTGTCGGTGTGTACCTAGCGGTGGGGGCTGAGAAATGGCTGAGGCTGCACTGGCAACAACAGCGCGGACGAGGGAAGGGACGCTGCAGATTGTCGGGTGAAAGCCACCACTGATCGACCACGAGCCCGCAGCCGACCGCCGCGGGTCTTATCAAAGGAGAACGACATGGATCCCTTGGCAGTATTGGGAATACTGGCAGTGATCATCGGTGTCGTGGGCGTGATCGTTTTGATGAAAGGCAAGATCAAGAAAGTGCGCTAGCCGTTGGTCGGATCCGCCGTCCGCCTGCTCAGGAGGCGGCGGTTACCTGCCGGCGACGGCTCACTGGCCGCCACAACACAATGGAACCCGTACGTCGCGCTCGGCTCATCCCACGCTGGTTCATCATCGCGCTGATGCTCATTCTCGCCGTTCCCGGGCTGACGCTCTTGGTCAATCACTCACCGCTCGGCGGCGTCATCGTCAAACTACTCAGGACCGAGGCCGGCGTTGAAATCTCTTCGTTTCGCATCAGGGTGATCCCCCGACTCAGGGTCGAGGTCTCCGACATCGTGGTCCGCAATCATCAACGGCCGAATGCCGTCCTTGTCGCCCGGCACGGGTCCTTCACGGTGCGACTTCTGCCGTTGCTGAAAAAGCAGGTCACCATCGTGCAAGCCAGCATCGAGCAACCCCGGATGATCATCCAGAGAGACGTCCAGGGACATTGGCACCAACCGTTCGAGCGCCCTGCGCTGCCGGTGCAGGATCAGGCGGACGAGGGATTCCGGCTCGAACACACGATTCCAGATGTGCAACTGACCGGCGGCGAGCTTGTCGTCATCGACGAATACGAGCGGGCCGTCCCGCACCGGATGGCGATCACGAATGTGCAGGCGATGCTGAAAACCCATCTGTTCGGGGGCAGCGCTGACTTGACCGTGACAGCCGATCTGGACAGGGGCGGCTTCTCCCTGACCGGCCTGTTGTCGCTCACGTACGCAGGCTCTTTGATGCCTTCTGCAGGACCGGCTCCATGGCGCTTTGAAGGCTCCGTGGAGGCCACCGGCGTCGACGTATCGCCATGGATCGATGCGCCACGGCAGTCAGAGGCAGGCCAGGCACGAGCCCGGCTCCTGGACCTGGACGGACAGGTCATCGTGGCGCCGGGGACACTCGGTCACGATGTGACGCTGTCACGTGCCCAAGCCAGCCTGAACTGGGTGACCCTACGCGGCCAGGGCAAGATCGTGAACACGGGCACGGACCATGCCGCCTATACCGCGACGCTGTCGGCCACCCCGATCGCCTTCCTCACATTCTTACAGGAAGTCCCGTCCGGATGGATTCCTCAGCCGGTCCGATCGGCGATCATGGAACATCAGCTGACCGGAACCGTCGAACTCATCTCCGCCTCGGCGAGTGGGCACGTGCGTGAGCTGCGCCCGGACACATGGAAAGGCGCGGCCAAGATAACACAGGTCGGGGGCCGGTTCGGTGACGGCGGCACCTCGATCCAGAACTTGTCCGCCACCCTCTTCCTTGATCCGGGCCATGTGGACGCGATCGACATCTCCGGTCATGTCGGGGCGCTGCGCGTATCCACGGGCAAAGCGAGCCTGTCACATCTCGACGTCGCGCCACAGGCCGACGTGTTCCTGACCGGGTCCGGAAAGATCCGAGAATTGCTCAGCCTGCTTCACGACGTCAGCGAGGGAGCAGCCGGCGAAACGGTGTTGAAGACCTTCACGGACCCGCAGGGAGAGATCAACTTGTCGATTCACGCCGCAGGACCGCTCGCTCCTGAGCCGCGCATGGAACTGATCAGCGCGGACATCACCGTCCATGGCCTCGGCGCCTACATGCCGGCTCTGGGGCTCTCGGCGGAGCATCTGGACGGAACCATGCGAGTCAAATCGCATTTCATCGAGCTCAAACATCTGCGCGGGACGTTTGGACCAGTCCGGTTCGACGCCGTGGGAGGAGTGGCGACGCAGCCGGCGCCCCGTTTCGAGGACATGGTGGTTGAGCTGTCCGCCGACGGCGGGGACATCAGGCAGATGTTGTCCACCGCGTTCGCCATCGATCCCGACATCATCGTGGAGGGCATGGCCCAGGCAAAGGTTCATCTGGCCGGTCCTCCCGCTTCATTACGGTGGCGTGGGCACCTGGATTTGTCCCGCATCGAGGTGCAAGCGCCGCCCGCCGTGTCCAAGCGACAGGGCGTGCCGTCCTCGATCGAGTTTGACGGTCAGTGGGTGCCGGGACGCCGGTTAGTGCTCCGCCACGTGGCTCTTGTCCTTCCATCGGCCCGCGTGGAAGGGCGAGCCGATGTCCGGCTGGCCGGGGCACCGGCCTTCACACTCCGGGTGAACGCGGGGCCGCTGCCACTGGAGCGACTGGCAGACGGGTTCTCCTTGGGACTGCTCTCGGCCGGCGTGCTCGACGCGGCGTTCACCGTCAAAGGCGGGGGGACGGATTGGCAGACCTGGACAACGACAGGCCGGATTGACGTCAAGAAAGGCACGATGAGTATTCCCGGCCTTCGTGACCCCATCCGGGAGCTGTCGCTCGGATTGCAGCTGACCGGTCGCGATCTCATGATTCGGCGCCTGTCGTTCAGGATCGGAGACAGCGATCTTTCGGCGACCGGCTACGTCAAGGAATGGACCAAACATCCGAGCCCGACTCTCTTCGTGGAATCTTCAAAGTTGGACCTCACGCGCCTTTTGCCGAGCAGGAAAGACGGCGCTGACGACGGCTCGGCATTCGAAAAGTTCCGGGCGTGGATCATGACCAGCCGTGCCGATCTCACCGCCACCATCAAGCAGGCTCACTACTACCATATGGTCTTCCAGACGCTTGCGGCGCACGTACACATGGAACCTGGCAGCTTCCGGCTCGACATCCAGAAGGCAGAAACGTTGCAGGGAGATCTTTTGGGACACCTCGTGGCATCGAGCGCTCGGCATCAGCCCCTGGCGATCGAGGCAGACCTGACTATCAACGGCATGCCAGTCCAGCACCTGATCTCGGTCTTCGACCCGGACGCAGATCGGCTTTATGGGCTCCTCTCCTTGACAGGCAGCGTACGAGGGACCATTCACCCAACCATTCCATTTCTCACCACATTGGACAGTCGGGAGCCACTGCATATCCGTCTGACAGAGGGACGAATCCTTCACGGGACCGTCCTGCCGAAAGTGCTCAGGATTCTCAACGTGCCCGCAGTCTTGCAAGGCCAGGTGGACCTGGATCACGACGGCATTCCCTTCGATCGCATATCGGCGACGGTCAACATGCGGGACGGCGTTCTGAGCTCGGAGACTCTGTTCTTTGATAGCCCTCTGTTGAAAGTGGCAGGTGCCGGCACGTGGGCCCTGGACGTCAACGAGTTGAACCTGGCCCTCGCCGTCAGCCCGCTCGGCGCCTATTCCGAGCTCGTCGGAAGAATCCCGTTGTTCGGCCGGTTGCTGGAAGGGGACCGTCCCGGGCTGTCCACGGCCTTGTTTGAAGTCACGGGTCCCATACATGATCCGGATGTTCGGTATCTTCCCATCAAATCGATCGCCAAGGGACTGACCGGCTATCCGCGGCTGGCGATCGACGTGCTGAGGAATGTCATCAGTCTTCCTCAAGAATTGATCACACCTGGTCCGCCATAGGGCTTCTCGATCCCGACCCGTTCAGACCTCCGTCTCGTTCAGGACTCATATGGAGGAAGAGCAAGCAGCAAGCGACATTTCGGTTGGTTCGGGAATTTGATTTCTGAAACGATGGTTTTCATTGAGAGGAGGAGTTTGCGATGGACACATTGTCTCTGCAACAGGTTTCTCCGTGGCTGATATCGCTGAGCCTGACGGTGGGGAGCGCCCTCGTCAAAATCACGCTGATCACGGTTCTTGCCCTGATCGCGATGCGGTTTCTCAAGTTGGGCCTCCAACACGTGGAGGGGATGGTGGCGCGCGCCGGGAGGACAGCCGCGGAATCCCCCGAAGCAAGCCGGAAGCGGGCGGCCACACTCACGGGCATCTTACGGACCATCATCGTGGCCCTGATATGGGCAGTAATTATTGTCGAAGTGTTAGAACAGGTGGGATTGGACATCCGACCGATTCTGGCCGGCGCCGGGATCATCGGATTGGCCGTAGGCTTCGGCGCGCAGAACCTGGTGCGGGACCTGATCAGCGGCTTCTTCATTATTTTGGAAGATCAAATCAGGCTGGGCGACGTGGCGATCATCAACGGCACAGGCGGTTTGGTCGAATCCATTACGTTCCGAACCATTAGGCTGCGGGACTTTTCCGGAGTGGTGCATGTCTTCCCCAACGGCACCATTACCACGCTGGCGAACATGACGAAGGAATGGTCGGCCTTTGTCCTCGATATGGGCGTGGCCTACAAAGAGGAGACTGACCGCGTTGTGGAGGTCATGCGGCAGGTTGGCGAAGAGCTTCAACGCGATCCGAGTTTCCGCGACAAATTCATTTCTCCGATTGAAATCGTCGGCGTGGACAACTTCGCCGATTCAGCCGTCGTCATTCGTATACGGATAAAAACCCTGCCATTGGAACAATGGAACGTGGGACGGGAATACCGGAGGCGACTGAAGCAGGCATTCGACGCGCAGGGAATCGAGATCCCTTTCCCCCATCGAACCTTCTACACGGGATCGTCCAATGAGCCGTTCAAGGTTCAAATGGTATCGGCTCCAGCGTCAAGATAGATCGCTTGAGCAGCGGCTGGCTCGATGTTGCCCTCGAAGGACTTACAGGCAAAACGAGATGGGGCCTCGCCTGCTCGGCAGTCATTAGGCTTTTCTGCAATAAAGAGATACCGCCCCTTGATCATTTAGGATACAGCTACGTCTAAGAGCCTCGACGATCGGTTTGTAAAATTCTCGCCAATATTACATCCTTGTCCTTGCCTGCATGCACACACCTGCACGCATTCCATATCATTTGTCGCCTCGATTTGATAAAGCCTTGTAAGTCCTACTAGGGATTCCCCTGGCACATCAGTTGCTTTTCACAGAGGAAAATCGAGCGGATTTGGGATTACTGCTAGTTGGAACTCGTTCTCTAGTGGCGGTCGCCGCCTCCGCTTCCAAAACCTTCAATTTCTTTGGTGATTCTAATGAGGCTGAGCTCTCGTGTGTCTTGCTTTGTCCTTGGAGCCCTTATGAGCCTGCTCGTCGGCTGCGGAGGAGAGGAGGGAACAATGGGCACCACTGCTACATTGTCGTGGGATCCTGGTGAAGGACACGAGGAGGACACTTATACCGTGCATTACGGTAAGGATTCGAGCGGATTCCCCGGCTCATGCAACTATGAGCATG
>DASTQE010000130.1:0-5388 GCA_035761895.1 Nitrospira sp. | reverse complement strand
TCACTCCAGCGCATGGTGCAACGGTACTTCATCGAGCTTAATGACCTTGAAGCCGTTATGACCGTTGCACATGAAGCAAAACAATGGATTGCCGCTCGTGTCTTGAAGCGCTGAACCGCTTCAATGGGAAGCCTTCGGTTGTCCTGAGGCTTCCCAAAACTCTCGAATGGTTAGCAGGCGGGTAGTCGGTGTTTTAACTCCTTGCTAAGTCACGGAAGTCGGACGAACTAGCGAACTAACCAACCGCAGGTCAGCTAACCTTGGGCTACGTAAAATCGTCCTTCAGGCCATGGATCGCTTGTACGCTTTGATGTCCTGGAGATACTCCTCGATCGCTTGCCTTGCCAGCTGAAAACAGTCGCAACTAACCTTTTCCATGGCCTTGCTTTTAAGGAGTTTAACCTTCCCGTACCCAGAATCCACCAGCTTCTTCTCCTGTAGGACGGCCAAGGCTTCGGTGACGGTGTTTCGCTGGACACCCAGTTGCTCGGCAAGAAACTCATGAGTAAAAGGAAATGTCGATAGCCCGGTGCGGTGTTGATGCGCCAGGAGCCAACGGCCTAAGCGCTGGTCCACCGAATGAAATTGGCTACAACCGACCGAGATCACTGTGTGACGGAATATCACGGCACCAAACCGGATTAATGAGTGGAGTAGGAAAGGCACGGAGGAGTTCAACCATCTCACCCCTAGCCGGTACATCGAACCACCGACTTGGACAATCGTGCGGCAGGGGGAGGTGGTCAGCCCCTGAGCCGCATTAAAACCCGTGCTGCCTTCCTTGCCGATGACGGCGATTTCCACGCTCTGCCCACTCGGCTGATGGTCCATAAGGCTAATGGCACAGTCGAGAGGGAAACAGAGGTAACGGAGATCGCTGCCGACTCCATCCAGTTCTTGGCGTGCCTCGACTGACACGAGCTCCAGGTGAGTCTTAAGTTGATTCTGTTCTTGAGGCGGCAGATGGGCAAGGAGGAGGTTGCCTGAGGGGTCTGGCGAGGTCTTCATCTTCATACTTAAACTCTACCGTCAAGAGCGCGAATGCAGTGACTGGAAAAACCCCTCGCTGAACGGACACTACGAAGATCAACTACGCGAAGTCGCACCGAGTCACTCACAAGCTCCTGTCCTGTAGACCGCAGTTACTATTGGCAATGACAACGAACAGATAGCGATGCCTGTGAGACGCCGACGGCAAGCAAAATTGCAAGCGCATCTACCAATTGTCGTCAATACGACAATGCAAGGGGTATCACTAGTTCCTGAGATTACACCACGCTTCTATGGTGCCGGCTGAAGGGCGGCACGTATGACCATCGGGGGAAAGATTCGCGTACTTCTCGTGGAGGACCATACGCTGGTTCGACAAGGGTTGCGGAGCGCTTTAGAAGGGTATCCCAATATTGAGGTGGTGGGTGAAGCGGGAGAGGGTGAGGCGGCCGTGTTGAGCGCCTTAAAGCTGCAACCCACGGCGGTCGTGATGGACATTAATCTGCCGAAAATGGACGGGATCACGGCGACGCGATTAATCAAGAAGCAGAACCCGCATATTGGTGTCCGTGGGTCTCTCGGTGGATCCCAAGGATTACCATATCTACGCGATGCAAAAAGCGGGGGCCTTCAAAGTGATAAATAAAGACAGTGCGGTTATGTGGCAGTACAAGAAGCGGTGGCAGCAGTTCGACCGATTCTCATCATAGAGGACCCTTCGTCCGAGAAGACGTCCGTTAAAGATCCTGAAGGGGAACCGGAGACCCTTCATCGTACCGACTTGCTCTTCTGGTCTAAGGCGGGACACCGCACGAATCACAACGACGAGAAGTTCTGAACCGGTTCGGCGGACAAGTGCTTCTAATCAACGGACAAGTTTTCTTACCATTACAGCGTGTTGTTACCTGCCTCGCTCTCCCGAGTGTTTTCGGCTCTATCGCGTTATACAGCAAGAGCAGCTATTGAAGAGTCTTCCTTCATTCCAGTTCGGGGAATCACTAGTAGGCTCCCCCCCTCCCAATGTCCTACAGCTGTTCATTAAAAATAAGGCACACATTTCGCAGATTGTTTCGGTGCGCCTCTTGCTCTATACCCGGAGGTCTCATCAAGCAAAGATGGACGCCGATTGAACTATTCCAACAGTTGAGTTGTCGCTGTATGGATTCCGCCGATCCCCCTCGAAAAGCATCAACCCCTCGAACGACAGTGCTTCTTATCGACGACAATTATAACGACCGAAAGCATTGGTCCGATGCTCTCAAAAGTCCTTCTTTTCACTATTCGGTCTTGGAGGCGTCCAATTCTGAGGACGGTCTCAATATACTCCGAAATCAAAAAGTTGATTGCGTTGTGTTAGATTTCGACATGCCGTTATCCGGGTACTTTACCCTTGTGGAATTGATTCCTGATCCTGAGCGTCCCCACATACCCGTGATCATCCTCACCTGTCTGCATCATCCGGTTTTGTGTGAGCTGACGAAGCACAACGGCGCGCAGGATTGGTTAGTCAAACAACATACCTCGGCTGAGGATTTGCATCAGGCCATCCAGATGGCTATAGCGTCAGTAAAATCGCTCTCCAAGAGATCCTGACCACCACACAATTCCGCTTGTGAACGTGTTTCAGCTTGCCTACGTTCTCTTATCATTCTCCACTCCATCCATTTCTCTTCTGCTCGGTTTCTTGTGCCATGCTGCGACCAGCAAAGTGAGCAATTTTGATCAGGTTGCAGATCGTTGGAAGGCGTAGACTTATTCAAGTGTCAGCAACTCATCGCCGATTGCCACGGCATTATGAGTGAATGTCGCCGTTTCAAATTGCAACAAGGAGGTACTTCATGAACCCGATCCGATATCTAAGTATTGCGGGCGTTCTCGTGTTGGGCTGTCAGGGCCTGCCCACGGTGACGAGGACTGGTGACGTGAAAGACGTGATTATTGGGGATAGCCTGGCGTCAGGAGACATTACTGTCAATCCAGGTGATGAAGTTCGATGGGTCAATAAAAGGGGCGCACCTGTGCGAGTTATCTTAATCGATCCTGTGTCGGACAAGCAGGTGTCATGCAAAAGTAATTTCGGTGGGTGGATGACATCCAGCGATACCGCCCAACTGGCCACGAACGACACTGCCAGCATCTGTTTCCGAGATGCCGGCACGTTTCGGTATACCGTGAGGATGGAATCAGCCAGGACGGCTGGCGAGCTTAACGTACCGGGACTCATCAAGGTTGGCGGGGAGGGCGGCCAGGCCGTTGGTCAAACCAGTGATCAAAACCGCGGCCAAAGCAGTGGCCAAACCAGTGCTCAAGCAAGTGATGCAACCGGTGATAAACCAAGTGATCCAACAAGCTCAACGTCGACCACTACCACCACGACGACGACAACCATGCCTCCGGCTAAATGATGCACATCGGACAACTAATGAGGAATGTGCCTCGGATACGGATACTGGCAGAAGGGTAGGTCCTTGTCAGCGCGCGTCACGCTGAGCCTGACGACGTTTCCCACTGCTACGGATGTGAGCAGCAATTCCTTTCGCACGACTTCGGGATAGACCAAGCTTGACGCGCACGTCGGGTGCCGACTCGGTACGCGAAGCAGCTTTCGGTTGCTTGGTGCTGCGAGGTGAGGGCGGCGGACTGCCCGCCTTTTTGGAGCGTTTTGGTTTAGCCATTTATCCTCTCAATTCCCGTTCCCGAGTATGATGCATCACGCTTAACAGGTGTGTATAGTCGCCAGCGGATATCCGGCAATAAAAGCGAGTATACCCCAATCATATCCGTCCTGATAGATGGCCCTCGGGGTGAGAGCAAAACAGCGCGGGTCGTCTGGAAGAAATCTCCCGAGCCATTGACTACTTCATAACGACGCGCAATTTTTAAAATTCGGCAATCCTTAAACCGAAACGCATGCTACTCAAAGAGCCACTCGGGAGGGATCAGACTATTCAATCGTACGCCCAAGTCAGGCGACAAATAGGCCAGCCCCACCTGGTATGACGCGTTCATCCAGCCAAACCCCTCCATGGGGACGTACTCAAATTCAGTTCCTACATTGCCGTATTCGGCAAAGACCTCGTGAGAGCGTTTGACCACATCCAGTTTCTCCGGAACGGTCCCGTTATAATCCATCGCATTCCTCGTAATCGTATACAGCCAACGATAACTCAGCCGCTGCGCTACTCCCTCATAGCCGTAGTTCGACAATCCAGCCCAAGCCAGCATCTGGTGGGGCACCCACCCATACGGGTAATCCCATTGCCTGGCCGGGCGCTTCTCCGAGATGGTCCCTCTGGACTTCTCTGACGACCCGGCAAGCCCGCCTGGCATCTCCAGTAACGGGAGTGCATTGCGGACCAGCGCCTCTGCTTGTTGCAGTGTTGCCAGCCTTGCCCACAAAGGATAGAAAGTCGTCGGGCTGACGAACGCGAACCGCTTCTTGTTCACAACATCGTAATCAAAGAACATGCCTGCTTCATTATCCCAAAGCAGCTGGATGATGAGCTGCCTCCGTCTCCCCGCGCGGGCGTACCATGTCGCGCTCGTCTCCTCCGACCCATCCTCCAGTTTGAGCGTCCCACCGAATATTGTCTCGATCGTTCGTGCGATGTCGGTCTCCGTTTTATACAGCAGGGAGTTGAGATCGACCGTCACAAAATCCGCGCAGCGATCCCCGTGCCAGTCCCAACGATAGGTCGTGTCGTGTCCCGATTCTCGCATACACCGGTCGTGGGCAAAGAACCGATCGAGTGCCGGAATCGCGTACTGTCCTGCCTTGTATTGCTCCTCGAAAGTCCAGATGTCCAGCTCGCGCTCTTCCGCATAGGGTCGGTAGATTGCATCAAAATGCCCCTGTTCCACCTCCGGAGCGGGGCCAATGCCTTCACCGTAATACCGACTGAGCCCCGTGTCGGTCAGACGTGGTGGACTCATCCACACGCTGTAGTACTCTTTGATGGCTGCACGAACCACACGTGCGAGCCACAGTTGCGTTTCCTCACTCTTTGGCAAATGATCATAGACCGCCAATCCTATGGAGGTGAGAAACGGCGGGTGCGACCTCGTCAGATAATAGGTGCGGTTCCCATTCAAAATTTGTCCGTAGTGGGCAAGCTCATACACCAGGTTCTCCGTGAGCGCCTTGGCCAGATCGACTCGGTGATCCTCCAACAACCCAAGGACCTCAAAATAACTGTCCCACCCGTACATTTCGTTGAAGCGGCCGCCGGGGACAAGAAACGGGACACCGACGTAGGCCCCGCTCGCCGCACGGTCTAAGGCGAGGCTCAGCAGTCCATGCTTGCCTTCAAGCCCACGGACATATTGGGGAGTCACCGTGGGTGGCAACGATTCGACGCGCAGCCTTAATTCCGGACGCTGTTGCGCAAGCGCCGAATA
>DASTQE010000129.1:0-4785 GCA_035761895.1 Nitrospira sp. | reverse complement strand
GCTTCCTCTGCGGCCGTGACCACGTCGCCGGGCGTGTTGTGCTGGCATTGACCTGCGCGGCCGTGTATGGGGTCTCGGGCGTCGCGGAATCCCCGGCTGCCGAAATCGCTATCCTCAAATCGTCCAGCATCGGCGCCTATGATCAGGCCATCACGGGGTTCAAATCGACGACGCCGTCAGGAGCCATCTATTCCGAATATGACCTGCAGGGCGATCTCGACCAAGGCCGGAAACTCGCGCGGAAGATCAGGGCCTCCGAGGCGTCGCTGGTGGTCGCGGTAGGTTTGAAAGCGGCTCTGGCGGCCAAGCTCGAGATCGTCGACATTCCCATCGTGTATATGATGATATTGGACCCGTCCAAGCATAACCTGAACGCCCCCAATATGACCGGGACGCTGCTGGAAATACCGGCGGAGCGCCAGTTCAAAATCTTGCGGGCCTTTCTGCCTGAGTTGCGCCGTCTTGGCGTGTTGTCCAACTCCGGCAGCCAGCCAAGAGTCAAAGACACCATTGCCCAGGCAGCCACGCAATCCTTCCAACTGCAGGCATTTCCCGTCGAGAGCGAAAAGGACGTCCCGCAACAATTGCGCTCGTTGGTGGGTTCGACGGATGCCCTGTTACTGATGCCGGATGCCACCGTGCTGACCAATGAATCCATCGGATACATCCTCGAAACCTCCCTGGCCCGACGGGTACCCGTCATCGGCTTTTCGCCGGAATTCACCAGGCTCGGTGCGCTGCTCAGTGTGTCGGTGTCCTATGGGGAGGTGGGGCGCGAGACAGGCGTGCTGGCAAAGCGTATCCTAGAGGGGGACCGCAAGCTTCCGGCGAAGCCGATCCCGATCGAACGGCTGAAGATCACGGTCAATCTCAAGACGGCGCGGTTTTTAGGCATCGAGTTTCCCAAAGAGGTCAATCATTTGATCGACGAGACCTATTGACCGACATGAGTACGATTCAATCCTCCCGCACCGATGCGGCAAGCAACCGGAACCTCGCGAGTCTCCGCACGAAATTCGTCGTGTTCTTCAGCTTGATCCTCATCCTCACCTGCTCAACGCTCAGCTGGTATTTCATTGAAGTGCGACGGGTGTCGATGACCGACAATCTCAATCAATTGGGGGCCATCCTCCTGACCAGCGTGGTGAACAACGGCCAATTCCGCTACGGAGGCCTGATCGCCGAGGACCGCGCGACGCTCCGCGAATTCGTCGAAAGTCTGATGGCCGTCGATGATGTGGTCTACGTCGTGATCCGCGGCGCGGACCATCTCATTCTGGCCCAGCAGAATAAGATCGTCCGCGAGTCCTCCGGAAGCGTGACATTCTCGCAAGAGCGCCGGTTTTATCCGGATGAAGCGATCGCGGAAGAATTGTACCGCGACCCGCCGGACGCACCGCGCATCACACCCCTGGCGCTGTCGCCGGACAAAATCCTGCTTCCCGACGAGGGTACCGCCAATACGATCTGGATTCTCTCGTCGCTCAGCGAGAACCTGTACGATTTTGCCCTCCCCGTCCTTCGCAAGCCGGCGAGCGACCCGTCCCTCTCTCCCCTTTCGTTGGAACTGGAGGAACGGATTCAATCGAAAAAGAGCGCGGCACCCTACCTCGTCCAAGGCGTCGTGCAGATCGGCATTACCGATGCGAGAGTGAAGCGCGCGCTCTTCGAGATGATCCGCAACGTGCTCATTCTGACGACGCTGCTCATCGGCGCCGGCATCCTGGGCGCGCATTTTCTCACCTTGCGCGTGACCACCCCCTTGCGAAAGCTGGCCACCGTCGCCCGCCAGCTCGCCGAAGGGCAGTCGCCCGCCGCCATTCCCGCAACCACGAGCGATGAGGTCGGTCAGCTGACGGTCACCTTCAACGCGATGACCCAGGCGCTGCGCGAACGCAGCGAGGCCATTACCGCGAACCTCGAAACGATTCGCAAGCAGATCACCCAATTGACGGCCGTCCATCAGACCAGCGCGGCCATTACGAGCACGCTCGATTTACATGAACTCTTGGACACGGTGCTTCAGTTGTTGAGATCCAATCTGGGCTTTTCTCGCATGGCGCTCATGCTCCGGCATGAGGACCGCGACGTCGGCTATATCGCCCAAGTGGCGGGGGTATCGGACGAGATCGCCGAGGCCGCCCGCTATTTGACGGTGCCGATCAAGGAGGACGGCACGATTCTGGCCGACCTCTTCCTCCATGCAAAGCCGATTCTGGTCCGGGATGTGGACGAGGTCGCTCACCGGACGCATCCGGCGTTGCTCGAGCTCATCCGCCGCGTCGAGGTGCGGGCATTCGTGTGCGTGCCGTTGCAAAGCCATAATCAAACGCTGGGCTTTATTGCCGGGGACCGCGGAGCGCTGCCCTGCACAGAAGAGGACCTTCACATCCTCCTGACCATCGCCAGCCACGTGGCGACGGCGATCGACAACGCGCGCACGTACGCCAATCTGGCTCAGCTCACCCAGCATCTGGAGCAACGTATCGAAGAGCGCACGCACGAATTGTCTGTGGCGAACGAACGGCTTCAGGAACACGACCGGCGGCGCACCATGTTCGTCTCGGTGGCTTCGCATGAATTGCGCACGCCCATGACCGCCATTCGCAGCTTCGCAGACAACATGGCGGACGGCGTCGCCGGGGCCCTGTCCGAGCGTCAGAAAACCTACCTTGACCGCATCGGACACAATTTGAACCGGCTGACGAGAATCATCAACCAGCTGCTGGATTGGTCGCGACTGGATATGAAAAAGGAGATCCTGCGACTGGAATCCCTGTCCGCCAGCCAGGTCGCCATGGTGGTCGTCGAGAGCCTGCGCACCGTGGCGGCGGAAAAACAGGTGGAGATCCAGATCGATTCCCCCGAGCACCTGCCCCCGATCCATGCGGACCGCGACAAGCTGGAGCAGATCCTCTGGAACATTGTCGGCAACGCCGTCAAGTTCACCCCCCCTGGAGGGAAAGTCACGCTGAGCTTCGAGGCGCTGCCCGATGGCATGGTGAAGACTTGCGTGAAAGACACGGGCTGCGGGATTCCGCGGGATCAGCTGAACCGGGTGTTCAATGAATTCTCGAAAATCCCCTCGACCATGCCCACGTCGCAAGGGGCGCAACTGGGGCTCTTCATCACGAAGAGCTTTATTACGATGCATAAAGGACAGATCTGGGTCGAAAGCGAACTGGGATCTGGATCGTGCTTCTGTTTCACCTTGCCCAGGGTCGCGGAGGAACGTCCAGGCCATACGTCGCCGCAAATCGTTTCTCCTGGTTCGACCACGGGTGCAGCGCATGACGGAAACGCGACAGGTGGGTCATGAGTCAAGGCAGGGCCGTTTAGCGAATCGCGAGAGCCTGGCCGGTTAGGAGGATCTTCATGCGCGCTCGCATTCTCATCGTTGACGACGATCCGGACATTGTGCTGGCGCTGGAAAACCGCGTCACCTGGATGGGGCACGAACCCCTGACGGCCGCCGACGGCAAGGAAGCCCTGCGCATCATTCAAACCGAACAGCCCGACCTGGTGCTCCTGGACATCCAGCTTCCGGTCCATTCCGGTCTCGAGATCCTGCAGCAGTTGCATGATTCTGTGGGCAAACAGGGGTCGACGGACGTTGCAGGCTCTTCGATGCCCCCGATTGTGATGCTGACCGCGTTCGGCACGATCGAGCTCGCCGTGAAAGCCATGCAACTCGGGGCGATCGATTTTATTACGAAGCCGTTTACCGGCGATCACATCACGGTCGTCATCAACAAGGCCCTGGAGACGCTTGCCTTGCGCCGGCAAGTGGGCGTCCTCAAACGGGAACTGGATGACCGGTATGGCCCCATCGTGGGCGACAATGAAAAATTCAAGGCGCAATTGTCTCTGGCCAAGCAGGCGGCCGCCTCCAACGTGACTGTCCTCGTTTTGGGAGAGACCGGCACCGGCAAGGAGGTCGTCGCGCGCGCGATTCATGGATGGAGTCCGCGCAAAGACAAGCCGTTCGTGGCAGTCAATTGTGCGGCGATTCCGAAAGATCTGCTGGAAAACGAGCTGTTCGGCCATGAAAAGGGCGCCTTTACTGGAGCCGTCAAACGGGAAGCCGGCAAAATCGAGATTGCCGAAGGGGGAACGGTGTTTCTGGATGAAATCGGCGACATGTCGTTGTCGCTCCAGAGTCACCTGCTGCGCGTCTTGCAGGATCAGACCTTCTACCGAGTGGGCGGCACTCAATCAGTCCATACCGATGTCCGGTTCCTCGCCGCGACGAACAAAGATCTGAAACAGGCCATTCGCCAGGGCACATTCAGGGAAGACTTGTTCTATCGGCTCGCGGTCATCTCCCTCACCCTGCCGCCATTGCGTGACCGGGTTGATGATATCCCGGCACTCGCCCATTATTTTCTTGGTCGGGCAGGCAAATTCGGTCTCAGCAAGCAGTGCACTGTGAGCGAAGCAGCGCTGCGCACGCTTGCCAGCTACCGATGGCCGGGCAATATTCGCGAGCTGGAAAACGTGCTGACGCGCGCCTACATTTTGACTCCGGGAAAAACGATTGAGCCCGAGCACTTGTTTCTTTCCGAAGCCGCCGGCGAGCCCGGACCGGCGCAACCGCTTGAGCACCGACCTGGCGCCGGAGGCGGCTATCACGAACTGATGGAGGCCTATAGCCGGTGGGTGCTCGAGGATGCGTTGAAGAAGAACGACTGGAATCAGACCAGGGCAGCCGAAGCATTGGGACTGCAACGCACGTACTTTACCAAGCTCCTTCGTCAGAAACAGATTCCGGGACGGCAGCCCAAG
>DASTQE010000128.1:0-8707 GCA_035761895.1 Nitrospira sp. | reverse complement strand
TGTGCGCAAGGGACTCAGCTCGTGCCTTAGCACCATTGCCATAAATCGATGCCTTCCATATGAATTGCACACCGGGCAGACACGATTGCCGTGGTCCATACGACCAACATAAATCCACTTAGCGAGGTGTGAATTGCAGATGTTGCAGTAGTGCTTGTCGCCTCGATATTGCAAATATCGCCACCTCGCTCTAAGCGCACGGTATGAGGTCAACAACGGCGGCGGGACTGACCCGCGCAGCCGATCCTTCACTTTCGATATGAAGGCCACGTCCTACCGCGCGACCGACGATGCCGACTGTGCTAAAGCACGTGATCCCATGTGATTGAAAGCAAGTGTGCCTGCTCGGGCGAGCACAAGCGTCGCATGCGGCATCGCCTTATCAGGCCTTGATTCCCCAGCATGCCGATGGCCTGCGGTCCCTCACATCCTCGCCGAGGATATCCCATACACCGGCAAGCGCTTGGACGTGGTCTCGTCGGGACCATGTCCAATAGTTGCAGAACTGCAGGCCAAGGTACGCGGGATTCGCCAACAGATAACTGGCCAGCAGATATTGCTCGTTATACGCACGGTTCGACCATGTCTCAAAATAGTCGAAAGGCAAGAATATGTCGTGGAATCCCACCAACACGCCCGGTTTCAAGCGCGGCAAGATGTCCAGCATAACCACCGTCACGTCCGAATTCATAAAGGATCGATGCGAGTTGTCCACGAAAACCACATCTCCAGCGTCCAGCTTTTCGAACATGAAGAGGTCTGTGTTTTCGACTGGTCGTCGGATGATTTCGTCGCACAGCGCGTTGATCTCCACTCTCGGACAGGGGTCAATGGAGATAAGCCGAGCGGAGATCCCGGTCGATTCGAGTGCGCGTCTAAGAAATAGCGTTGAGTTACCGGAACCTATTTCTATGATGGTCGATTTCGTTCTGGAAGCTGCCCACATCAGAGACAATGCATCAAGCGCTGGAATGAAGTGGTTTTTCCAATCCACTCTTGGCACCACAGCATTCTTTTCGGAAAGCGCCCGCACCAAGGGAACGAATTGGTTCAGCGAGCGGATATTCCTATCGATGGTGGCTTGCTGACTGGCAATGACTTCGCGGATGAACGGATTGCCGCCATCCTGCCATCTTGGCTTGAAGTCGTATTCATACTCGACAAAGATCGGGCTGTGGCCAAGGCGCAGCCTGTTTAGGAATTTGAGGAACTTCAGCACTGCTTGTGAAGAGTTGCCTTCAAGAACATGCCAGCGCGACGCCGCCAAACTTTCTTCACGCTCGACACGAGGCCACGTCTGTAATCAAAGCTTCCCATAGGCTATACGAGTGGTCCGGCAGGTATGCTTCTGCAATGCGCTTGGCATTCTGTCCCATCCATTCGCGCCGTGGCTTGTCCTCCATCAGAGCAGCCAAACCGGCCGAAAAGGCCTCGGCGTCGTCATTGGTCAAGATGCCATTAACGCCGTTTTCAATCAGAGCATTTACACCGAGAGTCTTTTTGAGACCCACACAGGGCAAACCCCACGCCAACGATTCGGCCAAGGAGTTGGGAAATCCCTCGAACAACGATGGGAACGCGACGACCTGTGCTACTTGGTACCAGGCCTCGACGTTCTTTACCGCCCCGCAAAATACGACGCGCTCGTCGAGTCGCATTTCCGATACTTTGGTGCGCAATAGTTTGGCGTATTCTCCGTCGCCGATCAGCACCAGCTTCCAATCGGGGAAACGTTCACAGATTCGCGCGAACGCTTCAATCAGCATCTTTTGATTCTTCTGAAAACACAAACGTGCGACGTACAGCAATACTTTGCTGTTGCCTACATCGACGGCGTCTTGCACAGGCTTTGGACGATGCACAGGGTTGTGTATCGCCACCATTCTTCGCCGCAATATACGCGGGTACTTGTGGATGTACTCGGGAAACTGGACGGTCACACGATCGGCCAGCACGAGCGAGTAGATATCGCTCACGCGGTCGATCAATCGCGTCCTGACATACCTCCACATGTCGGGAGACACACGCTCCGCGGCCACGATCTTCTTTCCCATGCCAATGGTCGCCAGGCGCGAGAACAAGGCGGCGCCGGACTGAAAGCCGATAATGACATGGGGGTCGAAAATCGCGACGAACCTCCTGAATCGCTTCAATCGCGCCGCCTTGGTGCTCAGGCCCGCCGTCACGTCCGGATCACCGATATCCAGCTTGAACCACTGGATGCGCCCATCCAGCGGATAGTGTGTCTTTGCGCCGGCGTTGTCCCATGTCATGAGCGCTATCGAGTGTCCCCGTTCCACCAGCGCGTTCATGAGATCGATGCAGATGCGCTCCAAACCTCCCGCGACGTCAGCGAACTTGCGCGCCGTGAAGACCACTCTGAAACGCCTCATACACTGATTTTTCGTTCATGTATGAAACGACGCGACGCGGAAGTGAGGAAATGTCCGGCAGTTCTGCCAGGAAACCGCAATCCCAAACGGATCAAAGCCGACAACGCCAGCAAAGGCTGGCGATTGAAGTGGCGAAACCGGAGCTCCGACCAGCCGAGCATATATTCGTAGAGGTTCTCGCGTTCGAGATATTCTCGATTTTTTTCGATTAGCCGCAACAAGCTATTCTGTTCGACGAGAGGGTCCTTCTCGGAACCCTGGGTAGCCTTCTGCAACACCAGCGGCTCGGGGGTGCCGATGAAATGACATCCTTTGAAGCCCAGCCTGATGGCAAAGTCAGCGTCTTCCTGGCGGCGCATCGCTTCGTCGAAGCCATCGACTGCACGAAAGGTCTCGATCCGCGCCATGAGCGAGCATGTAGGCGTGCCCGCGCCGTAGAAGACGCGCGGTATCCGCGTGAAAGTGAGCAGGTAGTCGACGAGCTCCCGGCCACGCGGTTCTCTCGGCTGTGAGCCGATCGCCTTGATCGGCATCGAATAGCCATTTGGATACAGACGGCTGCCTGACGTGTAGCAGGCGACAAGATCGGTACCGGCTGACTTCTCGTAGCTGACGATGCGCTCGTACTGCAGGCGCAACCGGTCGGGAAGGCTTATGTCATCGTCATCGAAAAATGCGACGAAGGCGCCTTTCGCCTTTCGCAGTATCGTATTGCGGGCGGCCGCGCAGCCGAGATTGCTTGGATGGATATGAACCTCGATCCGTGAGTCGCGCTGTTTCCATTGCTCGAGGATTTCCGGGGACCGGTCGCTGGACGCATCGTCAACTACGATCACCTCGAAATTCGGCCAGTCCTGGCCGACTGCGCTCCTTAGCGCGCTATCAATGGTGCCGGCAGCGTTGTAGCAAGTAACACCGATCGAGATAAGGGGGGTCGCGCTGCTCATTGAGACTTCGAGGGCCCGGCGGGAGACGATAGGACGAAGGCATGCTGCCATCGTCGGTGCTGTCGCCGCGTTTGGTGCGCCGGGAGGGACCAGTAGATTTTTCTACTAAGCTTTATCGGATGCCTGATGGCCAGCATGGCCGCTCGAACGAGAAAGGGTCCTATCGAGCGACTCAGATGCAAGCGACGAACCTGTCGCCATTCGAGACAGAACTCCAACCAGCCCTGTTTCGACAGGTAGTCGCGATGTTTTGTCTGCAATGCGGCATACGCTTCCAATTCGGCTGCCAGGTTTTTTTCCGATCCCAGCGTCATGGTCTGGCGTACCAATGGGGCGGCCAGTCCTGCAAATGCCCCGCCCTGGTAGGCGCACCGGATATTGAGATCCGTATCTTCTGAACGTGGCAGCGTCGGATCGAAACCTCCGAGCCGCCGGTAAACCGACTTGCGCCCCATCTGCGAACATGTGGCACAAGACCCTATTACGCCGGGACTCAGTCGTCCAAGAAGAATCCGGTCCACAACGGCTGACCCGAAGGGAACGACCTGGTGTTCGCATCCCATTGTCCCCTCGTAGTGCAGGCGCCCGTCTGGAAATTCCTGCAGCCGCGCGGTATGGCACAGCACCAGATCGTGTCCTAGCGCAGCCTCGGTTTCGGCGATTCGCGCGTGCTGCCTCGATACGCGATCTGGCGCACTGATGTCATCGTCATCGAAGAACGCTATGAATTCGCCGCACGCTTCTTCCACCAATCGATTACGGGCGCGCGCGACACCGCCATTGAAAGGTTGACGTAAAAGCCGAATGGGGCGCGCTTCGGTCGCGTGCTCTCGGATGAAACCTTCGATGAGCGCAACAGTGCCGTCACTTGACGCGTCGTCCACGACAAGGATCTCGAGCGTCGGCCAGTCTTGGTTCAGAGCAGACGCCAACGCCCGGATAACGGTTGCTTCAGCGTTATGCGTGGTCATCGCCGCCGTTACCATCGGCGAAGCCATTCAATCCCTCCCCTTGCTGGCTGAAATCAGAAAACCTAACGGCGCGTTGCACAACGTCTCCCCGACCGCGCCGCTGTAGCGCAATGAATCCGGTGTGCCCAGACGCCGGGCATATAGCAAGTCCAGCACTAACGCAGCGTACATCCGTAGCCGCTTTAGAGGTCCGGGGATACCGACCACGCTCAGGCCTGTTGACATCGGCCCCCACAGCAGCGGCGTGATGACGACGTTGCAGAATCCCACGCGCGTTAGTGTCTTACCCCACCAGGTCGGCGTGCCACGGAGGAAGTCGTCCGGATGCCCATGAATCCTGAATAAGAACGGGACTGTGGCTATGAACGCACCGCCCTGCTTCAACACCCGCGCCAACTCGCGCAGCACCTTCTCAATCTCGTAGATATGCTCCAAGGTGTTCAGCGTCACAACCGCATCGAAGCAATCGTCTTGGATCGGTAGCGATTCTTCGGAGCTGATCAAGTGGGTCGGCGCGATGCCCGGATCGATGTTGGCCGTTTCATATGTGCAACCGGCCATCCAAACGCGCATGCGCTCTCGATAATTCGCTTTGCTACCGCCTCCGAAATCCAGGATATGGCCAGAAAAACGTATGTTGGCAAGCACCTCGTACTCCAGCGCCCGCAGCAGACTCAGGTCCTCGTCGTTATTGAACAGTGCGCGTAGTCGACGCCAGTTTGGCAATAGCGGCTTCTCTAATCGGTAAGTGTTCAGCATGAGAAGTCAACGTTGCGCTAAGCCGGCATAGTGACGTTTGATCACGACCTGCGTCACCGCCATGAGTGCCAGTCGATAGACGAACGTAGCGACGACCGCGCCGACTAGACCGAAAGGCGGGACAAGGGCCAAAAAGGCAAAGAGTCGAACAATGCTGGAGACCAAGGTGATGTCGCGGAATCCTCGAGCATCGATCTTGGAGCGGATGTACCTAAAGCGCAGATTGGCCAGGTTGCCCATCGCGACCGCGCACGCCAAGGCCTGCGCGTACGGAATCGCTTCGGCATAGTTGTCGCCGAAAAGCAGCGTGACTGCTATCGGCAATGCACTGAAGGCAAAGACCACTATGGCGGCACCATATGCAAGCGAAAGCACGAAGAAGATCCGATCCAGCCGTTTGGTATAGGCGGGATGCTTCGAGAGTCGCGGTGCCAGCACCGCCGAGATGTCCTGAATGGTGCCGCTGAGAAGATCTGGAATCCGGCCGGCCGCAACAAAGATCGCCAACGCGGCGGGCGACAGCAAGAAAAACAACAGCAGCCGATCGACGTTGGAGCCGATGGCTCCCAATCCTGAATACAGCGTCGTTTTCAAGCCGTACCGCACGTTTTGATGCTCGACCGGCGCTTCGCGAGGAATGGTGCGCAGGTTCAGCAGCGTTAATCCGACGTTGTATAAGGCGGGCACGAACATCATAAGTGCGATGGGAACAACGTAATCGCCGGGGTACCGATGCACCGCCAAAATGATCAAGCCATAAGTAAGGATGCTAGACGCGCCATCGTGAACCAGCAGCTGGCCAAACCTCGCTCTGCCGGTCACGAGGCTCTTCCACTGAACGAGCCCATGGGCGAAGGGGAATAGCAGGGCCGCGATCAAGAGACTCCAACCCATGTGAGTCTGCTCTACGACAAAATAATAGGCACTCATGCCGAACAAGATCACGCTACCAATGAAACTGCAGGCGAAGGCAAGCGGCACACCCGCGCGGAACGTTCCTTCATACCCACGTGCTACTGCTTGCATTAGCGAGTTGTTAAACCCGCTTAGCGTGAAGATCGTCAGAATACCGACGGCATTCAGAACCATGTTGTATTCACCGAACTCATTCTTTCCCATCGACCGAGCGACGAAGTATGTCCCTGCTAGCGCGCTACAGAGCTGGACAAGCCGCAACAGGAATAAACACGCCGCCCCGTGAAAGAGCGGCTGGCGGCCGGCGCCGAACAAGCCCGTCCTGAGAATGATCGACTTCAGCAAGCCAAGGTTAATAGCACAGCAATAGTGGCTTCGACGAGCTGCGGTCCTTTACATCCTCGACCGAGGCGTAGGTGCTCCGCAGCAGCCTTTCAACTCGCATCGCATCACAAAGTTGTGGATGTAGCTCGATGACGATGCTGCGTACGCGCCGCAGCAGGACCTCATCGGCACACAAAAATGCCTCTTCACTACCCTCGATGTCGACCTTCATCAGATCGACCATTCCGTTCGGCCCCACCGCCTCGTCAAGCAGGCGCCTCAAGCTGAGGGCCTCGACGACAACATCTCCCTGATTGCTTACTTTGTGACTCATACTTGGTCCCTCTACCGAGAACCGTAGTCCGCCGCGGGATTCTCCCCAGGCGGCAGCGTTGCAAGCGTCCCACAGTGCTCCAACGGCGCGTCGCCGGTTGACATTTTGCGAAAGCACACCATAGGTCCGGGGGTCGGCTTCAACGGAACGTATGCGCGCACGCGGACACTGTTTCAGCAGCCACAGTGAGAACAGGCCGATGTGGGCGCCGATGTCGAGCACAACGGGCGATTCGGCGTGACGTAATCGCGACAGGACGCACTCATAGTCCGCGTCCACCATTACTTCCTTGAGTGCCATAATGTCAGCGCCACGGAAGAACATGTCACTGGCGGCGAATGTGCCCCGACAGAGAACCTCGGGATCGCGGGACGCAGCCAACAAGAACGACAGCGATGGCCACATTCCGCCGACGTACGGCGATAACCAGCGCGTTCTCTCAATGAGGTTGCAGATCCTAGAGATCAGATTGCCTTTCATCCCGTCTATATCGCGGCGCGCAGCGGCTTGCTTTCTACCAGCCGTGCGCTCCACTTGGGATGATTCAAGTCGTTAACGTCGAGCAACTTATGAGGAGTGCGCGAGGCTTATCGGAATCGAGACCGCAGCGAGGTTCCAACTAAGGTAGCTCGGCTAACCCTTCCTCCCATGGAGGAAGACGGATTCCGAACTCCCGTCGGACTTTCGCATTGTCCAGCAGCGAGTTGTGCGGGCGCAGAGCCCGCGCCTCATACTCGTTGCTGCGGACCGGCTGAACAGCCGCCTTTAGTCCTTTTCTCGCCAGTATAGCGAGCGCAAAGCCATACCAGCTAACTTCGCCTGCGGCCGAGAGGTGGTAGAGGCCGTCCAAGGATGCGTCATCCAGAGCCCGCTCTAGCATCTCCGGCAACGCCTTTGCCAGCATGCCAGTAGAAGTCGGAGCCCCGACCTGATCATCTACGACCCGCAATTGGCGGTGCTCTCTCGCAGCCTTCATTATGGTCAGGGGGAAATTCCGGCCGACCGGGCCGTAAACCCAACTCGTCCTTATGATAAGTCTGCGGCAAGCGGACGACAGGATCGCTTGCTCCCCGCCAAGCTTGCTCCGGCCATAGGCGTTGAGTGGCCTCGGCACATCATGCTCAGTGTAGGGCGCGCGCTTTTCTCCATCGAAGACATAATCGGTCGAGAAGTGCACGAGTAGCGCGCCGTCTTTCGCAGCTTCTTCTGCCAGAGTACTTGGGCCATCGCGATTGATCTTCATCGCCACGCCCTCCTCCGCTTCTGCCTTGTCGACTGCTGTATATGCGGCCGCATTGACGATTACCCGCGGCTTCGCGGCGCGAACAGCTGCACGAATCGCATCCGGGTCTGCGAGGTCGAGCTGCGAGCGGTCCCAGCCGATTACATCGCCGAGTGGCGCAAGCGTCCTCAAGAGGGCCGAACCCACCTGGCCGGTCGTTCCGGTGAGCAGGATCCTCAAGCGAACGTTTCTGCGGACTTGAGAGCGGTGCCGCGCCGGTCCTTGTCGCTCACGATCGGGTCGCCCTCGAGCGGCCAGCGGATGCCGAGGTCTCGATCGTTCCACACGATGGTGCGTTCGTGCTCCGGCGCGTAGAAGTCGGTCGTCTTGTAGAAAACGATCGCGTGCTCGGAGAGCACGATGTAGCCGTGGGCGAACCCAGGCGGAATCCACACCATGCGATGGCCGCCGCCCGTGAGCGTCACGCCGACCCACCTGCCGAAGGTCGGCGAGCCGCGACGCAGATCTACCGCGACGTCGAAGATTTCACCGGCGACCGCTTGCACGAGCTTTCCCTGCGGCTGATGGATCTGGTAATGAAGCCCGCGCAGCACATTGCGCACGGAAAATGAGGTGTTGTCCTGCACGAATTCGTGGTCGAGCCCCGTCGCTTCGCGAAACGTGCGACGGTTGTAACTTTCGAGGAAGAAGCCGCGCTCGTCCTGGTGCACGCGCGGCTCGAGCAGCAACACGTCGGGAAGCTCGGTACGCGTCACTTTCACGATAGCAGCCGCTCCGTCAGCACGCGCCGCAGATATTCGCCGTAACCGCTTTTTTCCAGG
>DASTQE010000127.1:0-7748 GCA_035761895.1 Nitrospira sp. | reverse complement strand
TACGGTCTTCACGAATGGACAGCGCGCATGACGGGCGGAGTCGTCGACGCGCGGTTTATCGCCTTGATCGATACCGCGCTGGAATCCCCGCTCGGCCAGATCTCCATGATTCCGATGCTCGCCTGGATTGCCAATTCTGCTCCCGCCCACCTCAAAGCGACGTTTTTTGCTGTGATGGCGTCGTTTACGAACCTTGCCCTATCCTTAAGCCAGCTCGGAACGAAATATCTCAACGAGACTTATGTCGTCACACGGGAGATCAGAGATCCGATCACAGGTGCCATCATCAGCCCCGCCGATTATGGCCAACTCGGCGAATTGCTGATCGCGCAGTTGTTCCTGGGGCTGGCCTTGCCCTTTGCGGCGATTGTGTTCGCTCGCATGACACGTTTCAAGAGCGCTTGATAGTGACGAGTGATGCGTGATGTGTGACGGGAAGGAGCTCACAATGCTGCGATCGTGTTGAGGACGCTTTTGACGATACCAGTAATGGCTAATCGAACCTGCTCGGCTTAGGGATACTGAGGCCCGTGGCCAAGCAACGTCTGATAGAGACCAGATGAAGAAGATACGCCATTGGGACCAGCACAGTGAGCAGCCAGACGACAGGGAAGTAAGCTATGACGAAGGTTGGAACCGAGAGGTGAAGCAGCTGTGACGGATAGGGAACCGACAGTATTCCATGAGCGAGCACAACGGTCACAAGACTCAAGCCCATCAGATTCCATGCGAGGACGACAAGCCGCAGGCGTTCCTCGCCACGTCGCCGCAGCCAGATCGCCAGCACGACGCTCGTGATTCCTTCCAGGACATCAAAATTCCTTCCGTAATACGTCATCTCAATCGCCAGCAACTTTCTGGTGGCCAGCGTTGCGAGAAGGAGTTCAACCGGGACGCGGAAGCATTGGAGACCAACAAGAATATATTGAGGAATCTCCGCCAACGATTCGCTCCAAGATGAGAACCAGCTGATCCAGAACACGAAGGCCAGTTGGATAAGAACGAGTATCGGAATCCAAGGCGGAAACGAGGTGAACTCCGCCAACACTCCAGAATATGCCATGACCCCTGTGAGGATCATCCAGGCGGCAAGGACTGCCACGACCCACCCGAGGGATGTCGACTGTCGAATGAGAGGAAAGCTGAAGGTGCCTAATACAATAACTGGAAGGAGGACAAAGCCGATCGCGATGTCGATCGGTATAGGCGGCATGGCGCAGCTTACCATACACAGCGGCGCCTTCTTGCCCTATCACTCTCACGCTGGCATCCCCTTGACCCCTGCGGTATCATGAGCATCTATCGTAAGGGCCGGACGGCATGAGGCACCCTGCTTCCAGACAGGTTGTTCAAAACGGCCGTTCAGCAAGGCCGCAGCAAGCGAAAAGGCGAGGCGTACTCTATGCTTGTACGCGGAGGCTTTAAGTGCCGCGAGAACGCAGCTGGCGGTCGTTTTCAACAACCTGAATGAAGGGGGCGACCGGTTTCGACGGGGATACCGATACCACCGTGGCATGTCGAGCTCTCGGGGACTCGTAAACTCCGGGAAAATGCAACTGCCAATCAAGAACTGGCACTCGCAGCTTAATTAAGCTGTGACGTTCTTCCACCTGAGGCCCGCGGGGGTGGAAGGGCGCGATGCAGCGGGCTGGTCCAAGGCTGGTGCTCAGCGGTCGAGGACGAGATTGCTCTGGGCTAGCGGCTGTTCTAAGCCTGCCGATGGGCGTGGACGGCTGCGAATCTAAATTGTCGGCTACACATGTAGATGCGGTGTGTTGACGATCTTCGGACAGGGGTTCAACTCCCCTCGCCTCCACCACCATGGTTGACCAGGGTCGCACCGGTCAACAAACGGTCAAACGTCCCGGTTGCCGTAAAGCGGTAGCCGGGTTCCCCGCCTTCTTCTATCGGCTCGCACAGAATATGCCCATCTAAGAGCTTCCTGAGTATTTGGCGAGCATTGGGACATGACGCCCAAAAAGCGCCGGCAGATTTCCCAGGCGTCGAGTAGCTGCTTGGTTAGGCGCTTGTCGTCCAGGGATATCGTGTCCGCAATTGCATTTAATTAGGCGAGCTCTCGAGCGACCGTCTGCTTACGTTCTTCCTCCCCGCACCACTGTGAACCGGATTGATCCTTCTGACAACGTGTTGCCGCTTCATCGTGCCATCTGGATCTGGTTCTTCACATAGGACGGGTACATTGTCATACTCAAACACCTTATTTCCGGTAACATAAAGCGACTTGGCTTTCCGCACATTGCATCGTGCGTTCGCTGGCTGGCCTTCTCACGCTCAAATTCCGCAGCGAAGTTCGTCAGAGCTAACATCATCTTGTCGGTTGCGCTCTCCAGTTTCCGTTCCTGATCGTTGAGATAGAAGAAGATCCGCACGCCGGCATCGGTGATCTGCTTGAAAGCATAGCCGACTTGTATCGCTCACCGAGCCGCGACTCTTCGGACGTGACCAGTACATGGAATGATGGACGGGGTTTGAGCGAATTCATGAGCGAAGGAACCCGGGCCGCTTAACGAATTCTGCTCCGCTGATGCCATCAACGAGGTAGACATGCTCATCCGCCACCATCCAGCCCTTCTTTGCGGCGTAGGCTTTCGCATGTTCAATCTGCCGTGTCACCGACCGGGCTTCATCAGCGACACCGTTCTGCTCCGTCGATTTTCGGGCATAGATGTCGGCGATCATCGGAGAGCACTTTTTCTTTCTAGGTACTAGTTGACGGTAAGAAAGTCATTGGCAAATTGTTTTATTAGGGGCTCAACCAGCTCGGTAACTCGATCTGTTATTTGCTCGCCGATTATTGCTACCTGCACTCTGTTCCATGTACGCGCAGACATCCGTTGTTCCGGTCTGTTCATCAATGACACTACCTGGTGAAGTTCGACTTCAATGGCTAAACAATAGTCCGCACTGCTGTGTTTGAAGGGGTTCACCTTCACGTAAAGAAAGGGTGCGGAGGAGGTCTGGAGTCGTTCTGATCCACTGAGAATTCTTACCCCGTTAGACTGAAGAACCAGTTCGACGCCTGTGCGAATCGCATCGCGTGAAAAACCAGCAGCTTCTTCCTCTGACAAAAATGTCTCTACGACAACCTCTACCCCAGGGAGCCTGCGTAGTGATTCGCGGTCCTCAATCCGCCCCGCTCGCGCGGTGCTGGTGTCGAGGTGACTCAGAATGATCAAAGCCACAATCAGGACATATCGCATGACATCTCCTTTGCGCTGCTCTCTCGAAGCGGTATAGCCTAGAGAAATCCCTCTAAAACATTCAAGTTGTGTTATCTCAAGTTTGTTATCTAAGGTCAGGCAAATCATTTCGGCCAGTTTGGGGGTGTGAACCAATCGTAAGCTCGTTATGTTGTTGAAAAGCCAAGACAAGAATTTCTGAAGGAGTACAAGATGCCGTCAGGTTTGTTGTAGCCAGTACTGGCCGGCCCTGACCGCGACGGCCGTGAGGGCTCCGACACCCGGATGCGTCATCAGCAGGTAATAGAAGGATCTTTCTGGTAATTGACACAACGGAACCTCGTTCGGTCTCAATGACCTTGAGGCAGTGCTCACCGTCGCATACGAAGCGAAGGAGCGGATCGCCGCTCGTCGTTTGAAGCGCTGAGGCGCTCCAGTGGGAAGCCTTCGGTCCTCCGGAGGCTTCCCAAGCTTCACTTTGGTAGCAACTTGGTAGCAGGAATGTGTAACTGATGGTGGCTGAAGAAATTTCTAAAGAGGCAGCAACCTAGTAAACCGCAGGTCATTCACATTGTGTCTTATATTCTCATCTTCTAATCAGGGCTACTATCTAGAACTTGGAACAAAGGGAGAACCCTGGCAGAATGTTAATATCTGTTTGTTCTGGGGGAGGAGCAATGCAAAAAAAGTCGGTTCCTTAAGCAAGGGATACGGCTGGCGCTACCGTTGGTTGTTACGGTAGCGCAGCCGAGCACGCAGCGGGTGGAATGGGTGAGCATCCTCGGACTATCGATTAAGGGGTGTGCCAACTTTCACCACGCCAGGAAGGATTAATTTTCCTCCAGCGAGTGCAGTCTCGGAGCGCACATTATAATTTACTACAGCGGGGTTCTTAAAGCACAAGGATGCAGTTTCATTCGGCCCAAGCTCCGACGTTTCTTTCAGCACTCCAAAAAAATTTGTGAATCCACGATTGCACGCGAGGTCTTCTGATTTGAGGGTCGGTATGTCCACCCTAACTGGCAGTTTCCTCAAATTGATCCAGCGTACTTCGTCGCCCGGCTGGACGAGCAAATTATCGGGGGAAATACTATCCTCAATTTTCACATCATGAATACCGGCGGTTCGGCTCGTCTGTGGCATAGTACATCCCCACGCAATGGAAACTGCCGCTATAAAACATAAGAGCTGTCGAGCCTTGCAACTAACCATAGAACCTCCATAGCTTGGTGTGAGAAGCGCGTATCGATTGCTTAACGGAATCTGGATAGAGCAAAAAATGAGCCATGTGATTTATGACGTATCTCAATGAGAATACGACCAATGGAGAATCTGTGTCTGTCGGAATTTGGGGCAAATCGCGACACTATCTTAAACTTACGTGAAGAACTATGCGACTGTCGACCGAGCAAGATAGTGGCGTCATTCGTCTACTTCTTTAATTGTCATTCCGGGCACGAATACCCCACAATAGAGCCGTTCCCCCGTGCCATTCGGCATCCGGATGGCGGGAGTGTAGCTCTTCCCCTTCGACTTCGGCCGGTACAACTCTCTGTGAGAACTGCTTTAGGGGGCGACAGGAGAAACCGGCTGCCTCTCCGTCTGCTTTCTCCTTACTCCCGGTATGAGCATGGGAACGCGCTGACGATAGGTTGTATATATCTCACCGTGGAATGTCACCAAGTCACGTTCCTCCAACTGTATCGCGATCAGGATATACGATATACGATGTGGTAGCCACGGCAAAGAGTAGATGGGCAACTGTCATGCTCGGTATTGACCAGAAGGCAAACAGCCACCCCAGGTGCAACGGATGTCGCACATACCGGTATGGACCTGGCATGACAAACCCGAGGGGCGTATAGGGGCGCCGCTGAAGGTAGAGCCAAACTTGTTGTAGGCCGAACAGATCAAAATGGTTAATCAGAAAGGTCGTCACTAAGACGATGAGCCAGCCTGCGCCAAAAATCGGAGGTAGTCCGCGCTGGTGAAGGCAACCATCCCGCCGACGTTGATGGTGGCAGTTGGGCTCAAAGAGAAAACCATTCGGATTCATCAAGAAGAGATTGGCGTTCGGGAACCCACCTGATCCATTTGTCTGAATCATGCCAAAGATACTGGACGGATTGCCGCCATTGATGCGACCCAGGATGTTGGAAGTCAGCAAGTTTGAAGGAAGCAGCGATCCATTCAGGTCAACCGAGCCGGAATTGAGAAAGTTTGCGAGGTTGTTAGTCGGAACATTGAAGTCGGCTAAGCTGTGAAAGAGATTCACGCCACCACCCGGTCTGGTACCGCCAGTGATGTCGTATTGGACTTTGCCCGATGGCAAAATGGCGGGTGGACTGACCCGTGTATCAAGCCCCCGACGGCGTAATAGGAATTGTTTGTGCTGAGGAAGTCAGGCAAGCGAATAACAGAACGAGCGAGAACCTGAATGTGAGGAAGGGTATCAATCGCTGATGTTCCGCAGGGTGCTTTTTGAATGGCGAACCTCCTCTTCGAACAGGCGCTTTCACCCCGGAATATCGAGGCGCATATCCTATCCTTGAGAGCTGTAGGGAGGGCCAATTCTAGGAGTGCATTCTCAGCGAAGCAATAGGGCCGAATGGGGAGAATCAAAATACGTGTACCCTTGGAGTTGATAGACCTGACAAGCCGCGAGTCCTAGTTCGAGTCCTCTCCAATACTCACTATTTGAACTCTTCATCAGCGGAGCCGGACACGACTTTAGTGCTAACGCATCCGCTGCGTCGAAACTTGGTGCCGCGTTGAAATCACTTGTATCGCGAGCGCACACCCTCGATTTTTTTTGGTGCCGGGGGTGTCCCGCTTTTGTGACCGTCCCGACCTCAATTCGTCGTCATTCAGTGCAACTCGACGCATGCCCAAGTCCAGCGTGGTCTCATTTGAATGGATGCGTCGTGGCAGGGGGCCGCTGGCCGAAGGCTTCCCACGCGTCCGCTCGCCCTTGCCGCGCACACCGTCTGAGCCGTCGTGGGTTCGTCGTGACACACCGCACGAGGTGCTCTTCACTGCGTGGCGCAATGACCAAGATTTTGACTGCCTCGTGGACGCGTGCTTGTGCCGGTGCGGCCAGCACAGACATGGTACGATTGAAGTGTAGCTTGACGTCAAAGAGGGCGCGCTTCAGTGCCGGGCTATATTGGCGCGTTGCCCACCAGGCCAGCGCACGCACGGGCCGACTCACTCGCTGACTCCGGAACGACAGCGGTTTCGTCAAGACGACCACGATGTAGCGGCACCCGAGCGCCAGGAGGCGGGGCAGTGGGAGGCCGTCGCTGAGGCTCCCGTCCAGGTACAACCGATCGCTGACCTTGACGAACCGATTGTAAAGGATCGGCAGCGCCGCCGTGGCGCGAAACACTTCCCACAGGTCCACATCCTGTGTGCGGTTCGTCACGTAATGCACGGAGGCGTCTTCGGCGTCAGCGAGGGCAATGTGCAATTCAGTGGACGCCTCCAGCAAGGCCGACAGATTCAAAGGTCGCACGTGGCGGGCGAGGTCGTCGATCAGATAGTCGACGTCTACGAGCTTCCGCAGGCGGAAAAAATCGATGAACTTCCGGTTGCTCAGATAGTCGATATACGTCTCGACGCCGTAGTGGGCCTGCCCGGTGATGAAATGAGCGCCGTTCATGGCTCCGGCGGAGGCCCCCGCGACGTGATCGAAGCAACGGGTCAAGCCCATCTCTTCGAAGGCCGCTAACACGGCCAAGGAATAGACGCCCCGCATCCCGCCGCCCTGCACGACGAGCCCGAGGGGCGGCACATCATGCTCACCAGCGGCTTTCCGCCTGAGCGCCTGCCAGATCTCCTCTGCCACGTCCGCATGGCTGATCGGGCCACCGCCATCCACCCTGCTGTCGGCCCAGATGCGTTCATCCATAAGTCGATCCTCCGAACAGTCGAGTAATATCAAATCGACATGGCATGCAGATGTCAACCGCGCCGCCAGCCCAGCCAAGCGGGAGATTATGGGTACCCCGTCGCAGGAGCAGTCCGCTGAACTGGGGGAGTTTAGCTCACCTCACGCTCAACTACTTGTCCCTGGTCTACAAACTTGCCAGAACACCTATATGCCCGCCCATTGTGTTTCACCCGGACCCAGCGGATACGTACCGCCAATGGCGTACCGAACACCACACCGTGGGAATGGCGAAAGCCCAAATCGCTCGTTACCGGGTCGCGGGGCCACTGGGCTTGCGTAATGCCAACCACCCACTGCATCACAACTTAGAGGCTCCAGCGCAGCCTCTCCACGCGCCTGACGTAAGGCGCCCATCAATGCGGTGCATTCGACAGCATGCGTCTCCAGCAATAAAGGCGGGCAAGCCCCGGGTCGTCAGTGCTAACGCATCCGCTGCGTCGAAACTTGGTGCCGCGCTGAAATCACTTGTATCGCGTGGGCGCGACCTCGATTTTTTTTGGTGCCGGGGTGCCAACAGTGTTATTAGAGTGTTAATGATAGCGACAGGTCAGCCAAAGAATCCGCTAGAGGACGCGATAGTTATTTGCTACCACTCT
>DASTQE010000126.1:0-8589 GCA_035761895.1 Nitrospira sp. | reverse complement strand
GACATGAGGATGTCGGATGCAATCAAGGTAAAAGTCGTCTTGCTCCGGAAGCGTGAGCTTGAGCATGACCAACTGACTCGCCGGTAATGCGTTGAGTTCCTTCAATAGGGCCTCTTTGAGCAACGCTTCGGCCTTGGCCTTATCTTCGCAGTGAATGTCTACTTCCGGTTCAACGATCGGCACGAGGCCAGCGGAGATAATTTGCCTGGCGATATGGAACTGCTGACTCACGACGTTCGTGATGCCGTTTCCATTGGCTTGTTTGATGACTGAACGCATCTTGGTTCCGAAAATCCCTTTCGTGTTGGCCTTGTCGAGCAATGCAGCAAGTTCGGGCATGGGCTTCATCAACTGGACCCCGTCCTTTTCAGGAGCAAGGCCGTTGTCGACTTTCAGGAAAGGGACCACTCGCTTCACGTTCCATAGATAGTCCGCAGTAGGCCGCCCCTCGATCTCCCTGTCCATGGTGTTCTCGAACAGGATGGCGCCAATGATCCGTTCTCCGGTGAAGCTGGAACTGGTAATGAGGCGCGTCCGCATCTGATGCACGATGGCAAACATCTCATTTTCGTTCGACCACGCCCCTTCTTTGACTCCGTAGCGACGCAGGGCGTTGGGCGTGCTGCCGCCGCTTTGATCCAGAGCCGCAATGAAACCGGGATGTGTCTTCATTTGCAGCTGTTGTTGTTCGTGAACGCTGTGAGTTTTCATGACGCTTGCTCCAGGTGAGAGTGGATGATCAGATTTGATTCAGGCGGGTGCTGCTCATGATCCAGCCATCATTCGCTGGGCACAGCCCGTTGCCTCACAATAGCGATGCAACTCCAATGCCTTTTCCATCAGGATAGCGTGAGCGGAAATCGTGTCGTCGCATTAGCAATGTAGTTGGTGCTCTATCGTTGTACTGTGCCGATTCGCCACAGACTATGGAAGCGGTGATGTGGCACGCCGCCCCCTCAACCTTTTGAAACTGTCAGCCCTGCGACTGAAATTCTACCCGGTCAGTCGTCATCGTCGTCAGTACGCCGGACCCGCACCAGGAGAAGCACTTTACAGCGCCAGCTTTGATACGGCCACTGTCAAATTTAACAGGAGGCTCCGGTTCCCCTCTCGTTTCAATGCTCGCTCATCTCCCGCCCTAGGGACCTTCCTTGCGTCCCTCACGTTCAGCTTGACCAGGATTGCCAGCAGGTGATAGTTTCCACGGTCGTTTGTTGCTCGTGGTTACACGCTTCGTTCAGAGAAGAATATGCCGAGCCTCCAATCCGTCAGGCGGAAGATCGATTCCGTCAAGAAAACCCAGAAGATCACCAAAGCGATGAAGATGGTCGCTGCGGCCAAGCTCAAACGCATGCAGGACCGTATTCTCGCCGCGCGGCCGTATGCCCACAAAATGCGGGATACGATTCGCACGCTCAGCCGGAGGGTGAATCGGGACGCTCACCCCTTGCTGAAGAAGCGGGACGAGCAGCGCATCGTCGTGGCCGTGGTCACGAGTGACCGTGGATTGTGCGGCGCCTTTAACGCGAACATCCTTCGAACGGCGGCCGCCGCGCTGAAGGAATTCGAGTCCAAAGGCGTGCAGATGGAAGTGGCGGTCATCGGGAAAAAGGGCCGCGATTTTTTCCGAAGACGCACCTGGAAGGTCCGGCGTGAGGTGGTGGACATTTTCGACAAGCTCTCGTTCGAGCACGGCATGCTGTTGGGGACCGAGCTCCAAGCCATCGACGACTACGTCACGGGCCGGGTCGATGCGGTGTATGCGATCTACAATGAATTCAAATCCGCCATCCAACAGCGCGTGGTGGTGGAACGGCTGCTCCCGATCGATTGGGTTGTGGAGATCACAGATGTAAAGGATATTGATCGGGGCACCGAGCAGATGCCCGGCGGCTATCTCTACGAGCCGAGCGAAGCCGAAGTACTGCAAGAGCTGCTACACCGCAATTTCCACGTCCAGGCCTACCGCATCTTGCTGGAATCGTCGGCCGCCGAACAGGGGGCCCGTATGACGGCCATGGACGGCGCGACACGGAACGCCGGGGAGCTCATCAAGAAGTTGACGATTTACTACAATAAAACCCGCCAGGCCGCGATTACCAAAGAACTCATGGACATTGTCGGCGGCGCCGAAGCGCTGAAATAATTCGCTCGAACCTCCGGTTCGTGATCAGGTTAGAAACTCCCGAACATGTAACGAACGCCGACTTCAATGTTCCATTGGTATGCCCCCGCCAGATCGCGTCCCCAGATTCCCACGCCGGGCCTCACATAGGCGCCAAACGGTCCGACAAGGCTCCTGCCCAGTTCGAACTCCATCGTCATGCTGCTCTTGGCATTCCGTTCCCAATTGACCTGCCAAACCCCCTGCACGATGGTCCACCAGCGCTCGGCCCAGAAGCTGTTGATCTGGGCGAGCGCTCGTGAAATCGAGATGTCGGCACGGGAAGGGTCTCCGCCGACCGAAACCTGGTGCTGGAATACTCCGAAGAGAAACGAATCCCATCGGGGAAGGAAACGGGCGGTGGCGAGGAAAGGGCCCGTCGTGTATTTCCCGGTGCCTAAATTCCCTGTCGCGGCAGTTGGAAAGGTGGAAAGCGCCCCGATGAAGAGTGCGTATTCGGGTGTGCTATAGGCCCGCCAGCCGAGCACGGTGGCGAGATCGCTCATGCCCTGTGCGCTGGTGGTGCCGGGGCGGTCGGGATCGATCCATCTCAGAAACGGCGTGTCCACTCGGAGCAGAAAGTCCTTGCGAAACGGAACATCCACGCGAAGCGTGGTATCGCTGGCGCGGGCCCCTTGCACGAGGTCTTGATATTGGTAGGAAAGCTGCACGCGGCCCACGATTGCGGTGGGATCGGTCCCGTACTTGGCGCCGAGCTTCCGCAGCCGCTCGGCCTCTTCCCGTTGCTCCGGCGTGACCTCCTGGGGGCCGATGCGTTTGAACACACGGCGTCGCGGTTCCTGCCGTTGCGAGGCATCAGACCCGTCCGGTTCACTTTCCGAATCAGCAGGTTCGTCCGTCATCTGTTCGGAAGGCGATTCGCTTGAAGGCTCTTCCGGCTTGAGCTCTGACTGCGCCAAGGCGGCCTTCCACAATCCCAGGAAGAGAAGCAGGACAACGGCCACCCCGCTTGCCAATCGGCCGCACCGCCTCTCGTTCATTTAAGTGCCGCACTCACGCATCGAGAAGCTCCGCCGGCTACTTCATGAGTTGATCCGCTGCAGCGCGAAGCTGAAGGGATTTCGGATTGCCGATCTCCTTCTTCACGATGATGTCAGTGGGGCGCACTGGTTTCCCGTAGTATGCCTGGTTGGAATCGTTCGAGACCGAGACGAAGGCTCCATCCAGGGCCATACCGGCAAAGGCGCCTTTCTGTCTGGCATAGGAGACGATATCCGCAGCGATGCCTTGGACAGACATGCCGGCGCCGACCGGCCCGGTCGCCATGCCGGCATTCGCCCCGAGCTTGAAATCGTTCGTGAAAAATTCCTCCAGACCTTTCGGGGTCCGCACCACCAAGACCATCTCAGATACGTCGGCGCCGATCTGTGCGCCAAAGCTCGCCGATCCGATGTTGTAGAACACCGGATCTCCCCATCTGCCGGTCTTCTCGTCGCGCGCAATGAGCACGCCGCTGCCGCCGGCTCCTCCGAAGATGAAGGCCCCACGCATGAATTGCGGCACGATGAAGAGCGCCCTGGCTTCTTTGCTCAATCCTTTCAGCTGGTCTTTTAACTGCGGATCGCTGGCAAAGGCTTCCAAAGTCAGTTGCGCCTTGTCCACGAGTTGTTGCTGTGCGACGGCTTCAGCGGAGAATGCCATAGTGACACCCAATATATTCACCGCGGCCGCCATCCCGATTCCAGCCGACATGACTCCCAGACGCCAACGTTGCCCCGTCATTTTTCCTTCCTCCTCTTCCGTTCCTGCGCGTCGCTGCTTACATCTATGGCTCGGCCTTTTTCTCAAGGGCGAGATCGATCTCACCTTCCTCGTCGAACGGCGCCTTGAAGATGCGGGGTGAATCCACGAATGCTGTCCCTTTGAGCCGATACCTTACTTTCTGTGTCCCGCCGCCACTCAGCTCGCGAATTTGTCTAAGAAAGCTCGCCAGAGTGGTAAACACTTCGACGTCAACAACCTCTGAACCGAATCGCGGCACTGCGAAACGTTGCCCCGACATGCCGTTGGCGAACTCGCGCTCGTTCAATTCAATCTCAAAGCGAAGGCCGTTAATGCTGAGAGCGGTGTCGTTCGGGTTTTGAATCCGAAGCTTCACGTCGAATCGCTGCTCAAAGATCGCCATCTCCTTGGCGGTCATATCGGTGATATGCACGCGCGGAGCTTCGAAATCTCTGGGCATGGTTGAGCAGGAGGCCAGCGCCAGCGCCACCGGCAGTCCCACCCACCATCGTATCTTCATCGGTGCAGGCAAAGGCGTTCCTTGATTCGCCGACTCAAAAGCGCAGGATGTGACAGTGCCATGGATCGAGGTCGACGTACAAGCCGAGATCTCGGACTTCGGCGCCGTTGCGTTCGTAGACCATGCCGCTGAGTTCATCCCTCATGCGCAACTGTCTGTCATCGAAACTCGATGCAGGAAGTCGGATTCTTGCCTGCGACGAGATGTCGGACAGATTCACGACGATGAGATGGCGCGAACGCTCATGGATCCAGCCCCAGGCCACGAGGTTGAGGTAGCTCTGATTGTCGGGCCATCCGGTTCGTTCGCAGAGTTCCCACTGCCCACCCTTGAAGTCATCTCCTCGAAGGATTTGAAGCAGCTTCTTGTAGAACTTTTGAAGGCCAACATCGGTCGTCTCCTGAGGACGCCGCCGCAAAAATACCGGGAGTTTGACCCGGCGTCCCTCGAACTGCCCGTCATGGAACAGCGCCGCGCCTTGCAGGGTCGAAATCGTAACGGCTGCCGCCCGCGCCTTTGCTCCCGAGAACGTCGCCGCGGCACGAGGCTCATCGTGATTTTCGATAAAACGAACGAGCCGTTCCTGATAGGCGGAATCTGCGCAGAGATGGCGCCGGACACTCTCGGCGTTCTCATGCTCCAGGCGATCGCAGAGCCGCTTATCGTAACAGAAGTCAAACCCTTGCTGCTGCAGTTCCCACTCCAGATCCCAATAGGCCTCGGCCATGAACAGCAGGTCCGGATATCGCCGCTTCACGGCGCCGATCAGCCCAGACCAGTATTCGGTCTTCGGCCTGACGCCGGCGCGCGCACCCCATGTCCGCTCAAAAATCTGATTGAGCATGAGCATGGCCATATCACAGCGCATACCGTCGCACTGGTCGGCTGTCGACAGAGCGGTCTCGATCGCCGCCTTTCGCAGGTCCGGATGAAACGCATTCAGCTGGAGCACGTCCTGCCAGGGAGGGAAATAGGGATCCCGGCCACAAGCCAGGACATGGTCGCCGATCCGCCGGAACTCACCGGGCCGTTCTGTAAGGTCAGTTGCGCCGCCTTGAATGAAATATTCGGGATGTTCCGTCGCCCAGGAATGATCGGATGCGACGTGATTCGGAACAACATCCAGGATCAACCGCATGCCTCGGTCGGCCAACTGCCGTCGGGCCTGCGCCAACCCGTCGGAACCTCCCAGACGCGCATCGACACGGTAGTCCCTCACGCAATAGGCGGAGCCGATATTGTCCTGCTCGGTAAAGTCGGTGAGCACCCGGCGGAACTCACTTAGAAGTCCCTCGTTTTGCATAGAGATCGCGACGCCCGCCGGACTTCGCTCCCACACACCCATCAACCACACGGCGTCAAATCCATAGGAAGCTAGAGCATCCCACACTTTTTTCGGAACGTCGGCGAGAGTGATGGAACGTCGTGCCTGCTGGCTGAGTTCGTGAAGCCATACCCAGGTATTGATCTCGTAAATAATCGGATGACGAGGCCAAGGAGACATGGATGTGTGCCCTACGCAGACAACGAAGGAGCTGCACTCTACCGCCTCGATCGGAGAGAGAAAACTGTCAGATTTGACAGGGAGGTATCACGTTGAAACCCTTAGGCACGGATCATGCCGACCACGTCAATCTGAACCGGACCCTCGCTCTTGACTGGAGTAGAGAAAGCGGTTCATGCTTGGCGTCCCTTCCGCCCACAGCCAGTGTGTTTATTGCGGAGGTCACTATGCAGGGTACGACTTTGTCATTTCACGCTGAGACGCCAGAACATTCGGAACACTACGGCTCGATTTCACAGGCCGAAGCCGCCACTCGCCGGACACAACAGCAATACGAGGACCTGGTGGAATCATTGGAGGCGATTGTCTGGCGGGCAAACGCCGCCACATGTGAGCACATCTATGTCAGCGAACAGGCGGAACGCGCGCTTGGCTATCCGACCAGCGCATGGCTCCGACATCCCGCTTTCAAAGAGGCGCACCTGCATCCCGACGACCGCATGAAGGTCCTGGCGCTGTATCGGCGGGCTGCTCAAGATCTGGCGCGTCACCGACTGGACTATCGCATGACGGCATCCGATGGCCGGGAACTCTGGTTCCACGAGTGCGTCCATTCCGTGCTGGATGACGGGTGCCACGAATTGATCGGCGTCATGATGGACATTACCGACCGGAAAGCGACGGAGCGGTCTCTGATCGAAATGACCGGCCGGTTGATTCGCGCACAGGAGGAAGAGCGCTGCCGGATCGCCCGCGAGCTGCACGATGATTTCAATCAACGCCTGGCACTGCTGGCGATCGGCCTTGAGCGACTCGGACAAACTCTCACATCAGCGGGTGAGCCCGCCTCTCAGGTCGTGGACCTGTGCCGTTTGACGCAAGGGATCGCCTCTGACGTACATCGTCTCTCGCACCAGCTGCATTCAGCGAAGCTCGATCACCTGGGGCTCGTTCCCGCAATCAAGGGACTGTGTCGTGAGTTTGCCGAGCAGTATGGAGCTCAGATCAATTTTGTGCACCGGAACGTCCCTCAGACGATCACGAAAGATTCCGCCCTGTGCCTGTTCCGCGTCGCTCAGGAAGCGTTGAGCAACACCGTAAAGCACAGCGGCGTCAGGAAAGGGCAGGTCGAGCTGTTTGGAGCTCGGGGATCGGTCCATCTATGCATCTCGGATGCGGGCGCCGGTTTCGATCCTCAATCCGTCTCTGCCAGGGGACGGCTCGGCCTGATCAGTATGCAGGAGCGCGTACGGGCCGCGGGCGGCACGATCGCTGTCGAGTCACGACCGTCACGGGGCACGCGGATTGCCGTTCATCTGACAGCTTGAGCCGCCGGCAGCGAAGGAGGATACAATGCCCCGTCCGCGCATCCTGCTCGCCGATGATCACCGGCTGGTCGTCGAAGCCTGCGTGACGCTGCTCGAACCGGAATGCGAGGTCGTTGGTATCGTGACGGATGGCCGAGCGCTGATTCCCAAGGCCATCGCCCTTCGCCCTGATGTCGTCGTCCTGGACATCGGCATGCCTCTCTTGAACGGGCTCGATGCCGGCCGGCAGCTCAAGCAATCGATGCCCGGGATCAAACTGATTTATCTCACGATGAACGAAGATCCGGAACTCGCCAGGGAAGCGCTGGCCCTGGGTGCCTCCGGGTTCCTGCTCAAAACGTCGGCCGCGCGCGAGTTGCCTGAGGCCATTAGAACGGCAATGCGCGGCGACACCTACGTGACCTCTCAGGCGTCCCAGCGAATGGTCGAGTCGTTCATCCAGGGAGGTGGGCGGTCGGCCAACGGCGGGCTCACATCACGCCAACGAGAGGTGCTTCAGCTGCTCGCGGAAGGATATACGATGAAGGAGGCCGCGGGCGTCTTGCACGTTACACCCCGGACGGTCGCCTTTCACAAATACCGCGTGATGCAGCAGTTCCGGCTCAAGAGCAACGCAGAACTCATCCAATTCGCCATCGACCAGCGGCTTACGCTCGGCGCATCCCACCGGTAGTCGAAGCAATCGCATCGCCCCTCCCGACGCGCGTTCGATTCACTCCACTAAACAGAGTCGGCTACCGACGGGCCCGAAGGAATCTGTCACTTTTGCCAGTATCGCGAAGAGGAGACAAGTGGTAAGAAACTGCGCCTCGCATCAATCTCCTGCTTGGAGCGGTCATGGCGCCATCTGTGGAAAACGGCCGGGAAGGACGCACCGTCGTTCGCATTCTGTTGGCCGATGACAGCCCTTCCATGCTGCAGGCGGCGCGTCTGATTCTTGAACCGGAGTTTCAGATTGTCGGCACCGTCGCCGACGGCGAAGCCGTTCTTGAGGCAATGCAGTCGCTCAAACCCGACATCCTTATTCTCGATATCTCCATGGGGCTGATGAACGGTCTGGAAGCCGCACGCCTCCTCACCCGGATCGGATCGAAAGCGAAGATCGTCTTTCTCACCGTTCACAAAGACCAGGAATTCGTCGAGGAAGCGTTCTCGGCAGGAGCCATGGGCTATGTGATCAAGCCGCGGTTGGGCACGGACCTGCTGATCGCCGTTCGGGAAGCGCTGATGGGACACACGTTTGTCTCGCCGGATCTGATCTCCCCGTCACGACGCTCTCTCTGATCGCTACTTCTCAATCCCGGGAAGGTCTTTGGCAAGCTGCGCATCG
>DASTQE010000125.1:0-8354 GCA_035761895.1 Nitrospira sp. | reverse complement strand
TGTAATGATAACTCCGAGCTTGCTCGTTCTCGTTTCGGGCGAGGGCTGATTGATCTCCCAGTGCGCGCTTGGACGAGCACCGCCTTTCTGAGAATACGATTGGTCTGGCGTGCGCGTTCGGCGAGCAAGGGAGATCAACAGCCCTTACGCCCCCTTGTTTTGAGGAGCCAAGCAGTGGCAGGGTTCTGCGGTTTCACCCCTCGTTGAAGCAGCGGTTACCCGGCCAGGCTTTACCCCGTGTCTGGTTGTGCGCGTTCGGCGAGCAAAGGAGATCAATAGCCCCCGCCCCCTTTCCCTACACCGCCGGCGCGATGAATAAAGAGTGCCACGTTTGTGCGCGCCGCCGAGATGGTGAGGCGGCCGGGACAGGGCTGGTCGACGACAGGACCCGAAAGCGCGATTGAGGTCCTGCGGTCTCCCATCGCTTGAGCAGGAGCTACCGTCCACCTCGTGCTATCTATTTCTTTTTCCCGAGCGTCTGCTGCAACAACCCCTTCCATTCGTCGCGGTTCACGGCCGGCAGAGTGGTGATCTCAATATGCCCTAGCGAGGCGTTGAGCACGGCGGCTTTCATCGCTGTCTTGTTGTCGGGAAACTCCCAGATGGCGACGACGTCGTACTCGCCGAGGCAGTAATACGCCTGAACGAGCTTTCCGCCAAGGGACTTGGCGTTCTGCTTGACCATTTCCGCCCTTTCGATCCCCTTATCCCTCATGGTTTGAAGACCGTGCTGCGTGAACTTCACGAGGCTGACATAGGTCGGCATCGCGGACCTCCCGGTGAGAAGTGATAAAGCGATAGCACAGGACTCAAAAAGGAATTGCAAAGATTGTAGGCCGGTTCTTCGACCGGCTCAATAGGGTGCGCCGCCGATTGGCCTCACCCCACTCTTATTTTGGCCGCAACCGCAGCAACGCGAGGGAGCGTGCTTCCAGATCGTACTGCTCTCCGCCTCTATAAAGCACGACCGGTTTGTCATCCGCATCGTAGAGGGCAGTGTCGAACACCGGCTGCCATCGCACTCCTCGCTTATGCGCCGGCAGGGTAAAGGGCCGCGGCTCGTGGTGCGCATTGAGCAACACGAGGAAGGTCTCGTCCAGGAGCGGTCTGCCTTTGGGGTCTTTCTCCTCGATGGCGTGGCCGGCAAGCCGCACGCCCAGACAGCGGACATAGCCCTTGGCCCAGTCTTCATCAGTCATCTCTTTGCCGTCGGGGCGCAGCCAGGAGAGATCCTTGACCTCCGTACCGCGGATGCGGCGGCCCTGAAAGAACCGGCGTCGCCGGAACACCGGGTGCTGTTGTCGTAGCGCAATCAGGCTCCTTGTGAAGGTGAGAAGCGACTGCTGAGGCTTGCTCAACTTCCAGTCGACCCAACTGATCTCAGTGTCCTGACAATACGCGTTATTGTTGCCGCGTTGCGTCCGGCCCATTTCATCGCCACCGCACAGCATCGGTACGCCTTGTGACAAGAGCAACGTGGCGAGGATGTTGCGCTTCTGCCGTTCCCGCAGCCCCAGGACCGACGGTCGGTTCGTCGGTCCCTCCACGCCGCAATTCCAGCTGAGATTGTCGTCGGTGCCGTCGCTATTGTTTTCTCCGTTGGCCTCGTTATGCTTTTGGTTGTATGCGACCAGATCATGCAGCGTGAACCCGTCGTGCGCCGTCACGAAATTAATGCTCGCGTGAGGTCGCCGGCCGCCGCCCTCGTACAGATCGCTGCTCCCGGACAGCCGGTAAGCTAATTCGGCGACCTGTCCCCCGTCCCCTTTCCAATATCGCCGGATGGTATCGCGATAGCGTCCGTTCCACTCGGCCCAGCCGGGCGGAAAGTTTCCGACCTGATAGCCGCCTTCCCCTAAGTCCCACGGTTCTGCGATCAGCTTGACCTGCGAGAGCACCGGATCTTGGTGGATGATGTCGAAGAAGGCGCTGAGACGATCCACGTCGTGCAGTTCGCGCGCCAGCGTGGAGGCGAGATCGAAGCGGAAGCCATCGACGTGCATTTCGAGCACCCAATACCGCAAGCTGTCCATGATGAGTTGAAGGACGCGGGGATGGCGGACGTTGAGGGTATTGCCGCAGCCGGTGTAGTCCAGGTAATAGCGCGGCTGGAGAGGGACCAGGCGGTAATAGGACATGTTGTCGATGCCACGAAAAGAAAGCGTCGGGCCCAGATGATTGCCTTCCCCTGTGTGGTTGTATACGACATCGAGGATGACCTCGATGCCCGCGTTGTGAAGCGCCTTGACCATCGTCTTGAATTCCCAGACCTGCTGCGTGCGCTCCGGTGATGTGGCGTAGCGAATGTCCGGCGCAAAAAATCCGATCGAATTATAGCCCCAATAGTTCGTCAGTCCGCGATCGATGAGATGCTTGTCGCGAATGAAATGATGGACCGGCAACAATTCGACAGCCGTGACCCCCAAATGCTGCAGGTGCTCGATCGCCGCCGGCGTGGCGAGACCGGCATACGTGCCACGCAGCTCCTTTGGGACGTCCGGATGTCTGGCGGTAAACCCGTGCACGTGCAGTTCGTAAATGACAGTCCGGTCCCAGGGGGTCCGCAGCAAATGGTCGCCGCCCCAGGTGAACGCCTGATCCACGACCACACATTTGGGGATCGAGGCGGCGTTGTCCCGGTCGTCAATCGAAAGATCCGCCTTGGGATCGCCGATCCGGTAGCCGAAAAGTTCGTTGGACCAATCGATCGTGCCGGCGATCGCTTTCGCGTAGGGATCGTTCAGGACCTTGGCCGGATTAAAGCGATGGCCGGCTTCCGGGTCGTACAGTCCATGGACACGGTATCCGTAGTGCTGGCCGGGCCGTACTTCCGGCAGATAGACGTGCCACACGAAGTCGGTGCATTCTTCGATCCGTATCCGGTGGGTCTCCTGCGGGTCGTTCGGCCTGTCAAAGAGACAAAGATCCACCGCCGTCGCATTTTCAGAAAATAAGGCGAAGTTCACTCCCTCGCCGTCCCATGTGGCTCCCAAGGGATATGGACTGCCGGGCCAGATTCTCATTCGCGATTCTCCTCCTGTATCCTCGCGAGAATGTCATGCTGATTTCGACAATCTTCGAGCAAAAATATCATATAATTCGTGACGGTCGGATTAATCACTTTTTTATGGATGGAACTATCCAATGCCATTCCCCAGGGTCTTGATCATTGAGGACGATCCCATTTCACTCGACACGCTCGCTTCAACCTTGCGTCTTCGGCTTACCGCTATTGAAGTTGAGACGTCCGAGTCCGCGCTTGCGTCTCTGGAGCATATCCGATCGGGTGAGTATGCCGCCATCTTGTGTGATGCCCACCAGTCCCGCATCGAAGGCGTGGGATTCGTGCGAGCGGTGCGAAAGGTGCACCCCGAGTGGCCGGTCGTGCTGCTGCTGGAAAAGCACAACGATGATCTGATCCAACAAGCGATGAACGTTGGCGCCTACGACGTGTTGGTGAAACCTGTAGAAGAGCGCGCTTTAGTCTTCGCTGTGCAACGCGCCCTTGAGGTGTCTCGGTTGCGAGGCCAGGTCAATCGGGACCAAGAGCAGCTGCTCTTCAGGGTCAGACGCCTGCTGAACGATCTCCAAGAGCTGTATGGGGCCTACGGATTACAGTCGCATTTTGAGGCGTTCATGGCTTGTGTGGAGGCTGAACGACAGGCCTCTTCTCAGACCCCTCGTCGTTATGCCGTGGACAACCCGACGGATGAGGAGGTGTAGCCGTGCCTCCCTTTTAAATAAGCAGACTGGTTGATCCAAACCAGGGTTTTTCCTAGGACGCCCTGTGAAGAAAGCGGCAGATAGTAGGGCCAGACCGCTGTGATACAGGTCGTCACGGCTACCTGGATGGAGGCCCTATTATGGACATGCAACACCTCGTCAAACAGTTCATCTCCGACGGAAAGAACCTCTACCGCAAACTCCGCACACATGGCGAAGAACTCTCCGATTTGGACCTGGTCGCACTTCGAGAGCAGCTCCACATCCTCGATACGGAGGCCGGCAATCTACAGGATTTGAAGTCGGATGGCATTACCTTTACGTTTCAGGGACGAAGGCCGCAATCCGATAAGCCGTTACTCCGCAAGGTGATGTAGCGTTGATGCTATTCTGAGTCCAGTGGCTCAAGCCGGATGCCTGCTGAACGCCGACTGACGGCTGGTGCCACCTTTCCACCCACCAACACTGCTGCCAGGGGTGATTTGTTCCTGGGAATCGGTGTAGGCTTGTGCCGTGAAATCTCATTATCGTTTGATCATCGTAGATGGCGACGGCGTGCTCGTGTCGGAATTCCAGTTGACCGAGCGCGATCTGGCCGATCCGTCCGGGTTCGTGGCCGCGATCAAGCAATCGATCGAGCAGGTCGAAGAGGAAGAGCCCTAGAGTCAAGATGGGTGCGCCGACCACACCTCAAGACCTGACACGGTCCAGTCTGTCCGTGCTGTTCATGGTCGGCCTCATCGCCGCTTCGTTTTGGATCCTGCGGCCGTTCATTCCCGCGCTGCTGTGGGCGACGATGATTGTCGTCGCGGGCTGGCCTCTGATGTTGCAGATCGAAGCGCTCCTCTGGGGACGGCGGGCCCTGGCCGTCACCGTCATGACCATTGCGTTGCTGCTGGTTTTTGTCGTGCCATTCTCGCTGGCAATCGGCACATTCATCGCGTATCTGGATGAAATCGTAGATTGGGCGCAATCGCTCAAGTCGCTCAGTCTGCCTGCGCCACCCGGGTGGCTGGAAAGCATTCCCTTTTTCGGCCCTAGGATTACCTCGCTCTGGCGTGAGTTCGCCTCGTCGGGTCCGGAAGAACTGGCCCGATCCGCGGCTCCCTATGCCCGGGTAACCGGGAGTTGGGTACTCGGTCAACTCGGCAGCCTCGGCGCGATGACAGGCCAGTTTCTCCTTACGGTGCTGATCGCAGCGGTGTTATTCGCCCGCGGAGACGTCGCGGTCACGGACCTGTGCCGGTTCGGACGGAGGCTCGCCGGCACGCGCGGGGAGCGGGCGGTGAACCTCGCCGGACAGGCGATCCGCGGTGTCGCGTTGGGTATCGTGCTCGTGGCTCTCGGGCAGGCCGCCCTCGGAGGCCTCGGGCTTGCTGTCGCCGGCGTGCCGTTCCCTCTGGTGCTGACGGTGCTGATGTTCTTGTTCGGGATCATGCAGGTCGGTGTCGTGCCTGTTCTCGTGCTCGCCGTCGTTTGGCTGTACTGGCAGGGAAGTAGTGGATGGGCCACGGCGCTCCTGGTCTGGACCATTTTCGTCGGCACCATCGATAATGTGATACGTCCGCTGTTGATCCAGAAGGGCGCGCAGCTCCCGCTGCTGCTGGTTGTTGCGGGTGTCCTCGGCGGCCTCGTGTCGTTTGGCCTCGTGGGAATCTTCGTGGGCCCCGTCGTGCTCGGCGTGAGTTACATGCTGCTCGAGGCATGGTTGTGGGAGGAGGCCGATGAGCCGGCAGAGACGGTGGAAGGAGTCTAGAAGCACATCATGCACGGCATGACACAGCCGATGTCATCGATCATCGAACGCGGCGTTCTGCTTGCGTGCCTATGCCTCGTCGCACTGCCGATCTCCGCTGCGCAACAAGATGGCGGCAGCTGGCGAACAGCAGCGCCAGCGCCAATGAAGCGGACAGAAGTGGCTGCGGCGACACTGGGAGGCAAGATCTACGTTGTCGGCGGCTTCGAAGAGCCGAGCTTGGGGAATGTGCTGAATTTTGCGATTACTCCTGCGCTCGAAGAATACGACCCGGCGACGGACAGATGGAGAGCCAAAGCTCCGATGCCAGTCGGCCTGCACCACGTGGGCATCGGCGTGGTCGGCGGGCGGCTGTACGTCATCGGCGGTTACAAACAGTCCGGTCTGAGCGTCTGGGGGCCCGTTGCCACGGTCTTCAGCTACAATCCGGCCTCCGATGCCTGGACCGAGCGTGCGTCGATGCCGACCGCGCGCGGCGCCTTGTCCGTGACCGTACACGAAGGCAAACTGTACGCGATTGGCGGCTATGAGGGCAGGACGAACAGCGCGGCGGTCGAAGTCTATGATCCGGAGCGCAATAGCTGGACCTCCCGCGCGCCGCTGCCGACCCCGCGCGACCATCTGGCCACGGCCACGGGGGCAGGAAAAGTCTACGCGATCGGCGGACGGCTCAAAGGCGACTACCATCGCAATCTCTCGGTAACCGAGGTCTACGATCCCCACGCCGATAAGTGGAGCCGCGCGCCTGATCTGCCGACCGCCCGCAGCGGCATCACGGCGGCTGAATCCGGCGGCCGGATCTTTGTGTTCGGCGGGGAGGGAGCGGACGGAACGTTTCACGAGAACGAAGCCTACGATCCTGCGGGTGAAGGCTGGCAGGCAATGGCGCCGATGCCCACCGCTCGGCACGGCCTCGGATCGGCCGTGGTGGACGGGCGCATCCACGTCATCAGCGGTGGACCGACGCCGGGCGGCAGCTTCAGCAATCTCAACGAAGTCTTTATCCCGGCGGGCAGCCGCTGACACATTTCTCGGCGTCGCAACGTTGAGTCGCCACCCTGAAAAGAGCTGAGGTAGCACTGCACCACGGAGATTGCGTTCTCATTTCGGGCAGGGCGTTTCCAGACATCCCCGGCCGACCTCGCCTTCTTCCAATTCCGCCAGATAAGAGGGATTTACCGGTGCAACCAAAAATCCCGTTTCTCTTTGTCGGCAACCAACTGTTTAGATTTCATCAATACGGACCTAGTGCTGAATGGAGAGCCGATCGACTTATTATCGTCTTTCCAGGAATTGGTCACCGGGCTCGTTCAGGCCGGGCTCCTCGCCGAAGAGGAGGCTAACAAGACCGAACGGGAAGGGACCCGCCAGGGCGCGGAGACGCTGAAACAGGCAAAGGCGTTTCGCACGATCATGCGGGAGACCGTCGAACGCCTTGCCGCGCGCAGGCCCGTTCCGCAGGCCACGCTCGATGCGGTTAACCAACTGCTGCGCCACAGAGTCGGCTATCCTCAGATAGGCCGGCGGGGGGGCGCATTCGAGCGGACCTATCGCGCGGAGTTCGACGGGTGCGGTCAGCTGCTCGGATTGTTGGCTGAGGCAGCAAGCGATCTGTTGTGCGTGTGCGATCTCTCATTGATCAAGAAATGTCAAAATCCGGCGTGTGTACTCTTCTTTTACGATACGACCAAGAACGAACCATGCTCGTCACTGGTGCAGCATGAGTTTGTGTGGAAATCGCAGCAAGGTTGCTGCTCACTATCATCGGCACCGGAAGCGGAAGAAATGAGAGAGGCAGCGCACACAGTGGTTGGGGTGGATGTCGGAGGCGCGAAAAAGGGCTTTCACGCCGTTGCCCTGCAGGATAATCAGATTGTGGGCAAGCTGGTGACTTGCAACGCCGCCGATGTCGCGGCCTGGTGCCGTGAGCAGCGGGCCTCAGCCGTCGGCATCGATGCGCCATGCCAATGGAGTCTCACAGGAAAGGCCAGACCCTGCGAGCGTGAGCTGGCCGGGCTCGGCCTATCGAGCTTCTCTACCCCGTGCCTGACGGTCGGAAAGGTTCATCCGTTCTATGGGTGGATGGTCAACGGCGCCGATCTCTTTCGGCTGCTGGCGCCGCACTATCGGCTCTACATCGGTCGAACCGCGCCGCTCGATGGGCTGTGCTTCGAAACCTTCCCACACGCCATCGCCTGCACGCTGGCCGGTAAGGCGCTTTCGGCCAAAAATAAACGAGTGGATCGTCGCCGCGTGTTGGAGCAAGCCGAGATCGGGACGGACGCATTGAAAAGCATCGACGACATCGATGGAGCGCTGTGTGCCTTGGCCGCTCAGCATGTGCTGGCCGGCAGCTTCAAAGCCTTCGGCGACGCCGCCGAAGGGTTCATCCTCGTGCCTCACCGATAAGTGTTTGCCTCCTCATGCTTCTCTCTTCCTTGCTTCGCAATCGATCTCCCGGGACGCGCCCTTTTCCCAGCGAGACGCACTGTTCGAAGGTCCGTTCCAATTATCCTTCCAAGCTTGGTTGTACGACTTTCCTCAGGGTGGGCTAGGTTGCTTCCAACTGCGCGCATTGTTCTCACCCGCCCAACCCTGAGTCGATTGTTTTCCACCCGCCCGACCCACCGATTGCCTTGCAATCGATCTCCCGGGACGCACGCTTTTCCCAGCGAACACCGCATAAAATGGTCCGTCCAAGCTTCGCTCCTTCTCGCTTTCCATGGAGGTGGATGGTCGGCTCTGCTCCGGCGATGGGTGAAACCGCAGGGCCCCGCCGCTGCTTGGCTCCGCACAATAGTGAATAGGTAGGCTAGGCCGCTTCCTTTGCTCGCCCAACGCGCACACCAGAGTAGAAGGGAGCAGCCTGGTCAGT
>DASTQE010000124.1:0-2685 GCA_035761895.1 Nitrospira sp. | reverse complement strand
TCCTATAGATGTACGGTCTTATTGAATTCCTTGTTGAGGCCGTTCGCATCAATCTATTTAAACTCGGGCGGAAGGGCGACCTCTACGTGACAGTCATGTACGCGCACAGGGCAACAGGCGACCGTGAAGTTCGGATTGCCGTCCCGCTCACCCGTGCGCACATTGAACTGCCATCCGTGCCACGGGCAGGTGACGATCTCGCCGGAGAGCTTGCCTTCGCCGATTGGTCCTCCCGCGTGTGGACAGGTATTGTCGACGGCAAAGAACGCTCCGTTCACGTTGAACAACGCGATCCAAATTCCGTTGACCTCGACCGTTTTTCCGGTTCCCGGGGGAATGTCGTCGACTCTCGCGACAGTGACAAAATCTGACATGCGGCCTTGTGAATGATGATGTAACCGCGGGTCAGGCGGGCTCCGCAGAATGGCCTGGCGCTTGATTTCGCGGACATCTTATGGCATAGAAGATAACCGAGCGTACCCAGACCGATGCAAGGCCCTTCTCACGAAAGGAGCCTCGGTTGGGAATGAGGTTGTTGAATGGAAATGACCCTCCTGCTCAACTCTACGTATGAACCCCTGCGTGTCGTTCATTGGCAAAAAGCCATCGCTCTCCTCTGGCAAGGTAAAGTCGAAGTACTCGAGGTCTACGACCGGGAGATCCACGGAGTCTCGATCTCGTTCAAGCTGCCGGCCGTCATGCGGCTCCTCAAGCTGGTCCGGTTGAAGGACAGCCACCGGGCCGTCAAGTTTTCCCGGATCAATATCTTCACCCGCGACGGATACGTCTGCCAGTATTGCCGTACCAAATACCGCACGGAAGAACTGACCTTCGATCATGTCGTGCCGATCGCGAAGGGCGGGCGGAAGACCTGGGAGAACATCGTGACCGCCTGCTGGCGGTGCAACAACCGCAAGAGCGGTCGGACGCCGGAGGAAGCCGGCATGAGATTGATGAAGCGGCCGGTGAAGCCGCGCTGGAGTCCCATCGTCACGATCACTATTGGTATCCGCAACACGCCGGAAAGCTGGCGGGACTACTTGTATTGGAATATGGAGCTTGATGCGGACTCAGGCCCCTAATGTGGAATGTGAAATTAGGAATCTGCAATTGTTCGGCTGCCTTTCAGAGGACAAATCTCTAATTTCCAATTTCAGATGATTCCTTCCCATCAGTAACAATTCCACTTCCGCATTCCTAATTCCTAATTGTATCTAGAATGATCTCCAAGTCCCGGCCGCCGGGGAGCGTGGGATTTTTCGCATAGCGTCCTTCGATATCGCCCGGCTGTGCCGGACCGGCCTGTCCATCACGATCCAATCTCGCAACCACGTCGACCATTCCACGCAGCTCCGACCCCTGCACCATCACATCGGCATTGGTAATTTCAAACGGCACAGGGAATGTAGGATTATCGATGCGTTTGGCGGCGACGGGCCGGGGCGTGCCGCCGGGTCTTCGCACGATCACGAAGAGGACGTCGGTCGGTCGGACCTGGTCGGCCAAAGCGGGTGAAATCAGCACGCGGCCCGCAATGACGCCTTCGCCGCTCTTCGGGTCGCAGCTATGCGCCAAGCCAAGCCAGGCGGCGATTGCCGCGAGCGCGATGATGCCACCCGCCATACCGACGGCACCGAATTTATATGCTGCCATTCACTGTCCCCTTCATGCAAATGGTTGGAAAAAGCGCTGCATTATAGCGGTCCACCTCAAAAAAAGGATAGCGAATGGTTTACCACAGAAAAGCCTCTGTTGTATGATGGCCCTCCTTTCGGAATGTGGAGGAACATCATGGCCGCGAATCCTGGTTTCCCGCTCACGCTCGACGTCAAAGGCTATCCGGTTCTCGTCCTGGGAGGCGACGAAGAGGCCGCAGAAAAAACGCAACGCCTGTTGGATGCCGGTGCCAAGGTCATCGTGATCGCTCCAACGTTGCACGAGCAGCTCAAGCAACTGGCCGCATCTGCGAAAGTCATCCATCGTGGACGACATTTTCGTGAAACCGATTTGGAAAGTGCGATCCTCGTGCTGAACATGATCCGCGGCGATAGGGATTTCGCCCGGTCGTTGTTTGCCAAGGCGCGCGAGCGAAAATTTTTGTTGTGGTCCGTCGACTATCCGGAAGCCTCCACAGTGAACATGCCGGCGGTCGTCGAGGCTGGTTATGCCCGGGTGGCGATCAGCACGAGCGGGATGGCGCCGGCGCTATCCGGATTCATGAAGGAAGATCTGGAACGCATCCTCGACAGTGAGTTCATCGCGTTCGTCGAGTGGCTCGGCCAACTGCGCGAGCAGGCCAAACGCAATGAGCCGGATGCCGAGAAACGCCGCACGATGCTGCGCGAGGCCCTGGACGGCTTCCGGCTGCTCGGCAAAGTGCAGTATCCGAAAGTGTGGCTCGATGAGCGGGACAAGGCGCGTACCGGGTGAACGATTGCGGAGCAATCGGTGGGCGGGCGGGTGCAAAAAGATCGCCTGGGCGGGTGTGAAGGTTAAAGGCGCGTACCGGGTGAACGATTGCACAGCAATCGGTGGGCGGGCGGGTGCAATGGGTGAACGATTGCACAGCAATCGGTGGGCAGGGCGGGTGCAAAAAGATCGCCTGGGCGGGTGAGAAGGTTAAAGGCGCGTACCGGGTGAACGATTGCGGAGCAATCGGTGGGCAGGGCGGGTGCAATGGGTGAA
>DASTQE010000123.1:0-10650 GCA_035761895.1 Nitrospira sp. | reverse complement strand
GCCGTGCGGCGGAGCCGTTCTTCCGGCCGCCGTACGATCCTTCGCGGCCAGGATGGTCTCCAGACTCTCCGGCATGCGCCTGGCATGGCCTACCTCCACAAGCGTTCCCACAACGGCACGGACCATATGCTTCAGAAAACGGTCCGCATAGGCACGAATTCTGATCAGATCGCCCTCCTTATGGACCGATAGTTGCCGAAGATCGCAGACAGGATCTTCATTGTCGGTCAAGGTGCCTTCGAAGGAAGAGAAGTCATGCGAGCCGGTGAGATGAGCCGCGGCTCGTTCCATGGCTGATGGATCCAGCGGCTTATGAACGTGCCACAGGTAGGCACGGTCAAGAGCCGGCCGCTCGGAACGATTCAGAATACGGTACTCGTACAACTTTCCACGGGCGCCATAACGCGCGTGGAAGTCGTCGGACACTATGGCAACCGATCGCACCGCGATATCCTCGGGGAGTCTGGCATTCAAGCCTCTCATCCATGCACGGGGAGTCCATGTTCGCGCAATGCGGAAGCTTGCGACCTGACCGAGAGCGTGCACGCCCGCATCAGTGCGTCCTGCGCCGATCACAGACACGGTTTCCTGCGTCAGCTGGAACAGGGCGGTTTCGACAGCTTCTTGGATGGTGGGTTGATCCGGTTGCCGCTGCCAGCCGGCATACCGTGAACCGTCGTACTCCAGGATCAGCTTCACGGTCGGCATAGCGGCGGGGCAGACAGGGCCGTCGGGCGCGTTATCGCACAGGCTGTTTGGAGGCGGCTAAAAAGGCGGTCACTCCGCCATGCAGAGATTCGGCGACGCGCGTGATAAATGTGCCGGTGCGTAAAAGATCCTCTTCGGTGGCATTCGAGATGTAGGCAATTTCCGCCAGGATGCTCGGCATGCTGGTGAATCGGAGCACATAGAACGGCGCCGTCTTCACGCCATGGTCGACGAGTGCATAGTGCCCATTCAGATGCGAAATCATCGCTTCTTTGGTGGTCCAGGCGAGCTCCAGCGAAGCTTCGATTTTCTTGGTCGCCAACAAATCGGCAACCAGATATTCCCATCCCACGCCGGTGCTGCTCAACGGCGTGCCGTTTTCCCGAGCCGCCACTTCCAGCGCCCGCTGATCCTTCGCCTCTCCGAAATGGTAAATTTCGATTCCCCGCACAGAGCGTTGAGGATGCGAGTTGACGTGAATCGAGACAAACAAGTCGGCCTCGTTGCCGTTGGCAAACCGCGCGCGGTCCTCGAGCTCGACGAACACATCTCGCTCCCGCGTCATCAGCACACGAACGCCGGGATCCCTTTTGAGGAGCTCCCGTAGCTTTAATCCAACCTTCAACGTGATGTCCTTTTCCTCCGTGCCGTGCATTCCATGTGCGCCGGGGTCTCTCCCGCCATGTCCGGGATCGATGACGACCGTCCTGAAGGCTTTGGCCGGTGGGGGAAGGGGTTGCGGTGGAGCGGCAGGTATCGTCGGCAGTTCTGCCGCTGCATCCAGGGACGACGCGGGAGGCAGTGTAGCGGAGGGCACGACGTCGACCACGAGGCGCGGAGGATTGGTCAGCGAAAATAGGGCATAGGTCTGGAAGGAGCCATGCGGCAGCGTCACTGTGACGGAGGCGTCACGCGTCTGCCTGACGATAAACCGGCCGTCGAGTGTGCCTTGGGCAATCTTATTTTGCGCGGATTTGCTCAATGCCGCATGAGGGATTTCCACGATGAGGCCGTCTTCCTTAGATGGCAGATGCTTCTTGACCCTCGCCTTGCGGTCGAGGTCGAGCACGAGCCTGGACAAGTCCGGCGAGAAGGCGGTTCTCAAGTTCTGGATCATCGCGGGGGGAAGGGTCGTGGGAGCGATGCTCACCTTTGAGTTCCGCGATCGCTTGGATGACAGCGACTGCTCCCGTCGCTGGTCCTGCGAGGCCGCCTCAACAGGGGTGAGCCAGAGCACACCATCGAGGCTGAGCTGTCCCAGCAGCACCACCACCGTCATGACGCGCCAGAGAGCAGAGGGCATGGGTTTCCAGGGGGACGGCAGAAGATATATGTATGTCTCAGATGTTCCGAGGCTTGTCAAGGGGAACGGCGTTTTGAACCATGCCGGTGAGTCGGTTGACAGCACTTTCGGCGGCGCGTAGGGTTTTTCCTTGCCATGCATGTGATTATCGACGGCTATAACCTGTTGGCTCTGAGCGGATGGTCCGGAGCAGGTGCGCCTTCGGAGATGGCGCGAGAAGCGTTGTTGCGACGGCTAGCCGCGTATCGTCACCGGAAGGGTCATGCGCTGACGGTGGTCTTCGACGGTTGGCAACGGGGACAGCCGGTTGAAAGCCGCGAGCACCGCGCCGGAGTCCAGGTGATCTATTCGAAGCGGGGCGAGCGGGCGGACCAGGTCATCGAGCGGCTCGCGCAGGAGTATGGAACGGAGTGCGCGGTCGTGACGTCCGATCATGAAGTGATCCGCGCGGCGCGGGCGCAAGGCGCGTTGATCATGACGGCCGCCGAGTTTGCTCAAAAACTTCAGGAACAGTCCCTGTCGGAACGACCGATCCCGTACAAAGAATTGGTCGCGGAGAAGGAGGACCCTCAGCCCCGGCGTGGGCCGGAAAAGAAAGGCAATCCTCGAAAACTCCCGAAGGCTCTTCGCCGCCGCAGCCGGCAGTTGAAGCGCTTCTAGAAAAGCGCCAGCGTCACCGGGCGATGACAGACGTTAGCGTAGCTTCGTGAAGAGCCGCTTGGCGTTTTCGGTCGTGGCCTGCTGGATATGCTCTAACGACACGTCGGGATGGATCTCGGCAAGCTGCTTGGCCACGTGTGAGACGAAGGCCGGTTCGTTGCGCTTGCCGCGGTGGGGAACAGGCGTGAGATAGGGGCAGTCGGTTTCGATCAGCACGCGATCCAGCGGCGTCTGTTTGGCGATGTCCCGCAGCATCGTGGCATTGTTAAACGTCAGAATGCCGGAAAAGGAAATATAGAATCCCAGATCCAACGCGTCCTTCGCCAGCCAGGCATCCCCCGAAAAACAGTGAAACACCCCGCCCACCTCTGACGCCTTCTCTTCCTTCAGAATGCTGATCGTGTCCTCCTGCGCCTCTCTCGTGTGAATGACTACCGGCAGGCGCAGCTCGCGCGCCAATTGAAGCTGTTCGCGGAACCGCTCCCGCTGCTCCTTTGGCGCTGAGTGATTATAGTGGTAGTCGAGTCCGATTTCGCCGTACGCCACAACCTTTGGGTGCTGTGCAAGGCGGCGCAGTTCGTCGTACCACCCATCGCCAATATGTTTCACTTCATGGGGATGGACGCCGACTGAAGCATAGACATCGAGATGGCGATCGGCGAGCGTCACCGCGGACCGGCTGGTCGTGAGGTCGCATCCGATCGTCACGAACGCGCCCACGCCGGCCTGGCGTGCGCGCTCGATCGTAGCTTCGCGGTCGGTGTCGTAGCGAGGGTCGTCCAGATGCGTGTGGGTGTCGATCAGCATGCAGATCGCTTGAGGCCGGCCTCGGACGAGACCGTGGAACCGGTCAGGCAGGGCGGGTGACGATGCTTTCGGCCAATTCGTTCAAGAGGGCCGCGGTGTCCTCCCAGCCGAGACAGGCGTCGGTGATGGAAACGCCATGGGCCAGGGCGACGCCCTGTTTCCACGTCTGTTTGCCCGGGTTGATATTGCTTTCGAGCATCAGTCCCATGATCGATTGACGGCCTTCGCGGAACTGTCGCAACACTTCGCGCGCGACCAGGCCTTGACGCGTGTGGTCCTTGTTGGAGTTGTCGTGCGAGCAATCGATCATGATCGACCGGGCGATGCCTTCGCCGGAAACGGCGGCTTCGGCTTTGGCGACGTGCTCCGCATCGTAATTGGTCTTGCCCCCGCCTCCTCGGAGCACGATGTGCCGGTCCGGGTTTCCCATGGTCTTGATGATTGAGGTTTGCCCGTCAGCATTGATGCCGACGAAGTGATGGGGAGTGCGGGCGGACGTCATGGCATTCACCGCCACGTGCAGACTGCCTTCAGTGCCGTTCTTGAAGCCGACCGGCATCGACACCCCGCTGGCCATCTCTCTGTGAGTTTGGCTTTCGGTGGTTCTGGCTCCGATGGCCGTCCAGCTAATGAGGTCGGCGATATACTGCGGACTGATCGGATCCAACAGTTCCGTGGCGCAGGGCATGCCCACTTGATTGATCTTGAGAAGAATCGTTCTGGCGAGCTCCATGCCGGTGGCGATATCGCATGTGCCGTCGAGATGGGGATCGTTGATGAGTCCCTTCCATCCCACCGTCGTCCTCGGCTTTTCGAAATACGTGCGCATGACGATGAGCAGCCGATCACGGACCGCGTCGGCCAATGGCTTGAGTCTGGTCGCATATTGGTAGGCGGCTTCCGGATCGTGGATCGAACAGGGCCCGACGATGACCAGTAGCCGCTCCCTGTCCTGTCCATGGAGAATGCGGCGGATTGCGTCACGTGTTTCCACGACTAAAGCGGCGGCCTCATCAGTTATCGGAAGTTTCGTCTTGATCGCCCGGGGAGAAGGCAACGCCTTGATTTCTATGACATGTTGATTGTCGATCGGTCTATTCATGATCTGCCTGTCACACGATTGAAGTGGCGAAGCATAGCGAAAAGCCCAAGAAAAGTCTACATGGCGAAGCGCAAGTGCTTGAGTTTATTAAATTAATTTGATGCTCGCCCGCATCTTTTTGACAGCGCTCGAAGCCTTGTGCTACTGAAGGCGCACTCTATGCGGACTCCTCTCCCATTGCACTGGCTCTCGAAAGGTCTGGCTATCGGCCTGATCGCTGTTCTTTTGTCACTGGCGCCTTTTGCGGTGGCCCAAGACGTCCACCATGAGCTGGCAGCCGCTGATACGGACGGTCACGAGCATTCAGACACCGACCTCTGTCAATGGGTGCAACACCATACATCCGGATCAATCGATTTTGGTGATCCACCCTGTTCAGCGTTTAAAATCGTCGGTTCGTACGAACATCCCACAAAGACTCAGCTCTTTTCGGTCGAATTCCCGTTCGTCGGTCCCTCGCGCGCACCACCTCACATCTGACTACAGCAGTCATCGCGCGGTCTGATTCGCGGACGCGTTCCTGTCCGCGACTACCCCGCTGTGTGATGTTGTCGTTACCGGTTGGCGGAAGTGGAGGCGGACATGCGACGCGTGAGCGTATGGTATTCGTTTCTCGTCGTGTTATTACTCGGTGGGATGGTCAATGGAGGGGAGGATCAGGCTTATGCGGAGGAGGGTGATCGCTCCCGTACGATTGTGGGGACAGTCCAGAATCAGGATCTTCGGCGGGTAGACCAGGCCACTGTCCAGGTGCGCGATCAAGAAGGCAACCTGGTCATCCAGGGCCTCACGAATCAGGCCGGCGAGTTCCGCGTCCTCGTGCCAGACGCCGGCACGTACTCGGTGAGCGCCGTTCAGGATACGTACCGGAGCGAGTATGTCGTGGTGAAGATCGGCACGGTGCCTCCACTGCCGGTGTCTCTCACACTTTCAGTGACCAGAGAGATTGCTCTGGAGATCGTCGCACCGCTTCCCCCGATTCAATACCGAGCTTCGAGCGAGACGTATCAATTGAGCCGGAAGGAAATCGAAGCCTTGCCGAAAGGGAACAATAACGACGTCTATGAAGTCCTGCTGACGGTTCCCAGCGTTGTCTATGGCTCGCTCAAACAAACCCATGTCAGGCAGGACCATGCGAACCAACAGTTCCGCATTGACGGCATTCCCATCCCGGATACGGTCACCGGTGCGTTTGCGGATATCGTGCCGCCGCGCGCTTGGGAACGGGCGGACATTATCCTTGGCGGCATGGAGGCACAATATGGAAACAAAACCGCCCTGATTCTGGACATCACGAGCAAGAGCGGAACGAAACCCGGCTTCGGTTCCGCGCAACTTTTTGGCGGATCCAACGAAACGGTCAATCCGTCGTTCGAATACGGGGGCACGATCGGCGAGAAAATCCGCTACTATATCTTGAATAGTTATGTCACGACCAATCGCGGCATCGAGCCGCCGACGCTGGGTAAGACCAACCACCACAATCACAACGAAAAGAACAATACCTATCTGCGCGGCGACTATCAGCATGACAATCGCAACAACTTCAGCTGGATCTTTCTCAACTCCGTGGCGAAGTACCAGATCCCAACCATTCCGAATCTGGACGCGAATCCCGACGTTCTTGCGTTGCTTGCGGGGTTTACGCCCAATGCCTCCCAGTCCGTTGATCAGTTTCAGAAGGAAGACAACCAATACTCACAGTTGGTCTGGAGGCATGACGTCAACGCCAGCAACTTTTTCAGCGTGGGCGCCTATTTCCGTCGAGGCGTCGCCGATTTTCAGACCGATCCCTTGAATGCCCTGGCCTATGCGGACGACGTCGACAGCGCTCAAACGGCGAACCAGCGGCGATCGGCGTATAGCGGTGGCATCCGCCTGGATCATACGTGGATTCCAAGCCGCCACCATGTCGTCAAGACGGGGGTCCAATTCGACTATAGCCGGGCTAACAATACCGCTCAAATATTTGCGTTTGACACCAGCACTGGAGCACCGGCTGGACCCGTGATCACCCGTGAAGCGTCGAACCAGAATATTCAGACGAGGGAAGAATTCTGGGTGCAGGACCAGTGGAGTCTGAACGATCACTGGACGTTGAACCTCGGTGTGCGCGGCGATGCGATTCAGGGGTTTTACAATGAGGGGCAAGTCAGCCCGAGAGTCGGCGTGACCTACAAGCACAATGAATCAAACGTCTTCCATGCGTACTACGGCCGGCTGTTCACGCCGCCAAACATCGAGCAGGTGGCCTTCGCTCGACTGAACACACAGGACACGACTGCCGCGCCGGAGAACCCGACAGGTTTCCAGCCGCGTGCCGAACGGTCCCATTATTTTCAGGTCGGGAGCTATCATGCGTTGCATCGCCGCGCGACGCTGGAACTGACCGCCTATTACAAGCTGGCGCACTATCTTTCCGATGCAGGCCAATTCGGCAGCACCCCCCTCTTGAATTTCTTCGCGTTCGAACGGGGATGGCAGCGGGGGATCGACGGTGCGCTGAAAGTACAGTTTACCGAGAACCTCACCGGCCGGGGCAACGTAGCGTGGGGTCAATGCAAAGGCTACGGAATGCAATCCGGTCAGTATTTGCTTGAGCAGGCCGAGATTAACGACATCACGTCACCGGGGGGTGTCTTTTGCGACCATTCACAGCTCATCACGAGCTCCGCAGTCCTGTCCTATCGACTGTGGGAACGCACGGTGTTCACGGGGCAGATGTTGTATGGCTCCGGTCTGCGGACGGCGGAGGAGGGAGCGAAAACCAATTCGTCCCATGAGGACTCCTATACCGTTTACAATGTGTCCGTCACCCATACCATTCCATTGCCGTGGCATGGTCAGAAAATGCTCGTGGGCTTTGATGTGATCAATTTGCTCGATGAACACTACTTCATCAACCGGGGCGAGGGAAGCATCGGCCTGGGGATCGCCCATGCCGGGATGCCGAGGTCCTATTTCTTCCGAGCCCAGTGGTTTTTTTAGGCAGATGCCGAACACAGTCATCAGCGTTATGAGATCAGTTTTGCGTGTTGGTTTCATGTTGATTACTCTTTGGCCGATGTCCGCCTATGCGACGGCCGGTGACGAGGCCACCCACGAGAGTGACCATCAGGAAGACATTGTGGAGTTGCCGGAAGTCCACGTTCACGGCCTCCCGCTCAACAAGGACCAGCAGCTCGGGCCCGTTCCGAAATCCACGCCCTGGCCGGGCATCCCGCCTGCGCTCGACGGAGCCGTGATCGACGACTGGATGAAGGCGCGCATGCTGGTCTCGAAGGAAGCCGAGGTGACGGTCGTGATCCTCGAGCCTTGCCGACACCGGGAGTTGACCGCCGCCGGCATGGCAGCGCTCAGAAAATGGACGTTTGACCCGCAGATGCAGGGCGACGTGCCTGTCGACGGAGAGTTAACCGTGCGCATTCACTTCCATACCAAGTAGCAGGATTGACTAAAACAGGAGAACCTTCGCTGATCGGAGCACTTCATGCTAGGATTCCCGTTGTGAACTACGACGAAGCGCTTTTTTCTGCAATCAACGGCCTGGCTGGCCACGCGCCGGTTCGCGATCAATTTCTCCTCTACATGGGGCACGTCGGCACATTTTATGTTCCGATCGCCTTGGCTATCGGTTATTGGATCTGGATCGATTGGCGTGAAGCGGTTATCGGTGGTGTCACATTGGGCGGTGTGCTTGGATCGATAGATTTTCTCGGGGGCCAAATGAAATGGTTCGTCGAGCGAGTACGGCCCTGTCGTGCTCTGAGTCAGGCGGTGACGCTAGAGCCGGGAGGATGTGGAGGACTGTATAGTTTTCCGTCAAATCATGCGATGAACACGGTTGCGGCAGCGGCATTCCTTCAGGTGCTGTATCCGAAGTCAGGCTGGATCAGTTGGCCAATCGTTGGTCTGGTCGGGTTTTCGCGGGTCTACGTCGGGGCGCACTACGTGACTGACATCGTGGGTAGCTGGCTCATCGGAGGACTCAGCGGTGCGTTCGTCGCCTGGTTGTTGCTGCAGTGGCCGCCGTTCCGTCAGCGTGTGTTGTCGCCGATGGTTTCCGCGCAGGCCAACAGTTCTGCTCCGTAACGATCCACGTCATATCCTCTGCCGATTAACACGATGGCCTTCTCGGGCTCATCGAGCAGCATGACTGGGGTAACCGTGGCCTCGCCGGGCGGCGCATATTGAAATTCCTGGAGCTCCGGTTCTCTCGCAAAACGCACGAAGCCCTTTGCCCGCTCCACTTCCTTTGGCAATGTCCGTGTCCAAGCCAAGAATCGCTGCCGGTCTAACGGCCCGGACAAGCGAATCGTCGTGGCGATCGGGTGATAGCGCTCACGGGGAGGCCGGGGCGCGCCGAACTCGACATTAGTCGGAGCTCCATGTTTTTCTGCCGTGATCGACTCTAAGAGCGCAGCCGGGTCGACCCGCGCGTGCGTGGTTTCCCACAAGCGAGCCTCGGGGTTACGTGCAAGGATCGATGTCTTGAATTGATCCCAGTGGCCGGGCACATAGAGGTCCCGCTTATTCAGGATCACCTCGTCAGCGCAGCGGATGGCCTGCTCTGTGACGAAGAGACTCGAGTGACTCTGCTCGCCGGCGACCGGATGGAGGAGGGCGATGACCCGTTCCAGTTTAGCGAGTCTGGCCGTGTAGAGATCCGTGACGCCGTCGATGACCTCAACCGGGTCTGCCAGGCCGGAACATTCCAAGACAATAAGTTCAGATTCGTAATCGCGCACGAGCTGCGCGATGCCCCAGGACAGATCTTCTTTCGTGTCGCAGCAGACACATCCTCCCGCGAGATTCATGACCTGTTCGGCGATCGTGCCGACCCTCGGCCCATCGATGCTGATTTCTCCGGCTTCATTCATGAGGACGCCGGCTCGCTTGCCTTGGCGTTTCCAATGTTCCAGCAGTCGCATTAAGAGCGTGGTTTTCCCTGCTCCAAGTGAGCCGCAAAGAATATAGAAAGGAACAGGAGCCTGCACCATGGGTCGAGGTTACGGGTGGACGTGAAGCTCGTCCGCCGGTCGATGGTGGCCTGTCAACGTCCTCAGGTCACAATGAACGGCTGCAGGGTGGCAACATGAGGTTTCCATTTGTATCGTGATGTGCTGAATCCCGAAGTCAGAGGAAATCTTGTTCCGGATGGAACGGAGCAACGCGTTCGTTAACCCCTCATCATTTCCATCGACAAGCACATGACATGTGAGCATGACGAAACGCGGCTCGATGGCCCACACATGCAGGTCATGCACGTTATCGACGCCGGGAATCGCTTCGATGGCCGCTGCGATGTCGGAGGCGCTGACGCCGGGCGGTGTGGATTCCAGCAGGATCTCGAGGGATTCGCGGAAGATCGGCCAGGCCCCTCGCAGAATAGCCCCGACCAATAGGAAGCTGACGAGTGGATCGAGCACGGTCCAGCCGGTCAATACGATGGCGCCTCCGCTCAAGATGACGCCCAATGAAACCCATGCATCTGCGAGCATGTGCCAAAAGGCGCTGCGAATATTCAGGTCATCCTTTGCGCCGCGCTGGAGCAGCAGCGCAATCCCGAGGTTGGCTGCAAAACTGAACGCGGCAATGGCCATGACCCAGCCGCCATCGATCGCGACCGGATGCAGGAGGCGCTTCACTCCGACAATGGAGATGCCGAGGGCGGTGAAGAGCAGCACGAATGAGCTGAGCAAGGCGGTGATGATGCCAGCGCGATGATAGCCGAACGTCCGGGCTTCCGTTGCAGGGCGGGCCGTCAGGATATGGGCATACAAAGCGGCAAACAGCGCGCCCTGATCGATGAGATTGTGGCCAGCGTCCCCGATGAGCCCGACGCTGTTCAGCACCAGGCCTCCAATAAATTCGGACACGATGACAATCGCGTTTAATCCGAGAGCGAGGTGCAAACGCGATTTGAGGTGCGTGTAAGAGGGGGTTCCGCTCATACAGCTAGTCTCGCATGTGTGCGAGGCTGCGGCAAGTGTCCTGAGGGTTGAGCGCAGAATGGCTCACGGATGTTTCGACGACCGAAATTGTTCGGGTGTGACGGTGAAGTTGGCTC
>DASTQE010000122.1:0-4978 GCA_035761895.1 Nitrospira sp. | reverse complement strand
CCTTCGACACGATCATCGGCCACCGTTCGACCATTGCGTCGCTGCAAACCGCGGCAGCCCGCCAACGGCTCGCCCATGCGTACCTGTTTCACGGCGAAGAGGCCATCGGCAAGCGAACGACGGCTGTCTGCTTCGCACAGGCCTTGCTGTGTGAGCGTCCATCCGGTACAAGCCTCGCCGACGCGGACCTGGACTCCTGCGGAGTCTGCCGGTCGTGCCGGCACATTGAGGTTCGCACGCATGCCGATTACTTCGTCGTCGAGCCGGACCGTGAACTTGCGACCCCCCAGATCAAGATCGAACAGATTCGGGAGATCGAGCAGCAGATCATGTACCGGCCTCTCATCGGCGACCGGAAGATCTGCGTGATCGATGACGCCGACCGGCTCACGATCGGTGCCGCCAACGCACTCCTCAAAACGCTCGAAGAACCGCCCGATCACAGCCTCTTTCTCCTGATTTCGAGCCGGCCGGGGTCTCTGCCTGTAACGATCAGATCCCGGTGCCAGGCACTTCGTTTCGCCACGCCGGCACGAACCGACGTCGAAGCGGCCTTGATTCTCAAACGCGAGATGCGACCAGTCGATGCCCGATTTCTGGCGATGTTAAGTGAAGGCCGCCTGGGAGAAGCGCTGGTAACCGACCTCAAAACCGTTCGAGCACAACAACAGGAATTGGTTGAATTGGTCAATCCTGATTTCCTGCGGTCAGTGACGAAACTCCTCACGGCGGCGGAATCCTTGGCAAAGGCCGATCGTGCCGCTGAAACGCTTTCGTGGATCGCCCGGTGGATCAGGGATCTCCTGATCATTCAGGTGGGCGGGGACCGCGATCAATTGCTTCATGTGGACCAGGTGCCGACGTTGGAACGTGCCGCGCGACTGGCACAGACCGATGCCCTGCTCGATCTTCTCCGCGATATCGAAGACACGCAGCAACAGGCGACCAGGCATCTCAATCTTCATCTGGCCCTTGAGCACATTCTGCTGCGGCTCCGAGACGCGCTCATGACATCGGCGCCTCAGCCGGCGTAGGTCTTATGCGCGATCCGCACGCGTTCTACATCACTACTCCCATCTACTACGTCAATGACGTCCCGCATATCGGGCATGCGTATACGACGATCGCCGCAGACGTGCTGGCGCGCTATTGGCGCCTCCGTGGACGCGACGTGTTTTTCCTCACAGGTCTCGACGAGCATGGCCAGAAAGTCCAACAGGCCGCGGCCAAGGCCGGAATCGATCCGCAAACCCACTGTGACAAGCTCGCTACGCAGTTTCAGCAGCTCTGGAAACGTCTGGACATTACGCATAATGCCTTCATCCGAACGACAGATCATCCGCATAAGAAGATTGTTCAACGGTACCTTCAAGAGCTTTACGACAAGCGATTGATCTACAAGGATTCGTATATAGGCTGGTACTGCACGTTCGATGAACGATTTTGGACGGAAAAAGACGTGGCCGATGGCCTCTGCCCTGATTGCAAACGCCCGGTTGAGCGGCTCAGCGAGCACAATTACTTCTTCAAGATGGGGCAATACCAGGAGCGGCTGATCGATCACATCAAGACTCACCCACATTTCATTCGCCCTGAGTCGCGGCGTAACGAAGTCTTAGGATTTCTCCAGACTCAGAAACTTGGCGACCTGTCGATCTCGCGTCCCAAATCAAGGCTCTCATGGGGGATCGAACTTCCGTTCGATAAGGACTACGTCACCTACGTCTGGTTCGACGCCCTCGTCAACTATCTCTCGGCGTTGGAATACAAGCTTCCGACTCCATCAGTGGACCGCTATTGGCCGGCCTCCGTACACCTCGTAGGGAAAGACATCTTGACGACTCATGCGGTCTACTGGTCCACAATGTTGATGGCCCTGGAGTTGCCGCTCCCCGAAACGGTGTTTGCGCACGGCTGGTGGACGGTCGACGGCGAAAAAATGTCCAAGAGCCGCGGCAACGTCGTCGACCCCCATACGATGGTGGATCGATACGGCGCCGATGCCTTCCGGTACTTTCTTTTGCGGGAGGTCCCCTTCGGGCAGGACGGAGACTTTTCAGAACAGGCGATGGTCACGACCATCAACAATGACCTGGCGAACGGGATCGGAAATCTCCTGAGCCGGACACTCACGATGGTCGAACGGTTTTCAGCCGGTAGCATTCCTCCGCCGGGATCGCCTGCAATACCGGCTCTGGAAGCGCAGATTGAGCAGACGGCACTGGCGTTGCCCGATCGTGTCGAAGCCGGCTCCTCGAAGCTTCAGTTTCGTGACAACGTTCAGGACATGCAGGCCCTCGTCGGGCTTTGCGACGAATATATCGACAAAGCCGCGCCCTGGCAGCTGGCGAAAAAGCCGGAAGATCGTCCCCGCTTGCAGACCGTCTTGAATACGACGGCAAAGGCACTTCGCCTACTTTCCGTCTTCCTCTATCCCTATGTTCCACATGCTGCCGAACAGTTGGCCAGGCAACTGGGTCTCTCCATCGATTTTGCCAAGCCGCTTTCCCCTGATACCTATGTGTGGACGGCTCCCCTAACTGATGTCAAGATTCACAAAGCAGCCGCCCTGTTCCCGCGCATCGAATCGAAACCACAAGGAGCTACGCCCGTGAATGAAGCACCGAGTCCGCAACCTGCTGCGCCCAATCCAATGACCGCTGGCCAAGCCGCCGCGGAACCTCAGACGTCAGCGCTGCCGCAGATCACGATCGACGAATTCATGAAAATACAGCTCAAGACGGCCAAGGTCCTGAGCGCGGAGCGGGTGCCAAAATCCGAAAAGCTCCTTAAACTTCAGGTGTCGCTCGGCACCGAACAGCGGCAAATAGTGGCAGGCATCGGCAAACGGTATGAGCCGGAATCGCTCATCGGGAAAACCATTGTCATCGTGGCCAATTTGAAACCAGCTAAACTCATGGGCATCGAGTCACAGGGAATGGTACTGGCGGCCGGCGACAGCGAGGTCCGAGGGCTGGCCACCTTTCTGGAAGACGTGGAGCCCGGCACCAAGGTCAAATGAGGGGGTTCGCTTCCATAGCCTCTGCATTACTGCTGGCGCTGTGTCTTCCTCTACCCTGTTCTGCCATTCCCGCCGAGGAGGAGCCGCCGCCCGATCCCCATCTCAATGATCCGAAACCCACGACCATTCTCGTCCGTGTGGTGGCTCACGGCGCGATGGTGCTCGGGCGGGAAGTCGGTGGCGCCCGCGTCACGATTACCGACCTCGAGACCAAACAGGTGCTCGCCACCGGCATTCAGCAGGGCGAGGCCGGCGACCAAAATCAGATCATGCGGACGCCCCATCTGATGGAGGAGCCCGTGTACAGCGCGCGGCCCGCGGCCGTGTTCACCACCACGTTGGAACTCCGCAAACCCACCCTGGTGGAAATCACGGCGGAAGGGCCGCTGGCTCATCCGGCTTCCATGCAACATGCGTCTCAGACCGTCTTGCTCATTCCCGGACATGATCTGATAAACGACGGCATTGTGCTGCATCTGTACGGTTACATCGTTCAGATTGAGCATCCCAGACCAGGTCAAGCGCTGATGGCCAAAGACGACGTCAAGCTCCGGGCCTCCGTGCGCACGCTCTCGGGCACTCTCGTACGGCCGCATGGCGATTGGGACTCGCGAAAGATCCGCATCTATGGCGAACTGTTGATCGGCAACCGTATTGTCGAACGCCTTCAGCTGTTCTACTCCAACGAAACGGGGACATTTGATGCGCCCTTTTTCGTGCCCAAACCGGATGAGGCTCCGGATGGCATTGTGCTGCGCGTGGTGGCGACGGACCTGGCGACGGGAAACTCAGGCGTGGGACGAGCCGACTTCACCGTCACACAGGAACAATTCCGATCCTCAAAACATCCATGACCATCCTGTGCTGAACCACCCGGACACTTGCCGCTTCTCCGCGCACATGCGAGACTAGACGCATGACTGGAAGCGCCTCTTACACTCATCTCAAGTCGCGTTTACACCTCGCGCTCGGACTGAACGCGATCGTCATCGCCGCCGAATTCACCGGGGGCCTGGTGCTCAACAGCATCGGACTGATCGGTGACGCCGGCCACAATCTCATCGATCAGGGCGCGTTGTTTGCCGCCCTCTACGCCCACATTCTGACGGCGCGCCCTGCCACGGAAGCGCGGACATTCGGCTACCATCGAGCCGGCATCATCACGGCCTTGCTTAGTTCGTTCGTGCTGCTCTTGACCGCCCTGGGTATCTCGATCGTTGGAGTGAAACGCCTTCTCTCCCCGGTCGCCATCGACGGCGGTTGGGTGATGGTGATCGCTGCGCTCAGTTTTGCGGCCAATCTCGGGATTGCGCTGCTGCTGCAACACGGCGCGAAGGAGGACCTCAACATCAGGAGCGCCTTTTGGCACATGCTTGCTGACGCGTGGGTGTCGTTGGGCGTGATCTTGAGCGGAGGCGCGATTCTATTGACCGGCTGGACGGTGCTGGATCCCCTCGTCAGCTTCCTGCTGGTGTGGGCGATTCTGCGCGGCGGCTGGCCGATCTTCCGCGAATCCCTCGAGATCCTGCTGGAATCCACACCGCCTGGTGTCAGCGCCTCTCACATCGCAGCGGCCATCGAAGCGATTCCCGGCGTTGATAACGTACATGACCTGCATGTGTGGGCCATCGAGCCGCGTTTCGTCATGCTCACATGCCATGTGCTTGTCGATGGAAATGATGAGGGGTTGACGAACGCGTTGCTCCGTTCCATCCGGAACAAGATTTCCTCTGACTTCGGGATTCAGCACATCACCATTCAGATGGAAACCTCATGTTGCCACCCTGCAGCTGTGCATTGTGACCTGAGGACATTGACAGGCCACCCTCGACCGGCGAACGAGCTTCACGTCTACCCGTAACCTCGACCCATGGTGCAGGCTCCTGTTCCTTTCTATATTCTTTGCGGATCACTTGGAGCAGGGAAAACCACGCTCTTAATGCGACTGCTGGAACA
>DASTQE010000121.1:0-3517 GCA_035761895.1 Nitrospira sp. | reverse complement strand
CCCTGCTCATCGCCGGCAGCAGCTTCCCGTACCTCGAGTTCTATCCCAAGCCGGGGCAGGCCAAGGCGGTTCAGATCGATCTCGATCCCTCCCGCATCGGGCTGCGGTATCCCGTGGACGTGGGCCTGATCGGACACTGCTGGGATGTGCTGAGGGCGTTGATGCCATTGATTGAACGGAAACCCGACCGGACATTTCTCTCGAAGGCGCAGGACCGGATGCGTCAATGGAACGAGCTGATGGAGATTCGTGGCACTCGCAGCGATCTGCCGCTGAAGCCTCAGGTGGTCGCTCGCGCGCTGAATGAGTTTCTGGACCGGGACGCCATCATCTGTGCCGACACCGGCACGGTGACGACCTGGGCGGCCCGCCATATTCACATCCGTGAGGACATGGAATTTTCCGTTTCGGGCACTCTGGCCACGATGGCCAACGGACTGGCCTACAGTATCGGTGCGGCCGTCGCGTTCCCCGGCAGGCAGGTGGTGTGTTTCACCGGCGACGGCGGCCTCGCGATGCTGATGGGCGAACTCGCCACCATCGCCAAGTACCGGTTGCCCGTGAAGGTGATCGTGATCAAGAACAACGTGCTTGGGATGATCAAGTGGGAGCAGCTCGCCTTCGAAGGCAATCCGCAATACGGAGTGCAACTCCAGCCCATCGACTTTGTGGCCGTCGCAAGGGCCTGCGGGCTGGCGGGCTACAGCGTCGAGGATCCTGCCTTGGTCCGGGCCGTGCTGGGAGAAGCGTTTCATCATGTCGGACCGGCGCTTGTTGAAGCCTCGGTGGATCCCAACGAGCCGCCGCTTCCCGGCAAGATGACGACCGATCAGGCGTGGCAGTTCGCCAAAGCTCTGGCCAAAGGGCAAAAAGACCGGTGGGAGCTCATCAAAACGGTTGTCGAGAACAAGATCAGAGAGGTGGTGTAGGAACGGTTCACGAATAACGGTTACCGTTTAACGAACGGAGAGGATATCAACCGTGGCTCACAGCATTGCCAAAGCCGTCGTCATCAAACATGGAAACGTGTTTTTTCTTGCGCCCCCCGAAGGGGAAGTGCCGATGTCAAGCGACCATGGCTTCGGTCTCTACTATCACGATTGCCGGTACTTGAACGGCTATGAGCTGCTCGTCGGTGGCGAACATCCGGAGGCGTTGGCGGCGCGATCCTCGGAGGAAGGTCGGGCGGTGTTCCAATTGACCACGCCGGATTTTCAGGCTCCGGACGGTCGTACCATTGACCGCGAAACCGTCGGCCTCAAATGGGATAGAGTGATCGACGCCGAACAAATCGTCTTGCATGAACAGCTCGACATCCAGTACTTCGGCTATGAGACCGTCGAATTCCCGCTGACCATGCGCTTCCGCGCCGGCTTCGAAGACGTGTTTGCAATCCGTGGGCTGCTGCGAGACGTCAAAGGCAAGCTCTTCAGGCCCGTCTGGAAGGACAAGTGCCTCGTCTTTTCTTATGAGGGAGGAGACAAGGTCCGGCGCAGCCTGGCTATCCATTTCCATCCGTTGCCGGCTGAGGTCAAGGGCAATACCGTCCGATTCGACATTTCGCTCAAGCCGAATGAAATCCGGCAAATCCGCATTTCGCTGGCCATTGCCGAATCGGAGGAGCAGCCGAACCGGCTGTTTGCGCAGACGAGCGTCTATCGTGATCTGCATGCCGTCTCGCAGAGCATCAAGGCGTCCGCCGAGCAATGGCTGAAGCGTGAGACGGACTTTCGCAGCGACAGCCTGCTTCTGAATCGCGTCATGCGCCGCTCGCTGATGGATCTGCACATGCTCAAGACGTCGATCTCCGGCGATGACTTTTTCGCCGCCGGCGTCCCGTGGTACGTCACGCTGTTTGGACGCGACTGTCTGATCACCTCACTGCAGACGCTGACATTCTGGTCCGATACCGCGGCGGCCACGCTCCGTTTGCTGGCGCGCTACCAGGGTCGGCAGGTGAGTGACTGGCGGGACGAGCAACCCGGCAAGATTTTGCATGAGCTGAGGGTCGGCGAGCTGGCGAGGATGAACAAGATTCCCCATACGCCCTACTACGGCACCATCGATGCGACCCCGCTCTTCCTGATTTTGATGAGCCGGTACGCCCGGTGGACCGGCGATCTCGATCTCTTTCAAGAGCTGCGCACCCCCGTTGAACGGGCGCTGCACTGGATCGACGAGTACGGCGACGTCGCGGGCGACGGGTACGTGAGCTACTTGGGAAACAAGAAGAAAGGCCTGATCAATCAAGGCTGGAAGGATGCCGTCGATGCCGTGGTGACGGAAGATGGCCGGTTTGGCGAGCCGCCCATTGCGCTGGTCGAAGTACAGGGCTACGTCTACATGGCGAAGATGGAAATCGCCGATCTCTATGAACGGATCGGAGAGCGCGAGCATGCGACACATTTGCGGGCGGAAGCCCGCGCACTGTGCGCGCGCTTCAACCGGGATTTCTGGATCGAGGCGGAAGGGTGCTATGCCATGGCGCTCGAGGCGGGGCATCAGCCCTGCCGCGTCATGTCCTCCAATCCTGGCCAGGCCTTGTGGACAGGGATCATCGAGGAAGACAAAGCGGGGCATGTCGTGCATCGGCTGATGCGGCCTGACCTGTTCAACGGGTGGGGCATCCGCACGTTGTCGTGCAAAGAGCGCCGTTACAATCCGATGGGATATCACTTGGGCACCGTGTGGCCGCACGACAATTCGCTGATCGCGGCCGGCTTTCGGCGCTACGGCTACGATGAGGAAGCCACGCGGATTTTTGTCGGCTTGCTCGAGGCCGCGATGGAGTTCGAGGACTATCGGCTGCCCGAACTCTTCACCGGGTTCGGGCGCGAGGAATATGGCCAGCCAGTCCGCTATCCGGTCGCGTGCCATCCGCAGGCGTGGGCGGCGGGCTCCATTCCATTTTTGGTCGAGACCTTTCTGGGGCTCGCCCCGGACGCCTTCAACAAACGGTTGAAAATCGTCAGGCCCTATTTGCCGGACTTCATCAATCAGGTGGAGTTTCGCCATCTGAGGGTTGGCCAGGCCTTGGTGGACCTGCGATTTGAACGAAGGCGGGACGGCTCTCTCGATGCGCACGTCGGAGAGGTCACGGGGGACCTCAAGGTGGAGGTGGAGAGCTGAACCGGGTGCGGGAGACAGACATCGGACCAGGGAGTTCACCATGTTCTCGTATACAGATTCGCAGTCGGATGAGGATGAGTCCGACAGGATGAGCGATTCGCCCAAGATACGATCGGCCGTCGGCTTCTTCGAAGAGTTGCTTCGGGACTGTGAAAGCCCGAACATCGCCGTGCGCTTCTGGGACGGTTCGGTCTGGAGAGTCCGGTCGGACCACCCGAGCGACGCAACGCTGATCTTGAAGCATCCGGACTCGCTCAGCCGGATGCTCCGCTGGCCGGTGCAGCTCGCCCTCGGCGAGGCCTATATCTACGACGACATCGATGTAATCGGCTCCCTCGACGCTCTGCTGCCGCTGGCTGATCACCTGATGGAAAGACGGTGGTCGTTG
>DASTQE010000120.1:0-8675 GCA_035761895.1 Nitrospira sp. | reverse complement strand
AGCGTAAGCCCGAGGGAGTTTACTGCCCGAAAAATGTCGTGTTATAGTCCGACGCTCATGCTCACAGATAAGGATGCCAATGCCTGAAGTACCGGTAAAGCTCTATCTTGATAAGATACTGAAAACATGCAGGAATCACGTCTCGCGACTGGCGTTGATTCCCGGACCTGTCAAGGATCGGGCGTTGCGCGCGATGGCCGATCGGCTTGCTCGGGACGAAGAGGCGGTTCTCTCAGCCAACGAAAAGGACGTCGATGCACTGGGAAAGTCCCTCGGCGGCGAGGTGAGCAAGGACCGGCTTAAAGCCGCCGTTGCACGTGTCCGAGTGGTGGCCGACGACGTCAAGGAAATGGCCGAACGACTCAGGATTATCGCCGACCGGCCGGATCCGGTGGGAGTGGTGACGGGGCGGTGGGAACGGCCAGATGGGCTTGTTGTCTCCCGCGTGCGGGCTCCCATCGGCGTCATCGGAACCATTTCCGAGCTGAAGCCGCTGGTGACCGTAGAGTCGATCGCCCTTTGCCTCAAGTCCGGCAATGTGAGCGTCTTCCGCGCATCACCGGACTGGGCACAGACCCATGAGGTCATTGGAAAAGGCCTGCGCGAAGCGGCACAAGACAACGGCATACCCGAGGGGGCGTGGGCGTTGATCGACCGCCCCGAGAAAGAGGTGGCTGTCGAACTGATCAGGGCTGGCAAGGCGCTGGACGCCATTATTCCGCGCGGAGGTGCAGGGTTGCGTAAGGCTGTGCTCGACGGAGCCAGAATGCCCGTGCTCTGCCACGACGGAGGGCTCACGCACCTGTACGTGGATGCGGAAGTTGATTTGCCGCTGGTGCAAAATGTCGTCATCAATTCAAAGGTGCAGCTGCCGGCGGCAGCCAACGCCTTGGACACCCTCTTGGTGCAACAAGGCGTCGCGCGGCAGTTTTTACCGGCGTTGATCAACCGGCTGCTCGTCGAGTTCAAAGTCGACGTCCGCGGTTGTCCCAAGACGATGGCGCTCATGGGACAAATGCCGATCAGTGGCCATACCTCGATCATCCCAGCGACCGACGAGGACTGGGGCCGACAATATCAAGCGCCGAGCATGGCAGTGAAAATGGTGGTGGATATGGACGAAGCCTTGGCGCACATCGCGGAGCACGGACCCTGCATGACCGCGGTCATCGCCACGTCCAACTACTCGTCCGCCTTGCGTTTCACGCGCGAGGTCGACGCGAGCGCCGTGTTCGTCAACGCGTCTTCGCGGCTTCATGACGCTGAAGGATTTGGATTCGGGAGCGACATCGGATTGAGCGGTTCGCGGCTCCATGCCAAGGGTCCAATCGGATTGGAGCAGCTCACCTGCGAAAAATATGTCGTGTACGGGAACGGACAGTTGCGATTGCCGCACCCCGTGCCTGAAACATATTTTGACGCCATCATGCTCAAACGGCCGTAGCCGCTGCTGAAGACGGTAGTGTTTTCACCACCCGGCCCCAGCGCGCCGGGACGCGCTTTCACCGAGCTTCGTCCTCAGTCGCTCGAATCACTTCAACGCGCCGGATCAGCGTATGTCCTGTCAGGCAGTCGCGCCTGGTGGAGGATAGGAGAGTCCCGCAGCGAGCGTCGGGAGAGGCGATGTGCATGCAGGACGACCTTAGGGCCCATTTGAATGATTGGGGCCTCCGGCGGTTCACCAGCGACGAGGCGTATTTCCAGTGGCAGCGGCACGCGTTGTCCGCCGACGACCTCGCCGCCTTGCACCACCATGCCGAGAGGAAGCGGCAGGGAACTCCGGAGAACGACACCGCGTTCTATGATCTTTCGGCTGCGCCGCGCATCCTGCCCGTCCTCTACAGTCAGCGCTACGACTATTATCTGGCCATCGGATCACTCGTCGCCGGACGGTTGACGGAGACTGGCGCCATTCTCGATTTCGGTTGTGGTCCGGGCATCCTCACGACGTACTATGCCCGGCGTCGGCCCCATGCCCGTGTGACCGGTTTTGATCGCTCGCCTGTCTCCATCGTCGAAGCGCAGCGAAAAGCGGACGCCTTCCATCTGCACAATATCAACTTCGAACGCGTGGATCTGGACAAGGAACCCTGTGGAGGAGCCTACGATTGCATTGTGGCCACCCATGCCTTGGTCCAGTCAGAGCAGGATCCCGGTCTTCCGAGCCGGAGCTGGCGAACCTTCGAACGGGCGCAGGATGCGGCCGGACAAGCGGCGTTCGAGCGGCGGACCGGGCTCGGGCTGCGCCTCGACCATCTCGTGGACGCCCTGGCGCCGGCCGGGCGCATGATCGTCTTCGAAAAGACCCGGCAGCTGGCGCGGCGCATTCCGCTGCAACGCGCCTTGGCCGCGCGCGGTCTGCATCTCTTGGAGCAGCCGCAGCCAGTGCGCTATTCCTTGGTCGAGGAAATCGCTGACGACGGCCCGTTCTTTGTCCTTCAACGGGGAGCAGCCCAGGCCATCGCCTGGAATGAGCAACCGGAGTCCGATGAAGGTCTTCCATTCGACCGTGCCCGGGCGCAATCCGGGGCACAGGCAGCGGATGATCCTCTCTATGAGAACCATTGGCCGTCGGCCCAGCACGTGTGGGAGCAGCTCCACGAGAAACTGGTGATCAGAGAAGACACCGCGGAAGAGTCCGATGGCCGGCAACTGCACGTGGAGTTGGGCACCACGGAAGGTCTGCGCTATCTCTATTGCGCCAACACGTTCGATCAGCGGCAGTTGGTGATCGTCGAGGCGACCCGCGCGGAGATGTTACACACGTACTATCAAGAAATCATTCAAGGCAGCGCCTGAAGCAGCGCGATCTTTCCGCGAGCAAACGCTTATCGCGTGGGTGGGCCTGCGCGGCGCTGTTCCGATTGTGCTCGCGACCTTTGCGGTGTTGGCCGGCATCCAACAGGGGATACGATCTTCCACTGAGGCTCAGGAGGGCTCCGCCTGCTTTCCCAGGAACTTAAAGAATGGCGCGATGGTATCGATGGGGATGGGAAAAATGGTCGTCGAATTTTTTTCGGCAGCGATCTCGACGAGCGTCTGCAGGTATCGGAGCTGCAAAGCGGCCGGATTCTGGCTAATGATGTTGGCGGCATCGGCGAGGCGCTGCGACGCCTCGAATTCCCCCTCGGCGTGGATGACTTTCGCCCGCCGTTCGCGTTCCGCTTCCGCCTGTCGTGCGATCGCCCGCTGCATTTCCTGCGGGAGATCGACATTCTTGACTTCCACGGCGGTGACCTTCACGCCCCAGGGCTCGGTCTGTTGGTCAATAATCCGCTGCAAATCGGCGTTGATCTGCTCCCGCTTCGACAGCAGATCGTCCAACTGGCTTTGCCCGAGGACGCTGCGCAGCGTCGTCTGCGACATCATCGAGGTGGCATAGAGATAGTCCTCCACCTGGATGATGGCCCGTTCCTGATCAACGACCCGGAAGTAAATGACTGCGTTGACCTTGACCGTGACGTTATCCCTGGTGATGACGTCCTGCGGGGGGACGTCCATGGCAACGGTGCGCAAGCTGACGCGCACCAGCTTGTCGATGAAGGGAATGATGATGACGACGCCCGGACCGTTGCCGCCGACGAGGCCGCGGGCCAGCCGCCCCCAGCGAAAGATGACGGCCCTCTCATATTCCCGCAGGACGTTGAAGCCCATGAGGATCAACACCAGACCCAGGAACAGGAGGGCAAACGGACTCGCGAGATTCATGCTCGGACCTCTTTCTTTTTGAGGTAAGGTTTGACGCGCAAACGCAAGCCGTCCATAGCGGTGACCTCGACTGGGTCGCCGGCGGACACCGGCTGCTCGCTCACCGCTTCCCATATTTCCCCGCGAACGGCCAGCTGGCCGTCCGGCGCGAGCGCTGTCCGGGCGATTCCGACAAGCCCCACCATCTCTTCACGACCGGTGGCCGGCCGTCGGCGCAATGCGTTCACACCCGTGCCGATGACCAAGAGCGTGAATGCCGTGGCGAGCGTCACCACCGGCAGAATGACTGCCCAGGAGATCTGGAAGAACTCGGCGTCGCTCTTGATCAGCATGAGCGACCCGATGAGCATGGCCACTATGCCTCCGATGGCGAGAAGGCCGTAGCTCGTGACGCTGGCTTCCAACACAAAGAAGACGATGCCCAACAGAAAGAGGAGCATGCCGGCGTAGTTGACCGGCAATGACTGAAATGCATAGAAGGCGAGAATCAAGCTGATGGCGCCGACGATGCCGGGGAGAATCGCTCCCGGGCTATAGAGTTCCGCAATAATGCCGATAGTGCCGATCGTCATGAGCAGATACGCGATGTTCGGATCGCTGATGGCCTTGAGCCACTCGAGGCGAAGTCCCATTGGGAAGTCGCGCCGGCCGGCCCCGGCAGTCTTCAGCACCGTCGGCCCGGAGGGCAGATGGACTTTGCGCCCGTCCACTTGCTTCAACAGCGCCGGGACATCTTCCGCGACCAGATCGACCACATTCAGCTTGACCGCGTCTCGCTCTGTGATCGAGACGCTCTTGCGCACCGCGTCCTCCGCCCAGGCGGCGTTTCGCCCGCGTTGCTGGGCAAGGGACTTGATGTAGGCCACGGAATCGTTCTCAACCTTTTCCTTCATCGTCTTGTCCATCTCACCGCCGCCCATGTTGACGGGATGCGCGGCACCGATGTTGGTACCGGGAGCCATCGCGGCCACGTGAGCGGCCATCGTGATGAAGACCCCCGCGGAAGCGGCCCGTCCACTGGAGGGAGACACATAGACGACCACCGGGACCGTTGCCCCCGTGATGTCCTTGATGATGAGCCGCATCGAGCTGTCCAACCCCCCCGGCGTATTCAGAGCGATGATCAGCGCCTGCGCCCCGCCTGCTTCCGCGGACGCCAGGGCGTCGTGCAGATACTCGGCGGAGACCGGATTGATGACACCGTCGTAAGTGGCGACCGTGACGAATGGTTCTGCCGAGAATGCGGGACGACTGACGATGAGGAGAATCCCGAGGAGAAGCAGGATGGAACCGGCGTGCAACAAATGCGGACGTCGACCGGATGACGGCATCAGCCTCCCTCCCGCCAGGCAGCAGCCATGGAGACGGAACTGTGAGGATGGAGCATACGGGCCGTGGTTCTATGGTGTCAAGGAAGGGGCAGGTCGTCGACTCTTGAATGATGACTGGCCGGTCGGCGTGCTGCGCGCCGCCCTCGATTGGGTGCGGAAGCGGGCCGGCGGCAGACCAAATTGCCGTTTGAAGGCGCGATTGAAGGAGGGTTCCGATTCATAGCCGACCTCAGCGGCGATTTCTGCCACGCTGCGACTCGTGGATTTGAGCAGCTGCGCGCCGAGTTGCAGACGCCAGTGGGCCAGGTACGCCATGGGGCTCTCGGAGAGATAGCGCCGGAACCGTTCGGCGAGCACCGAGCGAGAGACGCCGATCTCGCTTCCGAGCGAGGCAATGGTCCAGGGATGGGCCGGTTTCCGATGCAGCAGGGCCAAGGCCTTGCCGATCTCGGGGTCACGCACCCCGGCCAGCCATCCGGTCTGTTCACGCGGCAGGAGGGCGATGTAATGCCGAAGCGTTTCCACGAAGAGCACTTCGGACAGTTTGGCGAGCACGGCTTTTCCGCCGGGACTGGACGGATCCGCATTGTCCACCGAATAGCGAAGCGAATTCTCCAGCCATTGTCCTGCGGGACCGTTTCGGATGTTGACCTTCAAGAGTGGCGGCAGGCCGCCAAGGAACACGCTGCTGAGCTGCGGGTCGCACGCCATGTAGCCGCAGATGAACTTGGTAAGTTCGCCGCCTCCGCCCATGCGCGAGAGCTTCAAGCCAAGCGATAACACCCGCTCCAACTCGCGTGAGCTGTCCATCGGAGTGACCGGCGGTCCGTTTCCGAGGACATGGGGATCGCCGTGCGGGAAAATGACAATGTCTCCGGCATCGAGCACCACCGGTCGGCCGTCACCGTCGATGTGTGCGTAGCCACGACCTTCCGTCAATAAATGAAAAATGATGACGTGACGCCGCGTGTCGGAAAGATAAGGAGCCAGCAGGCTTGAGCGGGGAGAGCGGAAGCACCAGGGCGCGGAAAATTCGGCGTTGTAGTACATGGCGCCGTCGAGATGCACCGTATCAAAGACTTCAGACAAGACATCCATGACTGCCCCGCGTCAGACCGGCCGACCGGCAAATTATACCGGACGCCCCGTCAAGTAAAGCGCAGCCTACCACCTTGGGTCAAGAGAACGAGACGCGCGGCTAAGCCCGCATACCGGGTCCTGCCGTATAGTCGTCGCATGCGCCCTGCGGGGCTACTTCACAAAGGAGGGACACCATGACGATCAGCGCACTCACACCCGACCTGGAGCAACTGAAGAGTCGTCTCAAATCCATTTGGATGGCCGGCGACTACGATCGATTCTCACGATATATGGAAGGCAGCGCGCGGGAGTTCTACGACCGGCTGTCTGTCTTGCGGGGCGGCAAGTGGCTGGATGTGGCCTGCGGCTCCGGCCAACTGGCGTTGATGGCCGCGAGGGACGGGCTCGACGTCACCGGGGTGGACATCGCCAGCAATTTGGTGGAATGCGCGCGTTCCCGTGCGAGAGAGGAGGGGCTGCATATTCGATTCGAAGAAGCTGACGCGGAAGCGCTTCCGTTTGCCGACGCAGAATTCGACGTGGTGACCAGCCTGATCGGCGCGATGTTCGCCCCGCGGCCCGACATCGTGGCCGCGGAGCTGCTGCGAGTCTGCAAGCCGGGTGGGGTGATCGCGATGGCAAATTGGACACCACAGGGGTTTGTTGGACAGATGTTCAAGGCGGTCTCGAAGTTTATTGCACCGTCTGGAATGCCCTCGCCAGTGTTGTGGGGCGACGAAACGACGGTGACGGAACGATTCGGCCAGGGATTGTCTGATCTGCGCTTGGTCAGGCGTCACTATACCTTCACATATGATTTTCCGCCGGTCGCGGTGGTGGAGCTCTTCCGACGTTACTATGGACCCATCAACCAGGCGTTTGCGGCGCTTGACGGCGATGGGCGGAACCGGCTTCGTGCGGAACTCGAAGCGCTCTGGGCTGCTCACAACCGCGCGGGAAGCGACAGCACCACCGTGTATGCGGAATACCTGGAAGTGGTCGGTAATCGAGCCTCCACAACTTAGGCGTATCCCTAGTTATGTGCTCAAAGGGCCAGCCCGTATCATTTGAATAGGTGTTGCTACCTATCAACCTATAGGAGGAAAGGCCATGAAGACTTCGACGTTGGGCGCGTTCGTCATAGCTGGCACGTGCCTTTTTGTCGCTGGAAATGCGGTGGCGGAATCGGGATCCGGAATGACGTCCCAAGGACTGGCTTCCGAGCCTGCCGGAATCGGCGAACGAGGCACCGGGCAAACGCAAAGTACTCTGGAGCGATCCGGCGTTCCGGCTCAGAAGGGCATGAGCTCTGACCAGGCTGGCACTGGACAGACTCAGAGCACGATGGAACGGTCGGGTTCGCCCATGCCGTCCGGCGTCGGGGAACAAGGCACCGGCCAAATGCAGAGCACGGAGGAACGCTCCGGCGGACAGGGCAGCGCGCAAAGCCAGACGTCCCCGTCCCAGTCGCAAAGCGCGATGGAACATCCTGAGCGGTAATTGACACGGGCGCCGGACGTCGCTCCGGCGCCCGATTCACGTCTCCTCAAATTTCTTCGTCCCTCCCAGCGTCATCCGCCAATTACTCTCCGAGAGCTCTCGTACGTCTTCGGTGGCATTGAGATCCTGAGCAAGTGTGACCTGTGTCGGGTGCAATTGTCACCGGATCGTAGTGACCACATGAGTGTGACGGGTTGTCTGGAAGTCCTCTGATGCAACCTTGCTGTTCTCACAAGGTTCCCTGGCATGCGTTATGCTGGGTCCCATACCGCCAACCGGGGTAATTCCTCAGTTGACTCTCCCATGCAGTGAGCGTAGAGGTGAAGTGGTTCGCTGACTCCCTCCCAATCCTTTCGAACCAGGAGGAGGTCGCCATGACAGACCTGAATCCACCGGACCAGGAAGGCCCGTCGAGTCGCGGGCCGGCATCTCGTCAGTCACGCTAGCCGTCTCCACACATTCATCGCCGTTCCCCCAGGGAACACCTTCCTAACAGAGGAGCCGATGCGGAGGGAGCAGGCTGGCGTGAGGAACACAAGCGCCTGGGATCGAGTTATCTCTCCCCTGACGACCTGTTCCAACATCCGCGCCTTGCACGGGTCTCGCTTAAACACAACACGATAGACCACTCGGCGTCATAAGCGCCACACACGGGCGACCCCTCAACGGATGTGAAGGGTCGCCCGCGTCGCGTCACCCAAAGGAGGTGGCCATGCGTGTTCATGAAGTGATGTCTACGGGTATTGTGACGGCCTCGAAAACGGATACGGTTCGGTCCGTGGTGATAAAAATGATGAACCGCAACTGCGGCGCGATTCCGATCGTCGAAGGCGATGGTCGCCTCGTCGGGATGGTGACGTTACGGGACGTGTTATTGCCGCTCTATCCCAACTATGGCGACTACATCCATGACAACGTGCATAGCCGGGACTTCGAGGAAATGGAAGCCGGCTATCCTGAGGTCCTCGGAAGGAAAGTCGAGGAAATCATGACGTCGAATCCGCTCACAGTTGGGCCCTATGATCCGATCCTCGAAGCCGCTTCCTACATGGGCCT
>DASTQE010000119.1:0-3068 GCA_035761895.1 Nitrospira sp. | reverse complement strand
GACGCGGAACGGTGAAATCGTGGGAGTCGTTTCGGTGCGGGACCTGTTGCTGCACTACAAGCGGTACGCGCAGTCGAAGATTCCGCCGCCAATGGGGTATGACGAACCAAAAATCGCCCAAGACTGAATTTTTCTAGTTCCTTGGTCGGTGTTTATCTGTTTGAGCAACAGTCATGGCTCAAATGGGTTTATGCTATACTCCTCTCCATTAAGAGAGGTTGATGATGAAGTTTTATACCTTCGAGATCGTCGTTGAGAAGGAGGCTGAAGATGAAGGCTACATGGCCTATAGTCCGACATTGCCGGGCTGCTTCAGTAATGGGAAAACAATCGAAGATGCGAAGCGAAATATCCGCGAAGCCATTCAAGAACACCTTCAGTCTCTCCTCGCCCATGGTCAAACGATCCCGCAAAATGAAAAATTAGTACACGTGGAAGAGTTAACTGTCGCGGTGCCTTGATGGGCAGAATGCCCCAAGTTACCGCTCTGGACCTTATCCGCTTCCTCAAAACACAAGGCTTCAAAGAAGACAGGCAGTCCGGTAGTCACTTGACGCTTCGACATGAGGCGCGCAAAGTGTCAGTCACAGTCCCTGTTCACACCGGTTGCGACGTAGGCCGCGGTCTCGCGGTTAAAATTCTTAAGGATGCCGGATTCTCTATTGAAGACTACTTGAAAAAGTAGGATATCGAGGTTACTTCGTGAGTTCCTTGACCAGGTGGCCGAGTTCGGGAAGGATCAACTTTTCCATGGCGAGGCGGACGGCGTTTTCTGATCCGGGAGTGGAAAAGAGCACGCGGCCTTTGATGATGCCGGCGGTTGCCCGGCTCATGATGGCCGGTGAGCCGATGTCCTGATAGGTGAGATAGCGAAAGACTTCGCCGAATCCATCCAGCCGTTTTTCCAGCATGGCGTCGACGGCCTCGAACGTCGAATCCCGCCGCGAGATCCCAGTTCCACCGTTGATGATGATCGCCTGCACCTGCTCGTTGCCGGTGCCTTCCGCGATCCGGGCCTTGATCTGCGTCGGCTCGTCTTTGACGAGGTGATAGGCGGCGATGGTATGGCCCTGTTCCTTGAGGAGCTTCTGGATGAGCTGACCGCTGGTGTCCGTCTCGGGTGTCCGCGTATCGCTGCAAGTAATCACCATGCACCCAATCGACATGGGCGTATGATGTTTGTGTTCGTGATGAGTCGGTATGGCCATGGCGTTATTAGGCAAGAGGCCAGGGGCGAGCGGCTAGGGGAAGGATTCGTGATGCCTCTCGCCCCTCGCCGCTAACCCCTTGCCTCATTATTTCCACACCGCATCGGGATTCAGCTTTGCCACCGGCTTGCCACCTTTGATGTGTTCGTCGAGGATTGTGGCGACGTCGGCTTCCGTGACCTTCGAGTACCAGGTGCAGTCGGGGTAGACGACGACCGTCGGGCCCTGCTCGCAGGGGCCGAGGCAGGAGGAGCCGCTGACCAAGACTTCGCCCGGCATCACGCCGCGCTGCATGAGGCCCATATTGAACGCCATCAGCAGTTGGGCGGACCCTTGGCTGCCGCAGGATGGTTTGGGATGTCCCGGCGGCCGGGCGTTCGTGCAGACGACGATGTGATATTTGGGTTTTGGCATGAACTCTCCTTATTTAAGGGGCGAGGGGTGAGCGGCTCGAGGCGAGAGGAGGAAACCCCTTGCCCTTGCCTCGCACCACTAGCCATTCATTTCGGGCGATAAGCCTGCCACTGCTCGATCACTTCCTCCGGAAATTTCCAATGCTTCAGTCCTTTGATGACCCAATCGAGGTAGTGATCCTTGGGTTTGAATTTCCCGATCGGCGTCGCGGCGTGGGTGGTCACGAGGATCTTTTCTCCGGCCTCACTGAGCACCGTGACTTGCACGTGACGGAAGGCTTCCGGCGGCACGTCGTCTTCGAACTGGTCGATCAGCTTCACGTCCTCGTCGGTCAGTTCGAAGATGGCGCCCCAGACCTTCTCGCCGGGCGAGGGCACCACGCTGGCGAGTCCGCAACGCCACTGCGAGGACCAGCGGCAAAATTGGATGGTATGGTCGGGGAGCGTGGCCAGCATCTGGAACTGGTGCTCGGGCGCCCGTCGTTTGAGCTGCGTAGGATGAAGATTATCGGCGTAGAGAAAGAATTTCATTGAGCATCCAGTTAATGAGTTTTTCGCAAGCCCGTACTTGTAACATACCGTCTTTTGCCGGCACAAGCCGCTCCACCCGGTCGTCGCTTGATTGACTTCATGTTTGCCCGGTTCCTAAGATGCAGTTGACGACTGCCACGCGAAAGGTGTTTTTCCCTTGGTGAAAATTATCCACTATCTCGTTGTGGGGGTGCTGGTGCTGGGCACGATTTACTACGTCTGGACCAGGCCGCCGACGATCAATCCCATGATCGATCGGCGGGGCGCCGACGCACTCGCGATGGTTCAGACACACCGGGCCCTTGGCTATCCGACCATCCTTCAAGCGATGACCGAGCACGTACGCTCGATGAAGGACCGCGGGCTGAATGCCCGCCTCGGCGAATGGCGGGTCAAGCAGGTGGATGGTGATCTCTATGAAGTGCGCATTCAATTGCGGGACAAGAGCGTGAACGGACAGTGGTTCGAGCGCGAATTCATTTGGCATGCCAATCTGTCATTGAAGAGAGTCAATGCTGCCTCATTGCCGGCAGACGGGATTACGCCGAAGCCGGAAGACATCAATGAGCCTGCCGCCCCGGCTCCACCCAAACCGAATATCCTTGGCCCCGCTTAGTCGGACACTTATCTCACCCGCCCAACCCACCGATTGCTTGAATAGATTTCCCGGGACGCGCCTTTCACCTTCTCACCCGCCCACCCCAGCGCGCCAAGACGCGCTTTCACCGAGCTATTTAAACCCGGGCGGCAGGGCGACCTCTACATGACCGTCTTGTACGCGCACAAGGCAACAGGCGACCGTGAAGTTGGGATTGCCGTCCCGCTCACCCGTGCGCACATTGAATTGCCATCCGTGCCACGGGCAGGTGACGATCTCGCCGGAGAGCTTGCCTTCGCCGATTGGTCCTCCCGCGTG
>DASTQE010000118.1:0-4561 GCA_035761895.1 Nitrospira sp. | reverse complement strand
GCCATGCGAACCGATCACGGCATTATCGGCCGGACGCAGCTTTGCCTGGCGAATGACGTTTAATGCGGCGTTGGCAAACCATTCACCGAGCAGTGCGTTCAAATGACAGATGTCTCCAACCGTCCCCGAAATAGAGGCGGTGACAATCCGCTGCTGAAGGGATCGGGGGTAAGCGAGTGTCTGGGCCGCGAGCGCGCGAGCCTTGAGTGACCGTCCCCGGCCGGCGACCTCGACCAACGCGGCATCCACACCGTCTCCGGACGTTCCGGACATCAAGCCAACAATTTTCATGCTGCTGCCTTCTACGAAGAGTTCCAGCCGTGGGCACGCTACGCTAATGCAACTTCAGCCTCGGGTCAAGCACCGTGGCGAGATTTGGACGTTCACGTCGCACGCATCGCGTTGACAGGAAAGAAAGCTCGATGGTACGGTCGCCGCCCATGTCTTTGACCCGATGCGTTACGGTGTGGTGCCTCCTCCTATGGAGTGGCTGGTTCACCACCACTCCTGCCATGGCGGCGACCTCCACGGAGCCTCTGAATGTGGTCGTGACGATTCCTGTTTTGAAGGATCTGGCGGAACAGGTGGGAGGACCTTATGTTCGCGTGACGTCGCTGCTAAAAGGCTACGAGAACGAACACACCTATTCTCCCAAACCGAGCGACCTGGTTGCCGTCAGAAATGCGCACCTGTTGTTTGAGGTCGGTCTGGGGCTTGAAGTGTGGGTGGCGAACCTCGTCAAAAGCGCCGGACGATCGTCCCTCACGATCATCACCACGTCGAAAGGCATTGCCCTCATTCCTGATGACCATGAAGCGCATGCCGGCCATGATGACGGAGTCAAACAGGGGCGCGGCAACCCGCACGTCTGGATGGACCCGGAGAACGTCATGACGATGACGCGCCATGTCACCGAGGCTCTCGTTGAGGCCGACCCCGGCCATGCGCAAGAATTCCGTCAGAATCAGGCCGCGTACCTCAAGCGCTTGGACCAACTCAGCGTGGAGTTGACCGAACGGCTGCGCGGGCTATCGAGCAGGCGATTCATCGCCCACCATCCCGCCTGGCCGTATTTCGCCAGGCGATTCGGCTTCGAAATCGTCGCAACCATCCAAACCCAATCAGCCAGCGAGCCGTCCGCAATCCACATCCAACATCTCATCGAGACCATCAAAACGCAGCGGGTCAAAGCGGTGGTCTCAGAAATCCAGCTCAGCCAAAGACTGCCGGAGCTTCTCGCACGAGAAACGGGAGCCCGAGTCGTCGTGTTGACGACCCTTCCAGGTGGTCTGCCTCGAACAGATACCTATCTCGACATGCTCCGTTATAATGTGCTCCAATTGGCGAACGCGTTAGAGACCTCGTAGTCCCGGTCGGGCAAACGCGTTTGCGGTTCGACGAAAGGATGCCCGTGCCAGTGTCTACACCTCGACAGCCGATCATTCGTTTTGATCACGCCTCCTTCGGATTTCCCGGTGTCATCGCGCTCAAAGATCTCACGCTGGCGATCGGCGCCGGAGAATTCGTGGGCGTGATCGGTCCGAATGGCTCGGGCAAGACCACCCTTTGCAAAGCGGTCCTGGGATTGATGGCTCCGCTCGAAGGACATCTCCACATCTTTGATTGCGCCTGTGATGAGCTGCGTTGTCATCACCGCGCCAAGATCGGCTATCTCCCGCAAAAGGGCGCGGTCGATCGCAATTTCCCGGTGACGGTGCTCGAAACGGTCATGATGGGCCGCTACGGCGCCCTGGGGTTGTTCAAACGCCCGACAACGGCCGATCGCCGGATCGCAATCGAAGCGCTCACGCATGTCGGCATGGAGAGACACAACGACACGGCTCTGGGCCATCTGTCGGGTGGACAGCAACAACGAGTGTTTATCGCCCGCGCCCTGGCTCAGCAACCGGATGTACTGCTGCTCGACGAACCGACTACGGGTCTGGATATTACGACCCAGCACAACGTCATCGAATTAGTCGCGCATCTCCATCAAGAATTGGGTCTGACCGTGCTCCTCGTCACTCATGACATCAACATGATTCGTGCGCGGGTGGACCGCTTGATCCTCCTCAAGACCCGGCTCTATGCCGCGGGCCCGCCGGCCGACGTGCTGAAGGCCGAGATCCTTCGCGAGGTTTACGGTAAGGACCTCGTGATCACGGAAAAGGACCTGGTCATCGTCGAAGACTACCACCACCATCATTGACAGACTGTGCTCGATCTTCTCACCTACGACTTCATGCAGCGTTCGCTGCTCGCCGCCGCGATGGTGGGAGGACTCTGCTCCCTGATCGGCGTGTTTGTCGTCTTGCGAGGACTCGCCTTCGTAGGGGCCGGCACGGCACACGCGGCATTCGCAGGTGTCGCGTTGGCCTACCTGATGGGCTGGCCTCCGTTGCTTCTGGCGATCCTGTTTGGGCTCGTGACCGTCTGGATCACCGGATGGGTCGAAGAAAAAGGCACGATGAAGCTCGATGTCTCCATCGGAATCCTCTATACCACTACCATGGCGCTCGCGATCCTCTTCATCGGGTTGATGAAGGCCTATAATGCCGAGGTCTACGGGTACCTGTTCGGGAACGTCTTGTCGGTGACACCGGAGGAGCTTCAGACCCTCGGGGGATTGAGCATCGCGGTGGTGGGGAGCATTGTCCTGTTCTCGAAGGAACTGTATTTTATAGCGTTCGACCAGGAAATGGCCGAGGCTTCCGGGGTACCGGCCAGGAGAATGTTTTTTCTTCTCCTGACGCTGGTGGCATTGACCGTGGTGATATCGCTCAAGACGGTTGGAGCCATTCTGGTGTTTGCCATGGTCCTGATCCCGGCTTCGACGGCCTACCAGCTGACCCACAGTCTTTCCACCTTGACCTGGTATTCCTTGATTATCGGGATTGCCTGTTCCGTCGCCGGCGTCCTGCTTTCCGCCTTCTGGGATATCCCTTCGGGACCTGCGATTGTGCTTCTCTCGACACTCGTGTTTTTCATCTCGATTCTCTTTTCGCCCAAACGATTGCGGCAACCACTTGCCGCCAATTGATTCCACGTTCCTATAACCCTGCAATGGTCCGCGGGGTTCGCCGAATGCTCTGAGGACAAAATGTCTCGCTTGCCGATTGACGCGTTTCTGATCGGGCAGCGCGTCTTCACAATTTCAGAAAACGTATTGCTTTTGCATCGCCGACGAGAGATAAGAGAGTGTGTTGTCTTAATCCCCATACAGAGGAGGGCTGTTTATGGTTGTGGTGACGTGTCGTCGTTGGAGAGGAAGTGTCGCGGTCGCGGTGCTGTTACTTGGTTTGGTCGCCGGGCAGGCCGGGGCGGCAGAGATGAAAATGCAGGATGGCGGGATCGAGCCGGGTAAGGTCTACCTCGGCATGAGAGCGGGGTTTGCGCCTTTGACGCAGCAATTGACGGCCAACACCTCCACAGATGTCGGTTCGCTCGTCAACTTTCAAGCGATGTACAGTCTCAACACCTGGCTCTTGATCGGAATGATGCTTGAGTGGGAGCGACACAGCATCAGCACAGAACGGCCTTCCGTGGATCTCGGACATCAGGATACGGTGTCGGTGTTACCGACCATTGAAATACGTCCTGTCCGCTTCGGTCCGATTACCCCCTATGTCAACATGAGCTTCGGCGTGAATGTGAACAGCTTTGGCGAGGACCGCAACATCACGAGAATTTCGCCGAGCAATACGTTTGCCTGGCGCCTCGGTTGGGGAGCCGACTGGATGATCACGCAACGATTTGCGCTGAACGGCGAAATGGCCTACAAGCGGAACGATGGGCATGCCACGGTTGGCGGCGTGCAAATCAACGACTGGAACGCATCCTCGTTTGGATTTCTGGTTGGCGTGAAAATGTTCTTTTGACGCTCAGCGGCGCTGTGCGCGGAGTAAGTTTCGCGAGACTCTGCGCGCAGCCGTTCGCGGGAAAAGCGAATTACTCCTGCCGTGCCTGCCGCGACCGCGACCACACCATCCCGGTCTGTTCCTTGGCACTGAAGCCTAACTTCGCGTAAAAGGCGGGCCGCCTCGTGCAGAGCCAGAAGAGCTCAACGCGTTTGAGGCGTGGATGGTTGAGAATGCGTTGCACGATCTCTGTTCCGATGCCTTGCTTCTGATACGCCTTATCGACAATGACATCCCAGATGCTCGCGCGATAGGTAAAATCGGTCAACACGCGGCCGAAACCGATCAACTGTTCGCCGTCCCAGGCGCATAACGCCAGGTCGGTATGTCGCAGCATCTCCTTGGCGTCTTCGAGCGTGCGTTCTTTCGCCCAGGGCGCCTGGTGAAAGAGCTTCAAGAGCTGCGAGGCTTCCAGTTCCTTCTTTTCGGAAAACGTAACGGCAGTCTTGAGGGTGGCGGGCATCTTGTACTAGAGTAGGCTCCCGTTGTACATCGAGGATGCAAGAAGATGACCGGACTCAGCATCCTCTTTATTTCTAGTGTACGAGGAAACGGATGGCAACGCAAGTCCGTAGCTGCCCCAAGTGCTTCCAACTCATGTGGCTCAAACCCAGCGACTACGAGCCGCTCGACGAGGAGACCGT